>CAIOLW010000222.1 GCA_903859215.1 uncultured bacterium | reverse complement strand
GTGGAGGCCTGACCGATGCCGCGCCCGATCCTTTACGTGCTGCTGGTTGTGGTCGCGCTCAGCCTGATCCCGATGGCCCTGATCTACAGGAACAACCATTCGGGCAAGAGTCACCCGCGCATCCAGGTCGTCTACGACATGGACCAGCAGTTCTACTACAAGGCCCAGACCGAGAACCCGTTCTTCCCGGACGGCGTCTCGATGCACAAACCGCCGCAGGGCACCGTCGCGCGCGGCATGCTGGCGGCCGACGATGCGTTCTTCCGCGGCGTGGCCCACGACACGACGTTCGTGCAGGACATCCCCGAAAAAGTGGACCGCAAGCTGCTGGCCCGTGGCCAGGAGCGCTTCGGCATCTACTGCGCGCCGTGCCACGGCCGCAGCGGCAACGGCAACGGCATCGTCAACGCCCGCGCGCAGGCGCTGGCCGAGGGCACCTGGACGCCGCCCACGGACCTGACCAGCCAGGCGGTCATCGACCGCCCGTCCGGCCACATCTTCAACACGATCACCAAGGGCATCCGGAACATGCCGTCCTACGCCGCGCAGATCGCGCCGGAGGATCGCTGGGCCGTGGTTGCGTACGTGCGGGCGCTGCAGTTGTCCCGCAACGCGAAGATCGACGATGTCCCGGTCGCGGACCGGGCGGCGCTGGGGCGCTAGAGACCTAATCAGAAGGCGCCGGCCCGCGGGCCGGCCAGCACGGGAGTAATGAACTTGGCTCACACCCACGTTCCCACCCTGCAGGACACGCGCACGACGCTCGACGGGCTGGGCCCGCGCGTGTTCGGCACCAGCCTGGCCATCGGCGTGGTCGGCATGCTGGCCGCCTTCGGCCTGGGCTCGGCGCAGGGCGACAACCTGAAGCAGTTCGCCTTCGCCTACGTGCTGAACTTCGCGTTCTTCCTGGGCGTCAGCCTGGGCGCGCTGATCTTCATCGGCATCATGTACGTGACGCGCGCCAGCTGGAACGTGGTCATCCGCCGCCTGGCCGAGGTGATGGCCGCCGTCACGCCGCTGCTGGCGCTGCTGGCCATCCCGGTGATCCTGCTGGCGGGCCGCGTCTACGGCTGGATGGACCCGGCCATTGCCCACAGCCACGCCATGGCGCACAAGGTCGGCTACCTGAACCAGGGCGCCTTCACGCTGCGCTGGGCCATCTACTTCATCGTCTGGAGCGGCTACTCGCTGTTCTACTGGCGCAGTTCGGTGGCGCAGGACAAGACGGGCGATCTGAAGATCACCCGCCGCTTCGAGAACCTGAGCGGCTTCGCGCTGATGGCCACGGCCATCTGCACCGCGCTGGCGTCGTTCGACCTGGTGATGAGCATCGACCCGCTGTGGTCGAGCACGATGTTCGGCGTCTACTACTTCTCCGGCAGCTTCGTCTCGTTCTTCGCGGTGCTGACACTGGTGACGATGGGCCTGCAGAACTCGGGCCGCCTGACGCGCATCGTCAGCGCCGAGCACTTCCACGACTACGGCAAGCTGATGTTCGGCTTCACGTTCTTCTGGGGCTACATCGCCTACAGCCAGTACATGCTGTACTGGTACGCGAACATTCCCGAGGAAACGGCCTGGTACCTGATGCGCTCGACCCACGGCTGGGGCAAGGTGGGCCTGGCGACGCTGTTCTGCACGTTCGCGCTGCCGTTCTGCGGCCTGGTGTCGCGCTGGGCCAAGCGCAACCGCAAGGTGATGGCCTTCTGGGCCATGTGGATCATCGTCGCGCAGTGGCTGAACCTCTATTGGGTGATCATGCCGGAGTACAGCGAACACGCGATGTTCAGCCCGGCGGCGGTGGCCCTGTTCCTGGGCATCGGTGGCCTCTGGTTCGCGGGCGTCACGCGCCTGGCCATGGGCAACTCGCTGGTGCCGACCCGTGACCCGCGGCTGGACGAGTCGCTGCGGTTCGAGAACGCCTGATCCAAACGGCCTCGATCAAGGCGCCCCCGCGGCGCCCGGGAGCAAAGTGATGGCTTCGGCCGACCCGAAAGCGAACAACGGCTTCAACGCCCTGGCAGTGGTGTGCTGCACCGTGGCGGCGCTGCTTCTCGTCGTGGCCCTGTCCCTGTTCATGCAGGGCGGCTACCTGGCGGTGCAGGCTCGCGAAACAACCGCCAAGACGGTGACGCCGGTCAACGAGCCGCTGCGCGCGGCCAACGGCGAACAGGACGCGCGCCTGCAGGAGTCGCCGCGCTGGCTCGACGAGCAGAAGACCAAGGCGGTCATGCCCATCGACGCCGCGATGGACCGCATGGCCGCGGCCGGGAAAGAGGTAAGGCCGTGATCGCCACCGCCACCGTCTCCAGCTGGCTGCCGCAGGCGGCCTCCACGCAGTCGCAGGGCGTCGACCCGGCGTTCTACGGCGTGTACGTCGTCGGCGCGTTCGCGGTCATCCTGGTCACCGGCCTGGCGATGGTCTTCGTCCGCCAGTTCCCCCGCAACAGCGAGAACGAGCGCGGCCTGAGCGATGCGCGCCCCAACGTGAAGCTGCAGGCCGCCTGGGTGCTCGCGGCCCTCGGCATCGCCATCTACGCATTCAACGCCGGCCTGCCCGGCTTCCTGGACGCCAACGCGGCGCCCTGGATGTCGTACCGCGTGCTCGCGACCGTCGGCCGCGAAGGTTTCCAGTTCACGTACCCGAACGGCCACCTGGCCGACACGCTGCACGTGTCGATCAACCGCCCGGTGCGCCTGGACGCGACCACGGTCGACGTCATCCACACCCTGCAGTCGCCTTCGCTGCGGCTGAACGAGCCCGTCCTGCCCGGACGCACCGCGCAGGCCTGGTTCAATGCCACCACGCCGGGCACGTACGAACTGCGCAGCGCCATCTGGGGCGGCGACCGCTACCAGGACATGCACACGGCCGTCGTCGCGCACACGCCGGCCGACTTCGACGCCTGGATGATCCGCGTCTCGGACGTCTTCGCCGGCCGCACGATGGTGCAGGCGGGCGAGGTGCTCTACGGCACCAAGGGCTGCCGGACCTGCCATACCATCGATGGCAACAAGCTGGTGGGCCCGAGCTTCAAGAACGTCTTCGGCCACCAGTTCGACACGCGCGAAGGCGTGAGGATCACGGCCGACGAAGCCTACATCAAGCAGTCGATCCTCAAGCCGAACGTGTCGATCATCCTCGGCTACGAGCCGGTGATGACCCCGTTCGAGGGCCGGATCACCGACAAGGAAATCGCTGCGCTTACCGCGTATCTGCGCACGCTGTCGGACCTGGGCGGCACGCCCGCCGGGGCCGATTCGAGCGCCACGAAGCCCGCGGGCAAGCAGGTCGCCAGCGCCGCCGCCGCACCCGCCGCGCCCCAGGGAGGCAAGTAGATGAGCAGCCCCGTGAACAAGGCCTCCGGCGCGAACTGGCTGACCACCACCGACCACAAGCAGATTGCGCTGCAGTTCCTGTGGTGGACGCTCGGCGCCTTCCTGCTGGGCGCCATCTACGCGGTCATCCTGCGCATGCGCGTGACCAGCGGACTGGTCGACCCCGCGCTCTACCGCCAGATGCTGACCCAGCACGGCATCCTGATGGTCTTCCTGTTCCTGATCCCCGTCATCCCGTCGGTGCTGGGCAACTACCTGCTGCCCCTGCAACTGGGCGCCGGCGAGTTCCGCCTGCCCTGGCTGACCCGCCTGTCGCTGCGCCTGCAGATGCTCGGCACGCTCGCGCTGGTGTTGTCGATCTTCATCAAGCCCGTCGGCGCCGGCTGGACGTTCATCACGCCCGCCAGCCTCTCCGACCC
>CAIOLW010000221.1 GCA_903859215.1 uncultured bacterium | reverse complement strand
GTTCAGGCACACGTCGTCCAGCAGCGATGTCACCGGGTCGACGCCCAGGATCTCGCCCTCGCAGCCCAGCGCCTCGGCCAGGTTCTCGTCATCGGGATACGACGCTTCCTCGATCAGCCGGTTCATCCAGTACTCGCCGAGCGTGTCGTCGTGCCGCGCCGGCGCGCTGACCGGGCCGGCGAAGTGCAGGATCTGGTAGGCCACGTTCTGGTCGCACAGCAGCCCGGGCGTGACCGCGCCCTGCGGCACTTCCACGTGCGCCAGCGGGCGGCCGGGCAGGCCGCCTTCGAGGGCCAGGCCGATGGCCTCGGCTTCGCGGTAGATGAGCCGGCGCATCTGCGGGTCGGTGTGGCCGGGGATGAAGAGCAACTCGGGCAGCCGCGCGCCCGGCTCCTGCAGCTGGTCGCGGATCGCGCGCAGGTCCTGGGCGCCGCCGTCGCCGACCAGGAAGCCGGCGCGCACCTGGCGCTGCATCCACGGGCGGAGCGTCGCCGAGGGCGGCAGCGCCGCGGGGCGCAGGCTGGCGCACAGGGGATGATGCTCGAGCACGAAATTCAGGCCGTTGTGCAGCCACGTCCAGGGCAGGCCCAGCCACGCCTTGTCGACCACCAGGTGGAAGCCGACCAGGTTGTCGTGCGCGGTTTCCCCCACCGACATCGTGTCGATCGTGGCCGCGCGCCGGGTGCCGTCGAAGGCGCGGGGAACCACCCGGTTCAGGGTGGCGAACAGGAGGCGGCCGGCCTCCTCCATCAGGGGCAGCAGGGTGCCCGCGTCGAGCCCGTCGCGCTGCTGGATCTCCGGATACCGGGCCGCCAGGGCGGCCGCTTCGGCCAGGCCGGCGTCCAGCGTCTGGTCGGTTCCCGGCTCGGGCAGGATGATATCGATCCAGCGCATGGGATCCTCCGCACCGACGGTCGCCGCAGGGCGCCCGTCGCGTCTTTTCAAGTCTTTGTCCGGCAAGCTCTTGCCTGGGGCGGCTCAAGCCTGGCCCGAGGTTCCGGGCAGGGCACGGGGAGGAATTTGCAGATTTCGTGCCGCCTGGCGGTTTCGCGGGCGGCGGGGTTCGGGAGTGCGGGAGTCGGGGCCGGAACGAAAAAATCCCCCGCCGGAGCAGGGGACCATTTCGTTTCGGACCGACGCGACCGGGCGGTCAGCGGCCATCCTCAAGGGAAAACTGTGGTGCCCAGGAAGAGACTCGAACTCCCACGGGGAAACCCCACTACGACCTGAACGTAGCGCGTCTACCAATTCCGCCACCTGGGCACTATTGCGTTTTCCGGCGCCCAACCGGTCTCCCGGGCGAGCGCGGGCCAATGTAGCGGGCGTGCCGGGGGCTGTCAACCCGGGGTGGTGATTTTCGAGCCGGGGCAGGTTGCCGGCGCCGCGGGCCGAAGCGGTCGTTGGCAGTCGCCCCGGGCGCGGGGTATATTCTGCAACCTGTTGGCAATCCGGGATCACGGGCGGGAGTCGGGCATGGCGCGCAAGGATGACAAAGCGGGCATCAAGATCGCGGCCTCCAACCGCCGGGCCCGGTACGAGTACGAGATCCTCGAGACCTGGGAGGCCGGACTCGTCCTGCAGGGCACCGAGGTCAAGGCGCTGCGCGAGGGCAAGGTCAACCTGGGCGATGCCTACGGCGAGATCCGCGACGGCGAGGCCTACATCGTCAAGATGCACATCGGCCCCTACGAACAGGGCAACCGCGAGAACCACGAGCCGTTCCGGCGCCGCAAGCTGCTCTTGCATCGCCGCGAGATCCGCAAGATCCTGCCCAAGCTCGAGGAGAAGGGGCTGACCCTGGTGCCGCTGCGCCTGTACTTCAAGGAAGGGCGCGCGAAGCTCGAGCTGGGCCTCGGCCGCGGCAAGAAGATGCACGACAAGCGCGATGCGAAGGCGAAGCAGGATGTCCAGCGGCACATCGCCCAGCACATGGGTCGCCGCGAGCCGTGAGGAACCGCGCCCGATGAACTTCCCGATGCTCTCCCTGCGCGCGCGACGGCCCGCGGCCGCGCTGCTGCTGCCGGTGCTGGCGCTCGTCGCGGCGGCGGCGTGCCTGGCGATGGCCCCGCGCACCGCGCGCGCGGCCGACACCTACGCCGACCCCCTGGCCTACACGCGCATCGACGCGCAGGCTCCCGTCGTCAACCTCATGGTCGAGCAGCGCGCGACGCGCCAGTCGTCGATGGTCACCGGCCGGCGCCTGCTGAAGGACGTGCGCGAGGTGTACGTGCGCTCGGCCGACCTCTCGACGATGCTCAAGGCCGGGCGCCTGTGGCAGGACACATTGCGGCGGCTCGAACTGACGGTGGACGGCAACAGCTTCGTGGTGACCGGCGGCAGCCGCGTGCTGCTGGCCGGCGGCAAGGAAACGCTGCTGCCGGTGCCGGTGCTCGACTACGAGGGCGACCTGTGGCTGCCGCTCGTGGCGCTCGTGCGCGTGATCGGCCCGCAGGCGCAGCTGGACGTCACCTTCGACGCGGGCTCGGGGCGCCTGGCGCTGGGCCGGGCCGACGACAACATCGAGGGCCTGGGGCTGACGCTGGGCGATGTCGGCACCACGGCGCGCATCCGCTGCCGCGCGGCGCTGGCCTGGTCGGTCGAGCGCGTGGCCACCGACCTGCTCGAATTGACGATCGACGGCGGCCGCGCCGACACGCGCCGGCTGGCGGGCACCAGCGGCCTGGGCCTGGTGCGCGCGGTCGAGTGCCGGCAGGAGGCCGGCCGGGCGATCATCGTCCTGCGCCTGGCCGCCGGGGCCGGCGAGCAGCGGTCGCGGGCCGAGGACGACGGCAAGGACATCATCATCGAGGTGGCGGCCGCGGCGCCGGTCGACTCGACGCTGGCGGCTGTCGACGACGGCGCCGGCACGGGTGCGGTGGCGCCGCCGACGGCGCCGCCGGTCGCGCCCGATCTGGCCGCGCCCCTGCGTCACGTGATCATCGACGCCGGGCACGGCGGCGCCGACACCGGGGCGATCGGGCCCCGCGGCGTGATGGAGAAGGACGTCAACCTGGCCGTGGCGCGCGAACTGAAGCAGTACCTCGAGCGCGCGAGCAACCTGGACGTGACGCTGACGCGTTCGCGCGACGATTCGATGGAACTGGACGCGCGCGCCGAGGCCGCCAACACCGCGGGCGGCGAGCTGTTCATCTCGCTGCACTGCAACAGCTGGTTCGACGACAAGGCCAACGGCTTCGAGACGTTCTTCCTGTCGCCCGCGAGCAGCGACTGGGCGCGCAGCGTGGCGGCGACCGAGAACGGCGCGGCCCCGGGCACCCAGCCCGGCGATGTCGAGTTCATCGTCTGGGAACTGGTGCAGAACCGCTTCATCAACCGCAGCAGCCGCTTCGCGGAGTTCCTGCAGGAGCACGCCTGCCGGTCGCTGTCGCTGCCCGACCGCGGCGTCCGGCAGGCGGGCTTCCGCGTGCTGGTCGGCGCGTACATGCCGGCGGTGCTGGTCGAACTCGGTTTCCTGAGCAACGCCGACGAGGAGTCGCAGCTGGGCGACCGCGGCTACCAGCGGCAGCTGGCGCGGGCGATCGGCGACGCGGTGCTGGCCTACGCCAGGGGCGACGGCCCGGGCGGCAAACCGGTCACGGACGGTGAGCCGTGAGCGACCTGCACGGAACCGGGCCGAAGCCCGCGGGCGGCGGCCTGTCGCGGCGAATGCCGCGCGGTCGCGTCGTGGTGGTGGCGCTGGCGGTCGTGACGGTGGTCGCGGCGGCAGTGGCGTGGTGGGCCTACCGCCAGTCGCTGAACCAGTCGGACCTGCTGGGCGGCGCGGCCGGCGGTCCGAACGCGGTGGTCGACCTGCCGCAGGCCGGCGATCGCGCGGTCGTGCTCGTGTTCCCGCAGCGCGACGGCGACGGCTGGCTCAACGAGGACCGGCGCCTGCCGAGCCGCGGCCAGCCGGGCGAGGACCTGCTGGCGCTGATGCAGTCGCTGTGCACCGGGCCGCGCAGCGGGCGCGCCATCAGCGGCCTGCCGCAGGGCACGCGCGCGCTGGCGGCGTTCGTCGACCCGAAGGCGCGCACCGCGGTGCTCGACTTCAGCGAGGAACTCGTCACGGGCCATCCCGGCGGCAGCGCGGCCGAGACCGCGACGCTGATGTCGATCCTGCGCACGGTCGCGCTGAACTTCCCGCAGGTGGACGACTGCACCATCCTGGTCGACGGGCGGCAGGTCGGCACGCTGGCCGGTCACCTGGACCTGGCCCATCCGTTCGCGCCGCGGCGGTGGCTCTGATGCGGGCGCCCATCGGCGTCTTCGACTCGGGCCTCGGCGGCCTGACGGTGCTGCGCGCGCTGCACGAGCGGCTGCCGCGCGAGGACCTGCTCTACTTCGGCGACACCGCGCGCGTGCCGTACGGCACCAAGGGCGAGAAGACCGTTCGCGCGTTCGCGCGGCAGGACGCCGGGCTGCTGGTGTCGCGCGGCGTCAAGATGGTGGTCGTGGCCTGCAACACCGCCAGCGCGTTCGCGCTCGACCACCTGCGCGAGGTGCTGCCGGTGCCCGTGCTGGGCGTCATCGAGCCGGGCGTGCGCGCGGCGCTGGCCGCCACGCGCGGCGGCACGATCGGCGTCATCGGCACCTCGGGCACCATCCGCTCGGGCCGCTACCAGCAGGGGCTGGCCGCGGCCGGGCTGGGTCCCGAACGCATCGTTGCGGCCGAGTGCCCGCTGTTCGTGCCGCTGGTCGAGGAAGGCCTCGGCGGCCACGCGATGACGCGCCTGGCCGTGGCCGAGTACCTGCGGCCCGTGCGCGACGCGCATGTCGACACGCTCATCCTCGGCTGCACGCACTACCCGCTGCTGAGCGACGACATCGCGTCGTACCTCGGCCCGGACGTGAGGCTGGTGGACTCGGCCGAGGCGCTGGCCACCGCCGCCTGCGACGCGTTGGCGAACACCGGCGCGCTGAGCGGCGGCGACGAGCCCGGGAACCTGTCGTTCATCCTGAGCGACATCCCCTGGAAGTTCGCCGAGATCGGCGCGCGCTTTTTGGGCAAGCCGATCGCTGATGTCGAGTCGGTCGGACTGGACGAGATGGAGGCGGCCGGGCACGCGCTCGGCGGCCTGGCCTGATCGAGAGCTGCACACGGAAAGGATCCATCGTGGTCGAACGTTTCGAAGGTCGGGAGTCCAACCAGCTGCGCCCGGTGCGCATCACCCGCGACTACCTGCCGCACGCCGAAGGGTCGTGCCTGATCGAGATGGGGCAGACGCACGTCATCTGCACGGCGTCCATCGCGAACGGCACCCCGAAGTGGCTGAAAGGCTCGGGACAGGGCTGGGTGACGGCCGAGTACGGCATGCTGCCGCGCTCGACCGGCGAGCGCATGCGCCGCGAGGCGGCCGGCGGCGGCCAGGGCGGGCGCACGATGGAGATCCAGCGGCTGATCGGCCGTTCGCTGCGCGCGATCACCGACATGCATGCCCTCGGCGACCTGACGATCACGGTGGACTGCGACGTCATCCGCGCCGACGGCGGCACGCGCTGCGCGTCGATCAACGGCGCCGCCGTGGCGCTGTACGACGCGCTGCTGCGCCTGAAGCTGCGCAAGCACCCGATGCACGCGCTGGTGGGCGCCATCAGTCTGGGCGTGGTGCAGGGCGAAGTGGTCGTGGACCTCGACTACCGCGAGGACTCGGGCGCGGACACCGACCTGAACCTGGTGATGGCCGAGGGCGGCGGGCTGATCGAGGTGCAGGGCACCGCCGAGCACCGGCCGTTCACGCGCGCGCAGCTCGACACCATGACCGACCTGGGCGCCGTCGCCATCGCGCGCATCAACGAGCTGCAGCGCAAGGTCCTCAACCTGACGCCGGGCGCCTGAGGTGGCGGCCCTGCGCAAGGTGGTGTTGGCCAGCCGCAACCCGGACAAGCTGCGCGAACTGGCCGAGCTGATGGAAGGGCTGCCGTTCGAGGTCGTCCCGGCGCTGGACTACAAAGGCCTGCCGGAGGTGATCGAGGACGGCGCCACCATCGAGGGCAATGCCTATCGCAAGGCGATGGTGACCGCGGCCTGGACCGGCGAGATCGCGCTGGCCGACGACACGTCGCTGCAGGTGCGCGAGCTGGGCGGCTGGCCCGACATCTTCGCCGCGCGCTTCTCGGGGCCGGGCGCCACCTACGCGAGCAACGTGGCGCTGCTGCTCGATCTGATGAGGGACGTGCCCGACGGCTCGCGGCAGGCGCGCTTCTGCAGCGCCTGCGCGTGGGTCGACCCGCGGCCCGGCGACGGCGACTATCCCGTGATGGCGCCGGCCAACCGGCGCTGGCTGCACAACCCGTGGGCGCGCGCGATCGAGCTGCGGGACCCGGCGCGGGGGGCGCCGTTCTGGGCGGGCCTCGGGGCCGGGGACGGGGCGTGGGCGGCCTACGCCGCGGGCGCGCGGGCCGACCTGGCGAACTGGGGGCACGACGCGGCCGGTTTACGGCAGGTCGTCGACGGGCTCCTGGCCGGCGGACCCGGCGGGGTGGCCGACAAGGCGCCGGCCGGCGCAGTGCAGTTGCCGGAACCGTCGCTCTGGATGGTGCCGCACCGGGCGACGGCCGGGGCGCCGCCGACGATCGTGGCCCCGGCAGGGCTCTCGCGCGAGGCGCCCGGTCGCGATCGCTGCGAACCGCTGTGGCTGGCGATCGACGGCGAAGGCCGGCTGCTGGGCGACATCACGCGGCAGCCGCTGGGCGCCGGCGGGTTCGGGTACGACCCCGTGTTCCGCCCGGCGGGCTCGTCGCTGACCCTGGCGGAGCTGGCCGGCGGCCAGAAACACGAGATCAGCCACCGTGGCCGGGCCCTGGCGAGGATCCGCCGCGCCGTGGCGGGGGCGTACGGGAGCTGAGGCCCGCGCCGGCCGATGGCGCCGGCCGGTGACGCCGGCCGTCAGGGCGTCCCGGGCCGTTGACGGCGGCGCGATTGACACGGGGGCGGCCCGCCGTTACCCATTGGGCCGGATTCGGCGCCTGCGGGCGCCAGGGAAGCCAGCGGGGTCGCCGGACGTCCCCTTGGAACATGATGTGCTCAGGTCGGGGCGTGGCGCAGTCCGGTAGCGCACCTGCTTTGGGAGCAGGGTGTCGCAGGTTCAAATCCTGTCGCCCCGACCAACGGATCGACGGTCTTGACACGGGTGCGCCTCGTCGCCATTATTCGCGTCCGCCCGCGGGAAAGAGCCTTTCCCCGAGTGCGGGCACCCGGTGTTCTAGATCGGTGCGCCCGTAGCTCAGCTGGATAGAGCAGCGGATTTCTAATCCGCAGGTCGCAGGTTCGAGTCCTGCCGGGCGTGCCAAGTACGCGAATAGTGGTGGTGGATGTAGTTCAATGGTAGAGCCCCTGGTTGTGGTCCAGGTTGTTGTGGGTTCGAATCCCATCATCCACCCCATTTCTTTTCCGCCGTCCCGGCCTGTTCTGTCCTAGTGTGACCTCCCGCTGATCAGCCTGGGAACCTAACCGTAGGACCCGGATGCGCCGGCGCCAGGCGTCGGTCGTCCCGACAAGGCAAGGAGAACGCGATGGCAAGCGTCAACAAGGTCATCATCGTCGGCAACCTGGGTCGCGATCCCGAGATCAAGTACACCCAGAGCAACGTGCCGGTGGCCAACTTCTCGGTTGCGACGAGCGAGAGCTGGAAAGACAAGAACAGCGGCGAGTGGCAGGAGAAGACCGAGTGGCACCGCGTCGTCGCGTGGCGTCACCTGGCCGAACGCGCCGAGCGCTACCTGAAGAAGGGTAAGCAGGTGTACGTCGAGGGCCGCCTCGAGACCCGCAAGTGGACGGGCCAGGACGGCCAGGAGAAGTACACCACCGAGATCATCGCCGACCAGCTGATGCTGCTCGGGCGCCGCGAAGAGGGCGAAGGCGGCGGCGGCGCCGGCGGTGGCGGTGGCGGCGGCAGCTACGGTGAC
>CAIOLW010000220.1 GCA_903859215.1 uncultured bacterium | reverse complement strand
GAAACCGAAGGCATGCCGACCAGCATGGTCATGGGCATCGCCCAGGATGACAGCGGTCGCGTGTGGGTCGCCACCCGCACGGGCGTCGCCAGCTATGACGGGGCCGACTGGAAGTTGTACGACATGTCGCGCGGGCTGCCCACCGCCAACAACCGCGACGTCGCCGTCGACCACACGGGCGGCGTGTGGGCCGTCTCCCAGACGACGCCGTTGCGCGTGTCGCGCCTCGTCGGCAACAGTTGGGAGACGCTGCCCGAATGGCCGGGCGCCACCAACGGGGTCGAGACGCGCGAACTCGTCGCCGGGCGCGATGGTGACGGCAACGTGGCGCTGGCTGTCCTCATCCAGGGCAGGTGGGTCGTCGTCCGGGCGAGGGACCAGTGGTGGCCCGTGCCCCTTCCCGAGGGCGCCGGCACGGTCCACAACATCTGTTGGCAGGACCGCGACCTGCTGATCGCGACGGCCGGCGGGCTGTACCGCGTGAAGGATCCCGGGCGCGGCGATGCGCCGGCGCCCGCGCGCGTGACCGGCCTGCCCGATGGCCCGGTCTACGCCGCCGTCGTCCATCCGGGAACCGGCGCCCTGCACGTGGCTGGCCCGGGCTGGTACGGCGAATGGACGCCGTCCGGTTTCAAGCGCGAACCAGGCTCCGAATCGCTGCACCTGCTGCTGACGGCCGAAGGCGTCGACGCCGCCATCGACGCGGTCGGCGGTCTGTACATCGGCACGCCGCGTTCCTTGTTCTACCTGCACCCGCTGGTGGGCGTCGAGCGCCTGACGCAGGAGAACGGCCTGTTGTCCAGCAGCGTGACCGACATCCTGGTGGACCACGAGGGCGTGACGTGGCTCGCCAACCAGCGCGGCATCGACAAGCTCGCCAATCGGCGCCTGCGCAGCCTCACCAGCGTCGATGGTCTGCTTGCCGATGAGGTTTCGGCGGTCGTGCAACGGCACGACGGCTCCATGGTGCTCGGGCACGACGGCGGCCTCACGATGCTCGGGGCGCCGACACGCACGCTGCCGCTCGTCCTGCCCGGGCACGACTGGAGCCGGGCCATGGACCTGTTCGAGGACGCCGACGGCACGTTGTGGGCGGCCATGGACCAGAGCGGCCTGGCGCGCATCGACGCGCGCGGCAGGATCCGCTGGTACGGGCTGGCCGACGGGCTCGAAGGCGCGGCCTACGCCGTGACGCGCGACCGCGCGGGCCGGTTGTGGGTCGGCACTGTCGCCGGCATCTTCAGGCAGCGAGGCGACCGCTTCGAATACCTGAACGTGCGCAACAGCCCAAGCAGCGGGTGCATCTCGGCGCGACGCCTGGTGGAGACCGCCGACGGCTCGATGTGCGTGGCGACGGTACACGACGGCGTCGTGCGCCTGAAGAACGACCAGGCCGAGTTCTGGACCGCCGATGCGGCATCCGGCCGCATGAGCACCTACGCAATCTACATCCCGGCGTCGGGCGATACGTGGGTGGGCACGGGATCCGGCCTGTGCCGGGTGAAGGACGGGCGCCTGGAGGCGACGGTCGCGCCCGACCCGGTGCTCACCGAGCCGGTTTACGCCATCACGCGCGACGCGTACGGCAACGTCTGGTTCGGCACGGGCTCGGGCGTCTGCCGCTGGGACGGGCACGCATTGCGGCGCTTCAACGTCGCCGACGGACTGGCCGGCGCCGAGACGAACCGTGACGCAGTGGTGTGCGATGACCAGGGACGCATGTGGATCGGCACGAACCGCGGTGTGTCCATCTACGACGAACGCCTGGCCAGCGAGCCCGAGGCCGCCCTGCCGATCTGGATCACGGGCTTCGAGGTCGACGGCCACTGGCATCCCGCCGACCAGGACCTGCACCTGCCCGCGGGCGCGCACACGGTCGTCGTCCACTTCTGCGCGCCGACGTTCGAGGACGAGCCGCGCCTGCGCTTCTCGACGATGCTGGAAGGAGCGGACGCGGACTGGGGCCCATCGGCGCTCAATCCCACCCGCACCATTCGTTACACGCACCTCCCGGCCGGCCACTACCGCTTCCGCATCCGGGCCACCGACGTCGAGGGGCGCACCAGCGCCGTGGCGTCTTCGAATTCCATCGTGATCCGGTCCCCGCTGTGGCTGCGGCCCTGGGTGCTGGCGCTGGCGTTGGGCGTGTTGTTGGGCCTTGTCTGGCTGGTGGTCTCGGTGGTGCAGGGGCGCCGTTACGCGCGACGCCTGATCGCTGAAGTGGGCCAGCGCACAGCGGAACTGGCGCGCTCGGGCGAGGCGATGCGCCTGGAGTCGCAGCGGCAGGGAGCGATCCTGGCGAGCATCGCCGACGGCGTGCTGGCGCTCAACGCGCATGGCATCGTCACGCTGGCCAATCCCGCGGCGGCGCAGCTCATCGGCAAGCCGTCGACGCTGATGGTCGGGCATGCGGCAGCCGAGCTGCTGCCGGGCATCCTCGAGGCGGCAAGGACGGCACTCGGGCCGGTCGGCGACACGGGCGGGAATCCTGCCGAGGCGGGCGGCGACCCCAAACAGGCGCAGTTCGAGTACCGGTTGCCCGTGGACGGCGGCGAGGCCCTGAACCTGGAATGCGGCGCCTCGCCGCTGGCCGAGGGCGGCGTCGACGCCGGGCTGGTGCTGGCCTTCCGCGACACGACCGAACGACGGCGCGCCGAGCAGGCCGCCATCCGCACACAGAAACTGGAATCGTTGGGCGTGCTGGCCGGCGGCATCGCGCACGACTTCAACAACCTGCTGACGGTCATGATGGGCAACGCCTCGTTGCTCGAGGCCAGTTGCACGCCTGAACAGAGGCGCCCGCTCGAAAACATCGGCGCCTCCGCCGTGCGGGCCCAGCGGTTGACCACGCAACTGCTGACCTTCGCGCGCGGCGGTTCACCACAGAAGCGGCTGACGTCGCTGCAGGGCCTCCTGCGGGGCGCCGCCACTCTGGCGGTGGCCGGCACCAGCGTCTCGCTGGAGTGCGAATTGCCGGACGACCTCTGGGATGCCGAGGTCGACGCGGCGCAGATCGAACAGGTCATCAGCAACCTGCTGATCAACGCGCGGCAGGCGATGCCGCGCGGCGGACGCGTGTGGGTCGGCGCGCGCAACGTGCCGGGCGACGGAATCCAGGGCGGGGGCGGGCGTTGCATCGAGATCCGCATCCGCGACGAGGGCGTGGGCATCGCGCAGCGCGACCTTGACCGCATTTTCGAACCGTACTACACGACGAAGCCCAAGGGCACGGGCCTGGGCCTGGCGATTACGTACGCAATCGTCGCGCGCCACGGCGGGACGATGCGCGTGGTGTCGGACCTGGGCCAGGGCACGGAGTTCACGCTGCTGCTGCCGGCCAGCGCGGCGCGGGCGCACACGGCCGCCGAACTGCCGGCCCCGCCGTCCACGCGCATCGACGGTCGCCTGCTGGTGATGGATGACGAGGCCGGCGTACGCGAGCTGCTGGCCGGGATGCTCAACCAGATGGGCCACGACGTGGTGACGGTGGCCGACGGGGCGCAGGCCCTGGGCGCCTGGGCGGCCGCGCGCGCGTCGGGACTGCCGTTTGCCGCGGCGATCGTCGACCTGACCATCCCCGGCGGCATGGGTGGCCGCGAGACCATGGTGCGCCTGCGCGAAATGGACCCGGGCGCGCGCGGCATCGTCACGACGGGCTCGACACAGGATCCGGCGATGACGGACCCGCGGCGCCACGGATTCGTCGCAACGCTGCCGAAGCCGTTCACGAGCGACGACCTGGCGCGCGCGGTACGCACGGCTCTCAGCTGAGCTGCGCGCGCGGCGCCACAAGCAGGAGTTCCCGCAATGTCCCTTCGCCGGCGCCTCATCGTCCTGGCCGCGCTCGCCGCCGCCGTCTTCGCCGTGTTCGGCGGCGTGCTGCGGCACGACTGGATCGTCGTCGACGACGGCGCGTACGTTTACGAGAACCCGGTGGTCAGCCGCGGGCTGACGCCTGCCGGCGTGTGGCACTTCCTGGGGCACGACCACGGCACCAACTGGGTCCCGGTCACGGCGCTCTCGCACATGCTTGATGTGCAGATGTACGGATTGAGGCCCGCCGGGCACCACGCCACCAGCCTCTTCTTCCATATGGCGAACGCCGTGCTGGTCGTGCTCGTGTTGCGGAAGCTGACGGGCGCCTGGTGGCGCAGCGTCATCGTGGCGGCGCTGTTCGCGCTGCACCCGCTGCGGGTGGAATCGGTGGCGTGGATCGCCGAACGCAAGGATGTGCTCAGCACCTTCTTCTTCCTGCTGACGCTGCTGGCCTATGGGCGCTGGGCCGAGCGGCCGGGGCCGCGCCGCTTTGTCGCCGTCTTCCTGGCGGTGTTGCTGGCCCTGTGGTCCAAGCCGATGGCGATCACCCTGCCGTTCGTGCTGGTGCTGCTGGACATCTGGCCGCTGGGCCGGTTGGCGGGCGGGCCTGCCGCGTGGCGACGCAAGGACGGCGCCGTTGCGCGCCCGCTGTGGGGCCTGGTTGCCGAGAAGTGGTCGCTGTTCGCGCTGGTCGCCGCCGTGACGGTCGTGACGTACCGCATGCAGGCCATGGCGGGCGCCGTCGCGGACGGCGAGTTCTTCACGCTGGGACGGCGCGTCGCCAACGCGCTCATCAACTACTGGCGCTACCCGCTGCTGATCGCCTGGCCAGCCCGGCTGTCGCCGTTCCACCCGCACGCCGCCGCGGTGAACACGGGTGCCGCGCTCGCGGCGGCGGCGGCGCTGGTCGTCGTCACGGCGTTCGCCTTGAAGGCGGCGCCGCGGCGGCCGTGGCTGGCCCTCGGTTGGCTGTGGTACGTGGGCACACTGGTGCCGGCGGTGGGTTTCGTGCAGACGGGCGGCCATGCCTGGGCGGACCGTTTCACGTACATCCCGTGCCTGGGACTGCTGGTAGCGGTGGTGTGGAGCGGGCATGAACTCGTCGTCGCGCGCGGACGCTTGGCGCAGCGGGCGCTGGTGGCCTTGGCGGCCGTGGCCGTGGTGGCGCTGGCCGTGGGGTCGGCCCGGCAGGTGCGGTACTGGCAGGACACGGTGACGTTCGGCGAGCGCATTCTGGAGATCTCTGGCGACAACCCGCTGGCCCAGCGTGTGGCGCATCGCTGGATGGGGCGCTGGCTGTACGAGCAGGGACGCGTGAAGGAAGCCGTGCCGCACATGGAGATCGGCGCTGGACTGGCCCCCGGCACCGAGCTGGGTCTGCGGCGCGCGTTCGAAGCGCGGCCGGGCGACGTCGAGGCGCAGCGACAGTTGGCCGCCGCGCTGACGCGCGAGAATCGCGTCGAGGAGGGCATCGCCCTCTACCGCGGGATCCTGGCGGCGAACGCGGAAGACCTCGACGCGCTGAACAACATCGCCTGGGTACGCTCGACGCACGAGGACGCGAAGCACCGCGACGGCGCTGAGGCCGCGAAACTGGCGCGGCGCGCCCTGGAACTGTGCCCTGACGCACCGCCGGTGCTCTACAGCACGCTGGCCGCGGCGCTGGCCGAGAGCGGGCAGTTCCCCGCGGCCGTCGAGGCGGCACGGAAGGCCGTGGCGATGGCGCGGGCGGCCGGGCACGCGGACGAGGCGACTGCGTACGAGCGCCAGCTGCGCCTGTACCGGGCGAAGAGGCCGTTCCACCACGACGCCTCGTAACCGGGTTTCGGCATTGCAAAGGAGGCGAGAGCGAGCTCCCGCCTCCTTGCTTTGTTCAGGCACCGGCCGCGACGCGGCCGCTAGCCGTCCTTCGGGCGGATGACCAGCACCGGCACCGGCGAGTTCTTCACGATGCCCTCGGTGACGCTGCCCATCAGCATCTTCTGCAGGCCCGAGCGCCCGTGGGTCGACATCGCGATCATGTTGACCCTCAGGTCGCGCGCCGTCGCCAGGATGGTGTCGGCGATGGGGCCCTCGCGGACCTCGAGCGTGGCGTTCGCGCCCTCGCTCCTGACGCGCGCCAGGATGCCCTCCAGGTACGTCTTCTCCGCCGCCTCGGCCTCGGAGAGGTCGTCGGCGCCGATCGACGGGTCGTTGAAGATCTCGCCCGCCGAGTTCACCACCTGCAGCAGCACCAGCTCCGAGCCGTCAGCTTTGGCCAGCGCCTGCGCGTGGGCCAGCACGGCCTCGGACGTCTTCGAGCCGTCCAGCGGCACCAGGATGCGCCGGCCGGACGTGGACGAGGGCTTGGAGGTCCGCGTCGAGGCGATCGAATGATCGGACGAGATGTCCACGTGGTGCGTCTCGGGCAGCTTCCAGAACCCGATGACGGCGCAGACCGCCGCGATGGCCATCGGGTACCAGAGGCCGGCGAAGTTGTTGTGGGTCGCGTTGATCAGCGTCAGGCCGATGATGGGCACCATGCCGCCGAAGACGCCGTTGCCGATGTGGTAGGGCAGCGACATCGACGTGTAGCGGATCTTGGTCGGGAACAACTCGACCAGGAAGGCCGCGATGGGGCCGTACACCATCGTCACGAAGACGACCTGCAGGAATACCAGCAGCGACAGCATGACCGGCTTGTACCCCACGTAGGGGAACAGGAACAGCTGCATCGGCTTGGTGGGGTCCTTCGGGGGCGGCGCGAACGACGCCATCGCCCCGTAGATCGGGTAGTAGAGGATGACGGCGGCCACCATGCCCCAGAGCATGATCTTCTTGCGCCCGATCTTGTCGGACAGGTTGCCGAAGAACAGGAACAGCGGCGTGCCCAGGAGCAACGCGCAGCCGACGATCAGGTTCGAGTGCACGAGGCTGACCTGGAAGATCTTCTGCAGGTAGAACAGCGCGTAGAACTGTCCGGTGTACCAGACCACGCCCTGGCCCATGGTGGCGCCGAACAGCGCCAGGGCCACGTAACGCAGGTTGTAGGAGTTGCCGAAGCTCTCCTTCAGCGGGTTCTTGGAGAGCTGGCCCTTCTGCTTCAGCTTCGCGTACATCGGCGATTCGCGCAGCGACATGCGGATGTACAGCGAGAGGATGACCAGCAGGATCGAGATCAGGAACGGGATGCGCCAGCCGAACGCCTTGAACTGTTCCTCGCCCAGGATGCTGCGGGTGATCAGGATGACGCCCAGCGACATGAACAGGCCCAGGGTGGCGGTGATCTGGATCCAGCTGGTGAAGAAGCCGCGACGGCCCGGGGGCGCGTGCTCGGCCACGTAGGTGGCGGCGCCGCCGTACTCGCCGCCCAACGCCAGGCCCTGCAGGATGCGCAGCAGGATCAGGATGATGCCGGCGGCGGGCCCGATCTGGTCGACGGTCGGCAGGAGGCCGACGCTGAACGTGCACAGGCCCATCAGGGTCATCGTGACCAGGAAGGTGTACTTGCGGCCGATCATGTCGCCGACGCGGCCGAAGACGATGGCGCCGAAGGGGCGCACGATGAAGCCGACCGCAAAGGTAGCCAGCCAGGCGATCAGGTCGCCGAGCGGAGTGCCCGTGTGGTAGAACTTGCCTGAGATGACGGTCGCGAGGCTGCCGAAGATGTAGAAGTCGTACCACTCGATCATCGTCCCAGCGGCGGACGCGAAGATGATGCGCGGCAGGCCCTGTTCGCCCTGGCCGGCGCTGACGGCGCCGGGAGCAGCTTGTTCGGCCATGGTCACTCCTTCGGATGGGAGCGGGATCAACACCCAGCGAACGCGCGGTCCGACGCCATCCCTTGCGCACGACCCGTACGCCACCGATGGGGGCATTCCAGCATATCCCCGGCGAGGGACGCAAGCCGAAAGCCGAGGTTTTGAGGCGGCAATTGATCGCCCGGAAGAATAGCGAATATGGGGTCAGGCGAACGGGAACGCGCGCAGCGACAGCGAACCGCAGGCAGCCCTTGCGTGGCTGGCCATGCCGCGGGCGTTTTCAACGGCAGCCCCGAGGGCGGCGAGCACCGGCATGGGCCGCCGACGCCAAGTCATTGAGCGATAAACATTTGTGAGATCGCGCCGGAAGTCCAGCCGACCGCGGTATATTAAAGCAGACTATATTCATCTGTGTTATACTCATTGACCTCTTGGCGCGTCGCCCGGCGCGCCAACCGGACGATCAACTCCCTTGGACAGGAGGCAGTCATGACGTTTCGGAATAGCTATCGGGTCCCACGTACCTGCTTGGCGATCCTCGCGCTGGCCTGCGGCGCGTTGGTGTTTGCAGGGCCGGCCCTGGCCGGCCTCAACGGCGACGTGATCACCTGCACGCCGAACTTCTTCTTCACCGGCATGACGATCGGTTCGTCGGCCACCATCGTCGACCCCGGCGTCGAGTTCACGCTCGCGCAGCCGTCGACCCCGCTGTTCGACTTCGACTTCAACGGCAACTACCTGACGATCACGGCGCGGGCGTTCAACTCCATCTCGCAGTCGTCGACGATCACGTTCGGCGACCTCGACTGGATCGGCGATCCCCCGACCACGATCATCGGCCTGGCCATCGACGCCGGCTCGAAGGTCATCACGCCGGGCGGACTCAGCTTCACGGGCGACAGCCTGACGGTGAACCTGTGCTGCGGCACGTGGCACGTCGGCGACAAGGCGGTCATCCAGATCCTGACCAACGAGAACCCGGTGGGCGACGAACCGGTGGCGTGGGGCAGTTTGAAGGCCTTGTACCAGTAGCGGCATCGGCGATTGGGCCCGGGAAGGGCGGAAAGCGACCGCCCTCCCGGCCCAGGCATCGCATTGCGCAACATCGTGGAGGCACAACTTGCAGCACAACATCACCATCCGCCTGGCATCGTTCATGGCGGCGGTCCTCCTGGCCAGCGCCGCTGCGGCGGCATCGCAGGACATCATGCTGAACTTCTCGTCCCTGCCCTCGGCGCAGGGGTTCACCTACACGCCGAGCGGCATGCACGCCGGCGCCGTCGAGGGGAATGTCTTCTCGGTGGCGGGCGGGGCACTGACGCAGAACACGATCGGCCAGGGCTACGGTTCGACCGGTGGCGGCATCCTTTACGTCCGCCCGGGGATCATCACCGCGGCCGAGGCCAGCGAGCTGTACGTCAATGCGCGGTGCCTCCAGGTCGAAGGTTCAGGCATCGGCGCCGCCGGCCAGATGGGGTTCTGCTTCGGCATCACCACCGGCAGTGCCCAGTACGCGGTGTCGCTGACGCCGACGCAGGTATTCGTGATCGCGCCGTCGGGGTCGGTGGCCGTGGCCGGCACGTACGACAACACGGCGTTCCACGACTGGCAGCTGTCGTACGCGCCGCCTTCCACGTTCCATGTCTACCGCGACGGCGTACTGATCCACACCGGGACGGCTGGCGGGGCGGTGGCCGCGAACCGGCTGTTCCTGGGCGACGGCACCGGCGGGGCGAACGCCCACGTCGAGGTGCGCGCGTTCCACTTCCTGCAGGGGGCCGCGGTGCCGGCGGAGGCTTCTAGCTGGGGCGGGGTCAAGGCGCTGTTCAGGTAGGCGGCGGTGGCCGTGAAAGGTACAGGCCCGCCTTGCCCTCGTTGTTTTCGGCCTTGATCCAGACGCCGAAGTCGGGCACGTAGACCGGAACGAATCGGCAGTTGGAGGCGGCGGATAAGAGCAGGCAAGATCCAGAGAACCCGCGCTATCGGTGTGCAACTGGGCCACCGTGTCCCGACTCACGATGTCAGAGTGCGGCACCTCACGACGGAGCGCACGGTCATGCGGCACGGCACCCGTGCGCCGACGCAATCCGCGTATTTCAGAGTGACTCGCCGCCGCCCCGGATTTGCCCGGCCTCCCCTCTGACCGACGGGGGCTTCCGGGTCCTCGTCACGCTTGGGCGCTGTTAACCAAGATGACGCCAATGTGCGCTTCGAGAGTGAGAAACATTCTCGCGGCACCCGGGGTACCACTCTCCCCGACTCTCACCTTCCCGCGCCGCGTCGCGGCCCAAAAACCACACCCGCAACCGTAGTCGCCATAAACAGTTACAAAAAGACCCCCGCGCCATTGGCATCGAGGGCCTCTGTTAACTTCTCGCTCGTCGAATCCTGTGCGAAAGAGATTTGGCTCCTCGGTCGGGGCGCGCAGCGTGACTCGAAAGAGAGAGAAATCGGACTCCCGGTCACCGGAATAGGGCCTTCAAGTCCCCCCAGGATGTGGACTCGGCAGGCACCGGGCCGTTGGCAAACGGCTCATACAATACCGTGCAGTGAAGCGCCGGATCATCCTGACTGTCGTGGATTGAGGCCGCGATGGCTGCCGAATCCGTCGTGCCCCAGTAGTTGCCGGTCAGATCAATCAAGGCCGGGGTGCCTGCATACACGGAGCTCTTGAAGGCCAAGCCGGCGGCAGGGAGGATGTGGCTTCCGTGAATCGTTGCTTGGCCGGTGCCATTCAGATACAACGCCGTGATTGTCGTGTTGGAAACGACAATGCCCGTTCCAATCGCTATCCCGCCATTGACGTCAAGCCCGTAGCTGCCACCGTCAAACTTGGAATCGAGAAGGGTGACCTGCGAACCATTCAAGATCAGAGCCGAGACGTCCTGCGTATTGGTGATAGAGCAGGATTCGACTAGCCCGATCGAACTCTGGTCAAGAACAACCCCCCAATATGCTGCGTCAATGCTCGTATTCCGGATGGAAATCCCCTGTGCGCCGTAGCCTACTCGCACGCCGTACCTGGCCCCTTGGATCGAGCAGTCGGATATCTGGCAACTGTGCACGTTTCCCAAGCTGGAAATGATGATTGCAGTACCTCCGTCCGAGTGTTCGAACGAACAGTCCTGCACGACACAATCGTCCGTCAGAAGCTGCAGTGCAAAGTAGTTGGGGTCTGCCGCGCGAAACACACATGAATTTACGGTGAGCGTCCCCCGCTCCCAAAACACGCCCGCTTCGACGTTTTCGATCGTCATGTTTTCAATCCGCCCGTCGAATCCACCGAAGGAGCAAAACACTTTCGGATTGTCGCCGGGCGCGCCCACATACGTTGTCGGCCCCAGAAATGTCACGTTCTGCCCCGATCCGATAAACGTAAGGGCATCCTTCAGAACACCGACGATTGTGTCTTCGGTCCATGCCGGGGCGGTGATCGGGTGGAATGTGTCAAACCGGCCGGGGCCGATGCGGATGGTATCCCCGGGCGCCGCAGCATCCACCGCGGGCTGGATGTCCGTGTAGTCTCCAGAGCCATCCAGTTCCACCCGCCACGTTCTCGCACTGGCTACGCTCGACATGCTCATCGCCGCCAACAGGAACACGACTTGAAGATGGCGCTTCATGATGCTGCCTGCCCTTCCTGCGGAAGCGGAGGGGTTCGTTGCCGCCCCCATCGCGTCTTTCAACTTCTATCTTACCAGCACCAGCCGTTGCGTCATGTTCACCGAACCGGCCACAAATCGCGCCACGTACACACCGCTGGCTACACCCGCACCGCGCTCGTCCTTGCCGTCCCAATCCACCGAATGCGCGCCCGCGCCGCGGTGCTCGCTCAACAGGACTCTGACCAACTCACCCCTGATGCTATAGACCGCCAAGTTCACCAACTCGTCCGTCGTCAGTGTGAAGTTCAGCGTGGTCCGCGGGTTGAATGGATTCGGAGACGCCGGGTTCAAGCCCGTGGCCTCAATGGCCACGTCCGGATTGGGATCGGCGACCACTGCTTCCGGGTCCTTCGGCCTGTTTGCTGCGGACGCATTGCTCTTGGCCGCCAGCGGATAGGCATCATAGGGGCATGGCGTCCGCCCTCCACACCCGCTCCGCCCCCCTGGCCCCCATCCCCACAACAGGATGGCGTTCTCCCTCCGCCTTCGGCAAGATCTCGTTACCACACGAATCAAACCCCAGCGCCGGAGAGG
>CAIOLW010000219.1 GCA_903859215.1 uncultured bacterium | reverse complement strand
GTGGCAAAGGGCGAGTTCTCGAGGGCCGCCAGCAGGGAGATGCGCCGCAGCGGCAGGCCCTGGGCATCCAGCACCGTGAAGTAGTCCAGCATCACCGGTTCGTGGCCGCCCAGGCGCGGCGACAGGCCGGCCTCGCGGGTCAGCACCCAGATGTGGCCCTCGTCGTCCAGGTCCAGGTCGTGGTGGCAATGTCCCGGGTAGGCCCACAGCACGTGCGAATCCCGGTCGAGCCGGGCCAGGCCGTGCCCTTCGAAGATCGCCAGGATGCCGCCGTCCGGCAGCAGGCGGGCCCGGCGCCAGCAGCCGGTGGCGCCGTTCTTCTGCGGCGGCAGGAACGCGCCCGGCGCGGTGGCCTGCAGCGACGGGTATTCGGCGTGCCAGCGGTGGAGGACCGTGCCGTCGCGCGTCACCAGCAACGCCTCGGGCGCGTGCCCGGAGACGTAGAACAGGGGGCCGCCGTCGGCCAGGGCCATGTCGTGGATCGTCACGCCGGTGTGGGCCGGGCGTGGCCGGGCGCCGCCGACGTACCCCAGGCTCAGGAGCTGGTCCACCTCGCGCTGCTGTTCGGGGGTCAGGTCGGCGGCCGGCTTCCCGATGGGCCCCAGGTCGGCCAGGCCCCACTGCCCGGGCAGGTCGGGCGCGGCGGCGGCCGGCGCCAGGTGGCTGGCGATCCGCTTGACGAGGTGGGTGGGAGGTGCATCCCGGCGCATCGCCACGAGCACCGAAACGAGCGCCAGCACGGCCAGGGCGAGGGCGGGCACCGGCAGCCGACCGCGTGGCCGCTTGGGGGAGCCTTGCCGTCGTTGGCCGTTCATCGCGCCGCACTCCCGGAAAGGTGGGGTCGGAATCGTCATCATCCCGACAGGCGCTACCATAGCACACGCCCGCGCGCCCGTGGGGGGCAACCTGCCCCGGTCCGCTGTCCCGCCGGGGGGACTTGCGCTACCATGCGCCCTCGCGCCATCATGTCCGGGCCACCGGCGCCCGTTCCCGCTGTCCCAGGATGTCCCCATGGCCGTCAATCCCGTCTTCCAGCGCCTGCAACTGCTCACCGGCACCCCGGCGCTCGATCGCCTGGGGGCCGCGAGCGTCGGCGTGTTCGGCGTCGGCGGGGTGGGCTCGTGGGCGGCCGAAGCCCTGGTCCGCTCGGGGGTGGGGAGGATCACGCTGGTCGACAACGACGTGATCTGCATCACCAACGTCAACAGGCAGTTACAGGCGACGACGAAGAATGTGGGTAAGCCCAAGGTCGAGGAGCTGGCCGCCCGCCTGAGGTTGCTGAACCCGCGCTGCGAGGTGACGACGGTCATGCGCGCCTGCGAGCCGGACACCATCGCCGAGTTCGACGTCGGCCAGTACACCTACGTGCTCGACTGCATCGACTCGATCACCTGCAAGGTGGCGCTGATCCGGGCGGCCCACGCCGCCGGGTGCACCCTGTTCTCGGCGATGGGGGCGGCCGCCAAGCTCGACCCCACGCAGGTGCGCATCACGTCCATCTGGGAGTCGACCGGCTGCCCGCTGGCCCGCTGGATCCGCCGGCGCCTGCGCGAGTCCGGCTTCCAGGGCGATTTCCAGGTCGTGTGGTCGCCGGAGAACCGCGAGCCGGTCGAGTCGGCGAGCGTCGCCTGCGGCACGCACACCTGCTACTGCCCGAAGTTCGTGCCGGAGGATGAAGGGGAGCATCGCGACTGGTGCTCCGAGAAGCGGCTGATCAACGGTACGGCGGTGCACATGACGGCGATCTTCGGGATGATGCTCTCGGGGCTCGTGGTGCAGGATGCCGTCACCCGCGCCGCGGCCGACGTGACAGATCAGCCGTCGATCGCCACCGACTTCCCGGTGGTCGACGACCGGTAGCAGGCGTCGACGACCTGCAGCGTCGCCAGCCCGTCGCGCGCGCCCACCGGCGGTTTCGCGCCGCTCTTCACGCACGCCAGCCAGTCCCGCAGCACCAGCGGCAGCGTCGCCGCGGTGGCCGACACGTAGAACCGCTCTTCGGTCTTCCCGCGCCGCAGCACCAGCCCGCCTTCCAGGTAGTCGGCCCACAGCTGGCCGTCCTCGCCGACCACCTCGAGCCAGGCGGCGCGCGACTGCGTGTACTTGCTCACCTCGAGCGACACCCAGCAGCCGTCGTCCAACTTCCCGCGCGCCAGGAAGAAGTCCTCGACCGCCGGGTTCAGCACCTGCTCCTGCCGCGAGTCGATCTCGGAGAACTCGCGCCCGGTCAGGTGCCGCGCAAGGTCGATGATGTGCACGCCGGTCAGCAGCACCGAGCCGCCGACGGTCTGCTCCGCGTCCTGCTGCCACTCCAGCGCCGTGGGCGCCAGCCGCTGCGCCAGCCGCACCAGGTGCACGCGCCCCAGCAGCGGCCACAGTTCCCGAGCCTTGGCGATGACCGGGTTCCAGCGCAGGGACTGGCCCAGGAACAGGGGATGGGGCGCCGCGGCGTCGAGTTCCGCCAGGCGCGCGGCCTCGGCCAGCGTGCCGGTCATCGGCTTTTCCAGCAGCAGGGGCTTGCCGGCGGCCAGGACGGCGCCGGCCAGCGCGGCGTGGGAGGCGGGCGGGGTGCAGACGACCACACCGTCAACGGCAGGTTCCGCGATGAGCGCAGCCGCGTCCGGCAGGTAACGGACGCCGTGCTTCGCGGCGAGCGCTTCGCCCGCGGCGCGGTCGCGCCGGCACAGCGCCGTCACCGTCATCCCGGGCACGTCTGCGAGCCCGTGGCGCACATAACGCTCGCCGTGGGCGCCGGCGCCGATGACCCCGATCCTGAACGTCATGTCGAAGGCTCGATTCTGGCCCGCTCTTGGCTGTCCTGGGCGGCCGCAGTGGGCGCCCGCCGGCGGGCCCCGGCTGCGGCAGCGCACCCTCCCTGGAACATCCTCCCGTGGATGGAGAGCCTACCATGACGATTGGCGGACGACAAATCATGACCCGTTGGCTGCTGGCGGCGGTCCTGCTGGCCGTGCTCGCCTGGGTGTTGCCGGCGCAGGCGGAGCCCGGCGAGGAAATGGGCCTCTCAACGCCGGGCCTGACCGTGCCCGGCCTGACCGTGCCCGGCGATATGGACCCCTGGCTGATCATCAACGAGGTCCTGGCCGACCCGGCCTCGGACTGGAACAAGGACGGCGTCGTGGACGCCAAGGGCGACGAGTGGATCGAGCTGCGCAACGTCAGCACGGTGCCGCTCGACCTGAGCACGTACTTCCTGCGCGACGGCTCGGGCGACACGCCCGACCTGCAGCTGTCCGGCACCATCGACCCGGACGAGCACGCGGTGTGGTTCGGCTCGGACTCGGTCGCCTGGCAGGCGGCCAACGGCCTGTCGACGACCGGCTTCGCCCTGAACAACACCGGGGACATCGTCCAGCTGATCCGGTCGATTCCCGGCACCAGCCCGGTGCAGTACGAAGTGGTCTTCGCCGTGGCGTTCACCGACCACGAGGCCGACGACGACCGCTCGAGCGGCTTCGACTGGACGCACACCACGTGGCAGCTCTTCGACGCCGTGTTCCCGTACACCGGGACACTGGTGCCCGTCGGCACCGGCTGCGCGCCCAGCCCGGCCGCCCCGAACCAGTGCGGGGGCAACGTGGCCACCGAATCGGCGTCGTTCGGCACGCTCAAGGCGACCTACCGCTGAACCCCCTTTCCAGCGGTCCGGAGGTCGCCCGACGGCCCGGGAAAGGAATCCTGGGCCGTCGCCTTTCCCGGCCGCCTCGCCGGGGAGCCCGGCGGGTGGCCGAAAGGTCGCAAACGCCGTTATGCGGCTCGTTTGTCCCCGTTTTCCCTTTCCCCCCCGGCGGGTAGACGTTATGCTGCCGATGGCCCGTTCCAGCCCACCGGCGCGCCCGCATCCCGGGCGCGCGCCCTGTCCCAGGAGACGCGATGCAGCTGAACGAGAACCAGAGCATGATCCGCCAGATGGCGCGCGATTTCGCGACCGCGAAGGTCGCCCCCATTGCCCACGCGATCGACCGTGACGGCACCTTCCCCGAAGCCACCGTGCGCGAGATGGGAGAACTCGGGTTTCTCGGCCTGGTCGTGCCCGAAGAGTACGGCGGCGTGGGGGCCGACATCACCTCCTACGCGCTGGTCGTCGAGGAACTGTCGCGCGCCTGCGGCAGCCATGGACTGACCGTTGCCGCCCACAACAGCCTCGGCTGCTGGCCCATCGCGACCTTCGGGACCGAGGAGCAGAAGCGCAAGTACCTGCCGCCCGCGGCGGCCGGCACCTCCCTGCTCAGCTTCGGCCTGACCGAGGCGGGCGCCGGCAGCGATGCCGGCGGTACGCGCACCACCGCGGTGCGCGATGGCGACTTCTGGGTGCTCAACGGCTCGAAGATGTGGATCACGAACTCCCACTACGCGGGGGCCCTGATCATCACCGCCAAGACCGATCCCGCGGCGACCGGCAGCCGCGGCATCAGCGCCTTCATCGTCGAGACCGGCACCCCGGGCTTCACGGTCGAGAAGAAGGAAGACAAGCTCGGGATGCGCGCCTCCGACACGGCGCCCCTGACGCTGGTCGACGTCCGCGTGCCGCACGCCAACCTGCTGGGCAAGGAGGGCGAGGGCTTCAAGTACTTCATGAAGACCCTCGACGGCGGGCGCATCTCCATCGCGGCGCTGGCGCTCGGCCTGGCCGAGGGTGCGTTCGCGGTGGCGCGCGACTACACGAAGCAGCGCGAGCAGTTCGGCAAGCCCATCGCCGAGTTCCAGGCCGTGCAGTTCATGCTCGCGGACATGGCGACGCAGATCGCGGCCGCGCGCCTGCTCACCTACGAGGCCTGCCGCCTCAAGGACGCGGGCCAGGACTACGCCCACATGTCGGCCATGGCCAAGCTGCACACCAGCGAGACGGCGATGTTCGTCACCGACCGGGCCATCCAGTGCCTGGGCGGCTACGGCTACACCACCGAGTATCCCGTCGAGCGCATGTACCGCGACGCCAAGCTGTGCACGATCGGCGAAGGCACCAGCGAGATCCAGCGGCTGGTCATCGGCCGCCACGCGCTGGGCCTTTGATTCGATGAACTCCAGGCGGGCGCGGGACAGCCGGCGCCCCGGACCCATAGAAGCGACAGGCACCAAGGATAAGGGAGCCAGGACATGAGCAAGCGATCGGTCATCTGTGAAGCGGTTCGCACGCCCATCGGCAAGTTCCAGGGCGCGCTGGCCGGCGTCCGCGCCCCCGAGCTGGGCGCCCATTGCGTCAAGGCCGTGCTCGAGCGCACGGGCCTCGATCCGGCCACGATCGGCGAGGTCATCATGGGCAACGTCTGCCAGGCCGGCCTGCAGCAGAATCCGGCCCGGCAGGCCGCCATCTTCGGCGGCGTCCCCTACACGGTCAGCGCCATGACCATCAACAAGGTCTGCGGTTCGGGCCTGAAGGCCGTCGCGCTGGCCGACCAGGCCATCCGCGCCGGCGACCAGGAGTGCGTCATCGCCGGCGGGTTCGAGAACATGAGCCGCATCCCGTACGCGCTGCTGAACGCGCGCGACGGCCTGCGCCTGGGCGACGGCACGGTCACCGACCTCCTGGTGCACGACGGCCTGTGGGACATCTACAACAACTTCCACATGGGCATGACGGCCGAGTGGGTGGTCGACACCTACAAGGTCAGCCGCGAGGACCAGGACGCGTTCGCGGCTGAGAGCCATCGCCGCGCCGTGGCCGCCTGGGCGACCGGCAAGTTCACGCGGGAAGTGGCGCCGCTGAGCATCCCGCAGCGCAAGGGCGATCCTGTCGTCGTGACGCAGGACGAGGGCCCGCGCGCCGACGTCACCGCCGAGTCGCTGGCGAAATTGAAGCCCGCGTTCAAGCGCGAGGGCGGCACCGTGACGGCCGGCAATTCATCGACCATCAACGATGGCGGCGCGGCGTTGCTCATCTGCAGCGAGGCCTTCGCCAAGAAGCACGGCCTGAAGGTGCGCGCGGTCATCGAGGGCACGGCTACCGGCGCCGTGCAGCCGCACGAAGTGATGATGGCCCCGGTCACCAGCGTGAAGAACCTCATCAAGAAGACGGCCAGCAAGCTGGGCGACTACGGCCTGTTCGAGTTCAACGAGGCCTTCGCGGCGCAGAGCCTGGGCGTCATCCGCCAGCTCGAGGTCGACCCGGCGAAGGTCAACATCCACGGCGGCGGCGTCAGCCTCGGCCACCCGATCGGCTGCTCCGGCGCGCGCATCCTGGTCACCCTGCTCCACGCGATGGAGGACCGGAAGGTCAACCGCGGCCTGGCCAGCCTGTGCCTGGGCGGCGGCGACGCGGTCTCGCTCGCGATCACCCTTCCGTAACCGGTCCGAAAGGAAACGAACATGAAGATGTCGGTCATCGGCGGCGGCACCATGGGCAACGGCATCGCCCACGTGTTCGCGCAGAACGGCCACGACGTCACGCTCATCGACGTCAAGGCCGAGTACACCGCCAAGGCCCTCAAGACCATCGAGGGCAACCTCGCGCGCCAGGTGAAGAAGGAGACGCTCAGCGAGGCCGACATGAAGGCCACGCTGGCGCGCCTGTCCACGGCCACCGACCTCGCCGCGGCGAAGGGCAGCGCGCTGGTGGTCGAGGCCGTGTTCGAGAACTTCCCCGTGAAGAAGGAGATCTTCTCGACGCTGGACGCTGCCTGCGGCCCCGAGACCATCCTCGCCTCGAACACGTCGAGCATCTCGGTGACGAAGATCGCCGCCACGACGAGGCGCGCCGACCGCGTCATCGGCATGCACTTCATGAACCCGGTGCCGGTCATGAAGCTGGTCGAGATCATCTGCGGCCAGGCCACCAGCCCCGCGACGCTCGCCTACGTGACGCAGGTCTCGAAGGACCTCGGCAAGATCCCCGTCACCGTGCAGGACTACCCGGGCTTCATCAGCAACCGCGTGCTGATGCCCATGATCAACGAGGCCGTCTACTGCCTGATGGAAGGCGTGGCCGAGCGCGACGCCATCGACAACGTCATGAAGCTGGGCATGGCCCACCCGATGGGGCCGCTGACCTTGGCCGACTTCATCGGCCTGGACATCTGCCTGGACATCATGAACGTGCTCTACGACGGCTTCGGCGACAGCAAGTACCGGCCCTGCCCGCTGCTGCGGCGCATGGTCGAGGCGGGTTACCTCGGCCGCAAGAGCGGTCGCGGCTTCTACGAATACGAGCAGAAGTAGGCCGGGCCAGCGCCGGCACATCCCCGGCGACGGCCGGACGGACAGGAGCCTGACGTGCAGTTCCAGTTCAACGAACAGCAACGGATGATCCGCGACATGGCGCGCGACTTCGCCAACCGGGTGATCGTGCCCGTGGCGGCCGAACTCGACGCGACGGCGCACTTCCCGAAGGACATCGTCCGGCAGATGGGCGAGCTCGGGTTGCTGGGCATGTGCGTCGACGAGGCGTACGGCGGCGCCGGGCTCGACACGGTGTGCTACGTGGCGGCCATGGAGGAGATCAGCCGGGCCTGCGCCTCGTGCGGCGTCATCATGTCCGTCAATAACAGCCTGGTGTGCTGGCCGCTCGAGACGTACGGCAACGAGGACCAGAAACAGCGGTTCCTCAAGCCGCTGGCGTCGGGGCAGAAGCTGGGGGCGTACTGCCTGAGTGAGCCGGGCGCCGGCACCGACGCGGCGGCCCAGCGCACGACGGCGAAGAAGGAAGGCGACCACTGGGTCCTGAACGGGATGAAGAACTTCATCACCAACGGGGCCAACGCCGACATCCTGATCGTCTTCGCGCAGACCGACCCGGCGCTCAAGCACAAGGGCATCCGCGCCTTCATCGTCGAGTCGACCAGTGAAGGCTTCTCGGTCATCCGCAAGGAAGAGAAGATGGGCATCCGCGCCTCGGACACGGCGCAGCTCGCGTTCGACAACGTGATCGTGCCGGACGACCAGGTGCTCGGGCCCGCCGAGTCGGGCTTCAGGATCGCCATGAGCACGCTCGACGGCGGGCGCATCGGCATCGCCAGCCAGGCCCTGGGCATCTCGGCGGCGGCCTACGAGGCGTCGCGCGTCTACAGCAAGCAGCGCGAGCAGTTCGGCCGGCCCATCTGCGAGTTCCAGGCCGTGCAGTGGAAGATCGCCGACATGGCCACCCGGCTCGAGGCGGCGCGCCTGCTGACCTACCGCGCCGCGTGGGCCAAGGACCAGGGCGGCCGCTACGGCGAGGAGGCGGCGATGGCCAAGCTCTACGCGAGCGAGACCAGCCACTTCATCACGAACGAAGCGGTACAGATCTTCGGCGGCAACGGCTACTCGAAGGAATATCCCGTCGAGCGCCATTTCCGCGACGCGAAGATCACCGAGATCTACGAGGGCACCAGCGAGGCCCAGCGCATGGTGATCTCGTCGATGGAGCTGAAGAAGTAGGGTGTGGGGCGGGCGGCCCGGCGCCGCCTGCCCGTCCGCCGTCGGGGGCGCCGTCGCCTTGTTCATCGCCGGGGCGGCCGCCGCGCGCGATCCATCCGGCCAACCATGCAGGAGTGTGCCATGACCACGACCGTCCGTGGGTTCCGCCCGTGTCTGCGTCCGAACGCGGGGGCCCTGGTCCTGCTCCTGTCGGTCGCCGCGATGGCCTTCGCGGCGCCGGCACCCGTGCCGCAACCCCTGAACCTGGGAGTGCGGGGGCTCGACATGGGCGTCGTGTTCCCGGGCGCCGTGCTCGACCCGGCGGTGCCGACACTGCGCGAGGTGACCGGCGTCGATCCCGCCGAGCGCCCGCTGCGCCCGGAAGAGGCGCTGGCCTGGTTCCGCGCGCTGGACGAGGCGTCGCCCTGCGCGAAGCTGATCGAGTTCGGCCGCACGTTCGAGGGCCGGCCGCTGGTCCTGCTGGCGATCTCGGATCCGGCGACGATCGCCGACCTCGAAGGCTTCCGCTGCGCACACGTCGCGCAACTCGACCCGCGGCTGCCGTCCGCCCCCGCCGGTTCGCCCGCCGCGACGAAGGCTGTCGCGATGCTGGCCTACGGCATCCACGGCGACGAACTGAGCAGCACCGACGCGGCCTGCGCGCTGGCGTGGTGGCTGGTCGCCGGCACGGACGAGCGCGCGCAGGCGCTGCGCCGCGACCTGGTCATCCTCATCGAGCCCTTCGAGAACCCGGACGGCCGCGCCCGCTACCTGGCGCAGACCACCTCGTTCGCGCACCAGGCCGCCAACCCCGATCAGGACGACCTGTCGCACGCCGGGGTCTGGCCCTGGGGCCGGGGCAACCATTACCTGTTCGACCTGAACCGCGACTGGCTGACGATGCGCCTGCCCGAGAGCGCGCGCGTGCGTCAGGTCGCCGAGTGGCTGCCGCAGGTGATGGTCGACAGCCACGAAATGGCTGCCGACGACAGCTACCTGTTCCCGCCGGCGCGCCACCCGTTCAACCCGCTGCGGCCGTCGACGGTGCGCAAGTGGGAGCGCACCTTCTCCGACGAACAGGCCCATGCGCTCGACGCGCGCGGCTACCCGTACTTCTCCGGCGAGTGGAACGAGGAGTTCTTTCCCGGCTACGGCTCGTCGTGGGCCTCGTACCACGGCGGCATCGGTATCCTCTACGAGATGTCGCGCACCAGCGGCATCACCGTCCGTAAGCACGACGGCACCGAGCGGACGTTCGCGCAGGCGGTCGAGCACCAGGTGCTCTCGTCGGTGGCCAACCTCGAGTCGCTGCGCTCGCGCAAGGTGGAGATCCTGGCCGACCAGCGCGCCGCCCGTGCCGAAGCCGTCGCGCTCGGCGGCAAGGGCGACTGCCGGGCCTGGGCATTCGTGCCCGACCCGCGCCACCCCGGCCGGCTGCCCGACCTGGCGGGCGTGCTGACCGCGCAGGGGATCGAGGTGCAGGTGCTGGCCGGCGACCGCGGGACTGCCGGGATGTCCACGGACGCCCGCACGGGCCGGCACTCGATCAGTGCACTGCCGCCCGGCACCGTCCTGGTGCGCCTGGACCAGCCGGCTGGCCTGCTGGCGCGCGCCGAACTGGACCCGCACGTGCCGATGAACGACGTCTTCTTCCGGGACGAGCGTGAGTACCTCGAGAAGGAGAAGGGCAGCCGCCTCTACGACACGACCGCGTGGTCGCTGCCGCTGATGCGCGGCGTGCCGGCGGTATGGTTCGACGTCGTGCCGCGGGGCGATTGGCGACCCTGGACGCCTGCCGCGGGCGTGGCCGGACCCGCGGTCCCGGCGGGAGGCTGGAACTCGCTGGTCATCGACAACGACCCGGACGAGACCGGCCGCGTGCTGGCCGAGCTGCTGCAGAAGGGCGTCACCGTGCGCGTCGCGCACAAGCCGTTCACGATCGGCGGCCGGGCGTACAGCGCCGGCGCGCTGGTGATCCGGCGCGAGGGAAACCTTCCCGATCTCGACGCCGTGCTGGCCGGCCTGTCGGCGCGCGCATCGATGCAGGCGGTGGACACCTCGCGCGCGGAAGCGGGTCCGGACCTCGGCGGCGCCGAGTTCGACGTGCTCGTCGCGCCGCGCGTGGGTGTGCTGGCGGGCATGCCCGTCTCGGGCGATGACTACGGCCACGTCTGGCACCTGCTGGACCAGGACCTGGGCCTGCGTTTCAGCAGCCTCGACGTCGGCCGATTCGGCCGCACGGACCTGTCGCGCTACAATGTGCTGATCTTCCCGCCGGTCTCCGGCGGCACCGGCCTTTACCGGCAGGTGCTGGGCAAGGACGGCCTGGCGCGGCTGCGCGCCTGGATCGAGGCCGGCGGCACGGCGATCGGCTACGACGGCGGCGCGCGCCTGCTCGCCGACTCGACGCTGTCGCTGACCGATGCACGCTTCCGCGCGCAGGCGATCGACACCTACCCGACGCCGGTGTGGTCGATCCCCGTCGCCATGGCCGAGCAGGCGGGGCGGACCGCCGCCACGGGCCTGCTGCCGGCGGCCGCCAAGGGCGGCGACAAGGGCGGCGACAAGGGCGGTGACAAGGGTGGCGACAAGGGCGCGATGGGCGACAGCAAGGCGCCCGCTGCCGATCCCACCGCGCAGCGCAGCTCGCCCTACGACGTCGCTCCGCTGCTGGGACCGGGCGCCCGCCCGTTCGCGCTCGGGACGCCGCAGGGCACGCCCCTGGGCGGCGCTCCCCGGCGGCTCGACGAGTGGCTGGCGGACAGCCTGCCGCCCGGCCGCAAGGGTCCCGAGGCCGCCGACCGTGCCCGCGCCGACGAGCGCCTGCGCCGCTTCATGCCGCAGGGCGTGCTCCTGCGCGCCGAGGTCGACCCCGAGGACTGGCTCGGCTTCGGCCTCGACCGGGAGATCACCGTCTGGTTCGGCGCGGACGACGCGCTGGTCGCGCGGTCGCCGGTCAGCGTGGCGGTGCGCTTCCCCGAAATCGAGCGGATGCACCTGGGCGGCCTGCTGTGGCCCGAGGCCGCCGCGCGGCTGGCGAAGACCGCGTACGCCACGCACGAGGCAGTCGGGCGGGGCCAGGTCATCCTCTTCAACGGTGCGCCGGCCTTCCGGCGCTGGTCGACCGAGACCGAGCGCCTGCTGGTCAACGCGATCCTGCTGGGGCCGGGTCTGGGCACGCGGTGGTCGACCCCCTGGTAGGTGGGGGCTCGTCCTTGGCGAGCGAGGCGGAGGGCATCATTTTGGCAGCGACGGGCCCGGTTGGTCGGGCGCCGCGCGTGGGACGGAAGCCCGGGAGCAAGCGATGGACTTCGAACTGAACGAAAACCAGACGATGTTCCGCAACATGGTGCGGGACTTCGCGAAGCTGCACATCGCGCCCATCGCGCACGAGATGGACGTCAAGGGCGACATGCCCGACACGCTCATCGCCGCGCTGCGCGAAGCGGGCTTCTTCGGGTTGACCTTTCCCGAGGCCTACGGCGGCATGGGCGTCGACACGATCACCTACGGCGTGGTCGTCGAGGAGCTGTCCAAGGCCAGCGCCGGCGTCAGCGTGATGCTCACCGTGCACAACAGCGTCGGTTCCTACCCCGTGGCTCTCTTCGGCACGGAGGAAGTGAAGAGCCGTTTCCTGCCGCGCATGGCCGCCGGCGAGATCGCGGCCTTCTGCGTCACCGAACCGGGCGCCGGTTCGGACGCCTCGTCGCTGGCCGCCACGGCGCGCCGCGACGGCGACCACTACGTGCTGAACGGCAGCAAGTCGTTCGTCACCAACGGGGCCCGCGCGGCATTCTACGTGATCCTGGCGCGTGAGCCGGGCACGCACGGCAACAAGGGCACGCACGCCTTCCTGGTCGAACGCGACACCCCGGGGCTGTCGGTCGCCAAGAAGGAAGACAAGATGGGCCTGCGCGCCTCCGATACGGCGGTCATCGCCCTCGACGAGGTGCGCGTGCCGGTCGGACATCGGCTGGGCGAGGAGGGCGCCGGTTTGCGCGTGGCGCTCACGGCGCTCGACGGCGGCCGCATCGGCATCGCCTTCCAGGCGCTCGGCATCGGCCAGGCCTGCCTGGACGCGTCCATCGCCTACGCCAAGGTGCGCGAGCAGTTCGGCCAGTCGCTGGCCTCGCAGCCGGTCATCGCGCACAAGATTGCCGACATGGGCACCGAACTCGAGGCCGCGCGGCTCCTGGCCTACCACGCCGCGTGGTTGAAGGACCAGGGGCGGCCGCACACGCGCGAGGCGGCCATGGCCAAGCTGATGGCCAGCGAGGCGGCGGGCCACGCCGCCGACGCTGCCGTGCAGATCCACGGTGGATACGGATTCTGCAAGGAGTACGACGTCGAGCGCTACTACCGCGACGTCCGCGTCACGCGCATCTACGAGGGCACCAGCGAGATCCAGCGGCTGGTCATCGCGCGGAAGCTGCTGGCGGGCCAGTAGGCCGCGCCGCCGCGCTCGCCGCCACCCGAAGGGCCGCACAGGAAGTCAGGCATGGCCAACCACCCGACCCCGCCGAACGCCGTCCCCGAGCCTGCGTCCCGCCTCACGCGCTGGATCGCGCCGTCCGCGGCGCTCGCCGCCTTCATCACCTACCTGGCGACGATGAACCGCACCGTCGGCGTCGTCGACTGCGGCGAACTGGCCGCCTGCGCCTGGACGCTCGGCGTGGCGCACCCCACGGGCTATCCCACGCTGATGCTGCTGGGCTGGCTCGTGTCGCATGCCGTCCCGGTCGCGCCCATCCTGGCCCTGAACGTCCTGGCCGCCGCGCTCACGGCCGCCGGCGTCGGCGTGCTCGCGCTGCTGGCCGACCGCCTGCTGGCCGCCGCCGGCGCCGACTGCGGCGGGCCGGTCGGGCGGCGCGCGATCGCCGGCCTCGCGGCGCTGTTCACCGGCCTGGCCGGCGCCTGGTGGCAGCAGGGCACGAGCTGGGAAGTGTACTGCCTGCACGCGCTGCTGCTGCCGCTGGCCTGCCTGCTGTTCCTGCGCTACGTGGCGGACGAGGCGGCCGCCGAAGCCGCAGCGACCGCTGCCGCGCCCGCCCGCGCGGGATTTTCGCGGCCCGGCCACTTCTTCGCCTTCGTGCTGGGCCTGGCCTTCACCAACCACCTGACCACCGGCCTGCTGGCGCCGGCGTTCCTCGTGTACTGGTTCGCCGTGCTCGTCCCGGCCGGACGCCAGGGCAAGCGCCGCCCTCCGGCCGGCCCGGCCTGGGCGCGCGCGTTCCGGCGCTGGCTCTACCTTGTGCCCGCGTTCGCGCTGGGCCTGGTGCCGCCTTACCTGCTGCTGATGACCCGGGCCGCCGCGCACCCGCCGCTCAACTGGGGTTCTCCTTCGAACCTGCCGGACCTCGTCCATCACGTGCGCGGCCTCGACTACGGCCACGTGATGGGGCACTTCTTCGACGGCGCATTCTTCACGCAGTTCGGCTATTTCGCGCACTGGCTGCCCGGCGCCGTCGGCTACCTCGGCCTGGCGACCGGCGCCGGCGGGCTGGTCTTGCTGTGGCGCCGCGCGCGCCCGCTCGCTGTCTGGACCGTGCTCGTGTTCGCGGCCTGTGTCGTGGCGGCCTGCAGCTACAACGTCAACGACATCGCGAACTACTTCATGAGCGCGGTGATGATGGTCGGACTGTGGTCGGCCGTCGCGGCGGCGGCGGCGTGGGGGCGCTTCGGCCGGCGCGCCGGGTACGCGATTGCCGTGGCGCTGGTCGTCGTCGCCGGCGTGACCGGCTGGAAGGCGAACGACGACCGCGGCAACACCATCACCGAGGACTTCGCGCGCAACATGCTCGGCACGCTGCCCGAGGGCGCGATCGTGCTGACGCAGCAGTGGGATTTCTGGGAGGCGGGCAGCCTCTACCTGCAGATTGTCGAGGGCTATCGCCGCGATGTGACCGTCATCGACACCGACAGCCTGCACGCCGACTGGTACATCGACCAGCTCACGCGCGCCCACCCGCAGGTGATGGCGCCGGTGAAGGCCGAGGCCGAGCGCGTCGCCGAAGGCGCCCGCCGCATCCGGCGCGGCCTGCTGAAGACGCTCGCCGAGCGCCAGCAGTACGCGCGCGACTTCTACGCGCTGGTCGACGCGCTCGTCGAGCGCAACGCCGCCGCGCATCCGTGCTTCATGACCTACGACCCGTTCGACCAGTACACGGCGGCAGGCTGGCGGCGCGTACCGTGGGGCCTGGCGCAGCGCCTGGTGAAGGATGACGCCTACCTGCCGGCCGAGGTGCCGCAGTTGCGCTTCCGCATGTGGAACCGGCGCATCGTGCCGCAGGTGGTCTGGACGCTGAAACTGTACGCCGAAGCCTGCCAGAACCGGGCGGCGTACGAGCACGCGAACGGCCGCGACGACCTGGCGCGCCGTTACGCGGAGATGGCCGTGTCGTTCGACCCGGGGTTCGACGCGACGAAGGTCCCGGACTTCCCGGCGCAGATCGAGGTGCAGGTGGCGGGTGAGTTGAGGCGTTTCGCGCGGGCGCGCGACGACCTGCCGCGCGGCGTCTATCCGGCGTGGTACTAGCGCGAACTCACGTGGCGGGGGAACGACAGGGGCGCGTCCCGGGGGCGCGCCCTTCGCCGTCTCAGCGCAGTTTCAGTTCGTAGAACCAGTTGAGCAGCAGCAGCACGACGACCGACCAGCGGATGGCGAGCACGGCGCCGCGGTCGACCGCGAGCGCGCGGCGCCAGCGCGGCGCGAACGTGGCGACCACCGCGTGCAGGCACCACAGGCCGCCGGCGAACACGGCGACCGTCACCAGCGGGTTGGCCGCGAGCGCCGCGAGCGGCCTGCCCTCGGACAGCCGGATCGCGGCAACGGTGCCGCCGCACGTGGGGCAGGGGATCTTCAGCCCTTCGCGCAGCGCGCAGTGGGCGCTGCGCAGCAGCAGGTCCGCGTTCACGCGGGCCAGCGTCACGAACATCGCCACCATCATCAGCAGCGGGAAGACCAGCAGGCGCGGGAACGGCGAGCGTTCAGCGACGAGTCGCAAGCGGGCCATCAGTGCGCTCCCAGCAGGGTCAGCACGATGACGGCGCCCAGCGAGGAGGCGCACACGAGCGCAGGCACCAGCACGGCGACGGCGGCCCGCCACGGGTCCGTCCCGTGGATGCTGTAGAGCCCCATGACGTCGATCGCCAGTTCGAGGATGATCCCGAGCAGCCCGCCGCAGAAGGGCAAAACCACGAGCAGGCTCGCGGCCTGTCCGTACGCCGCCACGCGGAATGTGGCTTCGAAGCCGAGCTGGTTGCCGCCCAGCAGCATCAGCATCCCGTGCATCAGCGCCGCGTGGACGAAGACGAGGATGGCCACCGTGAGCGGGCTGGCGATGAACGACGCGAACGACCAGAGCGGTCCGCTGAACATCTTGCCGACGGCGGCGCCCGCGAGGGTCTGCAGTGACGTGCCGGCCAGGGACCACAGCCAGGCCATGAACGAGGCGATCACGCCGATGGCGACTGCGTAGAGCAGCGGCTGCAGCAACCCGACCCGCGAAGGCATGCGCTGGAAGAACCTCTGCGGGCCGGTCAGGACGTCGCGCGTCGTCAGGTACAGGGCGTTCAGCAATCCGTACTCGGTGCGGCGTTCCCAGGCGCACAGGGTCAGGCCTTCGGAGCCGCCCGTCGCGGCGCCCCCGGCGAACCCGCCGCGGTAGTCGCTGCCCAGGCCGCCCGTGCCCCGGTACGGACCGTAGTCCGGTCCCTGTCCGTCCGTGTTGTTCGGTTCGCGCGGTTCCACGTTTCTTCCCTTCACTCCGTCGGCCCGGTCCCGCCGCCCCGCGGACGGCATTCCGGTGGTACGTGGCGCGCCCGTGCTGCGTTGCATTCAGGTCGCGCTCCCCGGGGCCAGGGGGCCGGCCCTGCGGGCGGCGTGGGGCGCAGTCTAGCCCCTGAGGCGGCGCGGCTCAAGCCGCAAACCCTTTTCGCGGTGCGCAGTTGGCAGCTCCCGGGGGCCGTGCTACGATTCCCTGGCCACCTGCGGACCAGCCGCCCAGACCCGATCCCGCGGCGCTGCCGCCAGCCTAGGAGCCTTCCATGCGTTTTGCCGTCGCCGAATCGAACGCCCGCGCCGCGCTGTCCGATCTCGTGGTCGTGCCGGTCTTCCAGGTGGATGATGCGGCGGACTTCGGTCCTGCGCTCGCGGCGCTGAAGCTGGCCGGAGGGCTGGCCGGCGGCGGCAGTCGGCGCGGCCGGGCCGGCGCCGCCGACCCCGCCGCGGGCCTGGTGGCCAGCGGCTTCGCCGCCAAGGCCGAAGCGCTGTTGCCGGTGGCCCGGGGCGACGGCGGCTGGGCGCTTCTGGTCGGCCTGGGCCCCGTAAACAAGGTGGACCTCGAGACGTTGCGCCGCGCCGCCGGCCGGGTCGCCGCCCGCGCGGTCGAGATGAAGGCGTCGCACCTGCATCTGCTGCTGCCGGAGGTCGGTGCGCTGCCGTTCGACGACCGGGCGCTGGCGCGTTGCTGGGCGGAAGGTTCGGAGCTGGCGCTCTCGCCGGTGGGCACGCTCAAGTCCGGCCGCAAGGCGGGAGCGGTCCGGGGCCCCGCCCGTGTCACGCTGGCGGGCGCCCGTCGGCGGCATGCGGCGCTGCGCGAAGGCCTGTCCGAGGCCGCGGCTTTCGTCGCCGGCTGCCTGCTGGCGCGTGAACTGGTGAACCTGCCCCCGAACCTGCTGACCCCGGTGGCGCTGGCCCGCCATGCGCGCGCCGCCGCCCGTCGCGAGGGCCTGACCTGCCGCGTCCTGGGCCCCGCCCGCCTGCGCCAGTTGCGCATGGGCGGCCTGCTGGGCGTGGGGCAGGGCAGCGCCAACCCGCCGCAGCTGATCGAACTGCACTGGCGCCTGCCGGGCCGCCGCCGCTCCGCGCTGCCGAAGATCGCGCTGGTCGGCAAGGGCATCACCTTCGACAGCGGCGGCATCTCGCTCAAGCCCGCCGCCGGCATGGAACTGATGAAGACCGACATGGCCGGTGCCGCGGCCGTGCTCGGCGCCGCGGTGATCGCCGCGCGCCTGAAGCTGCCCATCGACCTGACCGTCATCATCCCCACGGCCGAGAACATGCCCGACGGCCGCGCCGCGCGCCCGTCCGACATCGTGACCATGGCCAGCGGCAAGACGGTCGAGATCCTCAACACCGACGCCGAGGGGCGCCTCATCCTGGCCGATGCGCTGTGGTACGCCGCGCGCGGCGAGCCCGACCACATCATCGATGCCGCCACCCTGACCGGCGCCTGCGTCGTCGCGCTCGGCAACCATTTTGCGGGCCTGCTGGGCAACAGCGCCGAGCTGGCCGAGGTACTGGGCCAGGCCGGCGGCGAGACCTTCGAGCGCGTGTGGCAGCTTCCGCTTGTGCAGGAGCACCGCGACGAGGTGCTGGGCGCCTGGAGCGACCTGAAGAATCTCGGCGACGGCCGCGACGGCGGCGCCCTCACAGCGGCCGCCTTCCTGTCGCACTTCGTCGCGGACGAGATGTCATGGGCGCACCTGGACATCGCCGGCACGGCCTGGACCGCGAAGCCGACGGCCACCTGTCCGCGCGGCGCCACGGGCTTCGGCGCGCGCCTGATCGCGCGGGCGCTGCAGATCCTTGTCGACTGACAGGGCCGTGCCGTTCGCCGCCGGCGCCGTGCCCTATGGCGCGATGTCCGGCCGTCGCCTGGCAGGGACGCTTACCGCCCTGGCGGTGCCGCTCGTGCTCGGCCAGCTCTCGCAGACCCTCATGGGCGTGGTCGACACGCTGATGGTCGGCCGCCTCGGCGGTCCCGCCCTGGCGGCGGTCGGCCTGTCGTCGCTGCTGTTCGCAGCCCTGTCGATGAGCCTCAAGGCCGTGGACGTCGCGTGCCAGACGTTCACCGCGCGCCGCATCGGCGCCGGGCGCGACGACCAGGTGGGCGCGGTGCTGGCGACGTCGCTGGCGGTGGTGCTGCTGCTCGGCGCCCTGGCCACCTGGCTGGGCCTGGCACGGCCCGGACTGATGATGCGCCTGGTGACGCGCGACCCCGAAGTGGCCCGCCTGGGCGCGCAGTGGCTGTACTGGCGATTCCTGGGCCTGATGCCGCTGCTGGTCTACTTCCAGTTCAAGGCGATGGGCGACGGCATCGGCTGGACGCGCGCCGGCATGATCGCCGGCATCGGAATGAACATCGTCAACGTGCCGCTGAACTGGCTGCTCATCTACGGGCATGCCGGCTTCCCCGCGCTGGGCGTCGGCGGCTCAGCGCTGGCCAGTTCGATCAGCGGCGTGCTGGCGCTGGTGCCCCTGCTCGTGATCTTCCTGCGCAGCCGCCACCGACGCCGGTTCCGCCTGCTCGCGCGCGGGAATTTCCACCGCGAGCTCGTGCGCCCCTTCCTGCAGATGGCCTGGCCGGCGGCCGTGCAGTCGCTGGGCATGGTACTGGCCCTGACCGCGTTTTACGTTATTCTGGGCGGGATCTCGACCGCCACGCTGGCGGTCGGCGCCGTGCTCCTGCGGCTGGCCTCGGTCAGTTTCATGCCCGGGATCGGGCTGGGGGCGGCCGTTCAGACGGCCGTCGGGCAGGCGCTGGGAGCCGGTGACGTCCACGGCGCCCGCCGCGCCGCCTGGGCCGGCACGGGGCTCGCTGCGCTGGTCATGGGGGCGTTCGGCGTCATCTTCCTGGTGTTCCCCGAGCAGCTGCTCCGCTCGTTCATGGCCGACCCGGCGCTGATCCGCGACGGTGTCCCGGCTGTGCGGGTCATCGGCCTGGCGCAGGCCGTCGACGCGGTCGGCCTCGCGCTGGCCGGAGCGCTGCGCGGCGCCGGGCGCACGCGCGCGGTGATGGTCGTCGACATCGTGGCGGGCTTCGCGCTGATGCCGCCCTTGGCCTGGCTGTTCGGCATCGTCTGGGGCGGGGGGCTGCTCGGCGCCGTCTGGGCCCTGGTCACCTGGTTCACGTTGTACGCGGCAGGCATGCTGGCCCTGTTCCTGCCTGCCCACTGGCACCACGAGGTGAGGTCGTGAGCGAAGCATTCGGCGCCGGCGCGACACCCCGTCACGTGTTGACGGTGCGCGAGCTGAACGAGCGGATCAGCGTCGAACTTCAGGCCGCGTTCCCGCGCACGGTGTGGGTGCGCGGCGAAGTGCAGCGCCTGCCGTCAGACGCCGCCACGCGCCAGCACGTCTACTTCGAACTGCACGAGACCGGGCGCAGCGGCGCCGCCGAATACGCGGTCTCCGTGTCGCTCATGGGCTGGGACCGCCAGAAGTTCGGGCTGGGCCGCTTCCTGGACGGCACCGACCGCGACCTGCAGCTGGCCAACCAGCTGGAGGTCTGCCTCGAGTGCCGCGTCGACTTCTACCCGAAGTTCGGCAAGCTCACGCTGAAGATCGTGGGCATCGACCCGACATTCTCCCTGGGTCGTCTCGAGGCGCGCCGTCGCCAGACACTGGCCTTCCTGAACGAGCACGACCTGCTCGACAAGAACCGCCGCGTGCCGTGGCCCGAGCTGCCGTTGCGCATCGGGCTGATCACCGCGCCCGGCAGCGCCGCCGAACAGGACTTCATGACCGGCCTCGCGGCCAGCCCGTGGGCGTTCACCGTGGTCGCGCGCGGGGCGCGCATGCAGGGCGAGCAGCTCGAAGCCGAGGTCACCGCCGCGCTGCGCCACCTGCAGGCTGAGCGCGTCGACGTCATCGTCATCACGCGCGGCGGCGGCTCGCGCGCCGACCTCAGCTGGTTCGACCAGCAGGACCTTGCCGTGGCGATTGCCGACTGCCCGGTGCCGGTGCTCACGGCCATCGGCCACGACATCGACCGCTCCATCGCCGACGAGGTGGCGCACCAGTCGTGCAAGACGCCGACGGCCGCCGCGGAATTCCTGGTCGGCTGCGTCGACGAGGCGGCCCATCGCGTGCGGCGCGCCGCCACGGAACTGGCCCGGCTCGCGCAGGACCAGCTGGCCGACGCGCAGGCGCGGCTGGCCGCCACCGCGCGCCTCGCGCACGTGGTCCACGCGGCGCTCCGCGAAGGCCGGTCGCTGGTGCGGCAGGATGCCGCGCGCCTGCAGGGCGCCGTTGCGGGCCGCCTGTCCGCCGGCAACGCGCTGCTCGCCGATCGCCGGGCCCGCCTCGTGTCGGCCGCCGGCAACGTCGTCGCGCGCAAGCGGGATGCCCTGGCTTCGGCCCCGGCCCGGCTGTCCGCCGGCGTCCAGGCCCGCTTGCAGTTGGCGCGCCAGGGGCACGCGGCGCAGGCTGCGCGCCTCGAGCGCGAACCGGGCCGGCTGCTGGCCGACCGCGAGCGTCGCCTGCTGGCGCTGGCGACGCAGGCGCGCCTGCTCGATCCCGCGCGGCTTCTGGCCCGCGGCTACACGATCACGACCGCGGCCGATGGCCGCATCCTGACCAGCGCCGCCGCGGCGCCGGGGGGCGCCACGCTGCTGACGCGTTTCAGCGACGGCGTGGTGACCAGCCGCGTCACCGCGACAGGCGACAACCCGCCGCCGGATCCCGTATCCGGCGGCCCGACCGGCAAAGGAGCCCAAGGTGGCCGAAAGAAAGCCAAGCCCGAAACGAACCCCGGCCAGGAGCCTCTCTTTCGGTGAGGCCGTCTCCGAGGTCGAGGACATCCTCGCCGGCCTCGAGCAGGACGCGGTCGACATCGACCGCCTCGGCACCGAGGTGGCGCGCGCGGTCGAGCTGATCCAGGTCTGTCGCGAGAAGCTGGAGAAGACCGACCGCGAGGTGCGCGACCTCGTGGCCGGCCTGCAGGCGGCGCCCGGCCCGGACGCGGACCCTGATCATGACGACGAAGACGAAGACGAGGATGACGAGGACGAGGACGAGGCCGCCGACCAGGACGACGACGCCTGATGGAACCGCTCATCCACGTCCGCGACCTGTGCAAGGACTACCGGCTGACCGACCGCCGCGAAGGCGTGCGCGGCGGCCTGCTCGATCTTCTCAGCCCGCGCCGCCGAGACCTGCGCGCCGTCGACCGCGTGTCGTTCGACATCCAGCCCGGCGAGATGGTCGGCTACATCGGCGCCAACGGCGCCGGCAAGTCGACGACCATCAAGATGCTCACGGGCATCCTGACGCCGTCGTCCGGCGAGGTCACCGTCGGCGGCATGGTGCCGTGGCGGCAGCGCCAGCAGTACACGCGCCACATCGGCGTCGTCTTCGGCCAGCGCACGCAGCTGTGGTGGGACCTCGCGGTCGTCGAGTCGTTCCGCCTGCTCAAGAAGATCTACGAGGTGGACGACGCCACCTACGACCGGCAGATGAAGCTGCTGGACGACCTGCTGGACATCGGCAAGCTGCTCGGCCAGCCGGTGCGCAAGCTCTCGCTGGGCCAGCGCATGCGCTGCGACCTGGCGGCGGCGCTGCTGCACCGGCCGCGCGTGCTGTTCCTTGACGAGCCCACCATCGGCCTGGACGTCGTGGCCAAGGAGAACATCCGCGGCTTCCTGCGCGGCGTGCAGGAGCGCGAGGGCGTCACCGTCATCCTGACCACGCACGACCTCGGCGACATCGAGCAGCTGTGCCGCCGCGTCATCATCATCGACCAGGGCCGCGTCCACTTCGACGGCGAGCTGTCCGAGCTGCGTCGCCGCGTGGGGCAGACGGTGCGCCTGTCGGTCGACCTGCGCGACCCTGCCGCCAGCGCCGACCTGGCCGCCGTCACCGTCGGCCTTCCCGTCAACTGGGACGACGAGACCGGCCTGCGCCACGTCGCCCGCTTCAACCGCGCCGAGGTGCGCGCCGCCGACGTCATCCGCCTGGTCGTCAACGACCGCCCGGTGCAGGACCTGCACCTGGCCGAGCAGCCCATCGAAGAGGTCGTGCGCGAGATCTACCGCCAGGCTGCCGCCAACAATACCGACAGCGCCGACGACACGGGCACGGGGGCCGCGAAGTGAGCGACGGCGCGACGGCAACCGCCCGCCTGGCCCCGTGGCGCCGCTCGCCGGTCGCCTCGCTGGGTCTTTACGGCCACTTCATCCGGCTCGCCTTCCTGAAGTTCCTGGCCTACCGCCTGCGCTACTACACGGGCGTCGTCAGCTACACGATCTTCGTCGCCGGCCACTACTACCTGTACCTGGCGCTCTACGCCGGTCGTGCCGCCGAGGGCCTCGGCGCCACCGTCGGCGGCCTGACGGTGCGCGAGATGATCACCTACGTGGCCATCAGCTGGATCGGCCGCAGCCTGTACTTCAACAACATCTCCCGCGACCTGGCCCGCATGGTGACCGAGGGCGAGATCGCGATGCACCTGATCAAGCCCTTCCACCTGCAATCGGTGATGATGGCCGAGGCCGTGGGTGAGGCCGGCTTCCGCCTCATCATGTTCACGATCCCGATCATGCTGGTGGTCGTGCCCGTGTTCCACGTCGGCGCGCCGGCGGGCGCCGCGGCGCTGCTGTGGACGCTGGTCAGCTTCACCCTCTCGCTGGTCATCTACAGCCAGCTCAGCTTCCTGGTCGGCTGCCTGGCCTTCGCGATGAAGAACATCCAGGGTGTGCTGCGCGCGCAGATGGTGGGGATGGATTTCCTGACCGGCGTCATCGTCCCGTTCACGTTCTTCCCGGCCTGGTTCCAGTCGGCCGTGAACTGGCTGCCCTTCCAGTGCATCAGCTACGTGCCGGTGATGATCTACCTGGGCAAGCGGACCGGGCCCGCGCTGGTCGACGGCATCCTGCTGCAGGTGGCCTGGGCCGTCGGCCTGACGATCGCGGCGCGGCTGGTCTGGCGCTACGCCACCCGGCGCGTCACCGTGCAGGGAGGCTGACGTGGAGGAGGTGACCCCGCTGCAGGACGTCATGCGACAGGACGACGCAACCCGCTTCGCCTTCCGCGACGACCGCACGCGCGCGGCGCGCCTGGCGTGGCAGGCGCGCATCTTCGGCGCCTACTTCGTGCAGTTCCTGAAGATGCGCCTGGCCTACCGCGTCGACTTCATCATCGACACCCTGGCCGTGCTGTTCAGCCTGGTCATCCAGTTGGCCGTGCTCAGCGTCATGTTCAGCAAGGTGCGCGCCCTGGACGGCTGGACCTATCCCCAGGTGCTCTTCATCTACGGGTTCTCGCTGGTGCCGCTCGGGCTGTTCAACCTCATCAGCGTCAACCTGTACGGCTTCGCGGACGAATACCTGATCGGCGGCCGCTTCGATCGGGTGCTCCTGCGACCGGTCGGCAGCCTCGCGCAGGTGATCTTCGAGTCGTTCAACGTCTCGGGGCTCAGCGAGATCGCCCTGGGCCTGGCCATCATGGCGAGCGCCGGCCTGAAACTCGGCGCCCACTTCGGGGTTACAGACGCCTTGGCGCTGCTCTTCCTGGCGCCCGGCGCCGCCCTGGTCTACCTGGGCGTGTTCCTGGGCATCACGACGGTCAGCTTCTGGGTCGAGGACAAGATGGGCCTGGCGCCGCCGGTCTATAACCTGATCCGGTTCAGCCGGTACCCGATCACGATCTACAGCCTGCCGGTGCGGCTCTTCCTGACGTTCGCGCTGCCCTTCGCGTGGGTGGCCTTCTACCCGGCGGCCTGGTTCGTGGGCGGGGAGAGGTTCAGCAAGGTGGCGCTCCTGACGCCGCTGGTCGGCGTCCTGGTCTTCGGGGGCGCGGCGCTGCTGTGGCGGCGCGGCGTCAAAAACTATGTCAGCACGGGCAGCTGAGTCGGGTCACCGGCGCGGCGGAGGAAAGGCGGCAGCGATGAGCGGGCAAGCGGTGCACAGGACGATGACGCTGATGGTCGTGGCGCTGGTGGTGCTGCCGATCCTCGGCCTGGCGGGACCGGCGGCGGCCTCGACCTGGTGCGGGGAAAACGGCCTGGTCCGCTTCTCGTTCGCCGAGGGCGACACGATCGTCGAGTCGCTCGTGACCGGCGAGCCGCAAGGCGGGGTCACCGTTGTCGACGTGACGGCCTGGATGACCGACATGGATCCCGTCAAGCGCCGGGGCGACGCCTTCCTGCGCCTGGGCGCGCTCGAGATGAAACTGCTGGTGACCGGGGCCGAGGCGACGGTCATCGCGCAGGATTTCCCCGACCCGCGGGCGCTGAACGTGGGCAAGGAGCCGGGCACCATCGCCGTCGGCTTCCACCAGGGCCTGCGCTGCGGCGACGGCTACGCCCGCCTCGTGCACTGGAAGGTGATGTTCAAGGGCCGGCCGCGGAACGTGCGCTTCGGGCTCGACGAGTCGGCGCTGCCCTCCTGCACTTCGATGACCGGTTGCCCGGGCACCGGCACGCAGGCGATCTACGGCGGGGCCGACGCGGCCAACCAGCTCGATTGCCTGTTCGGGGCGGGATACGTGCCGGCGTGGCTGAATGCCGAGGGCACGCCGGACGTGAAGCCGGTCGCGGGCAAGGTGTCCTGGCGCGACGCGGGCGTGTTCGAGGCGCGCTAGGGCGCGTCCCCGGCCGGGGCCGGGCCGCAGATCTCCAACAGGACGCCGCCGGTCGCGCGCGGGTGGACGAAGGCGACCAGCTTGCCGCCCGCGCCCGGGCGCGGCGCTTCGTCGATCAGCTGGAATCCCCCGGCGCGGCACCGCTCGAGCACCGCCGCTACGTCCGTGGCGGCCACCGCCAGGTGGTGCAGCCCCGGTCCCCGCTTGGCCAGGAAGGCCGCGATGGCTCCCTGGTCCGACAGGGGGGCCAGCAGTTCCAGGTGCCCCGGGCCGCCCCGGCGGTCCAGCTTCAGGAAGGCCACCCGCACGTTCTCCTGCGGCACCTCTTCGATGCGCTCCAGTTCCAGTCCCAGCAGGTCGCGGTACAGGGCCAGCCCCTGGTCGAGGTCGGCCACCGCGACGCCGATGTGGTCGAGGTGCCCGGCCGTCCCGGCCGGCAGTCCCGACAACACGTTTGCAGGATCGAAGGACATCGGCTCGCCTTTCGCCGGCCCGCGGGCATACCCGCGGCAACCGCCCGGCCGCAGTCAGGAACGTGTTTGCGCTGGGGCCGTCGCCCCGCCTCGGCTATGATGCCATGACCAACCCCGGGAGGATAGCATGGACCCGCGCAACACGAAACTGGCCGAGCAGCTGATCACCTACAGCGTGAAACTGCAGCCGGGCGAGAAGATCTACATCGAGATCAAGGGCCTCGAGGCCCTCGAACTGGGCCAGGAGCTGGTGCGCGTGGCGACCGTGCACGGCGGCGTGCCGTTCTGGTACTTCAACGACGAGACGCTCAGCCGCGGCTTCATCCGTAATGCCGGCGAGGAGCAGTTCAAGGCCTGGGGCGCCTTCCATCGCCCGATCATGGAGGCGGTCGACGCCTACATCGGCGTGCGCGGCAGCAGCAACCCGTTCGACCTGGCCGACGTCGACGCCGAGCGCCAGACCTGGCACGACCAGGCCTACTGGGGCCAGGTGCACATCCCGGTGCGCCTGAACAAGAAGTGGTGCGTGCTGCGCTATCCCAACCCGTCGATGGCGCAGGCCGCCGAGCGCTCCACCGAGGACTTCGCCGAGTTCTACTACAAGGTCTGCACGCTCGACTACGCGCGCATGAGCCGGGCGATGGACCCGCTCCACGCGCTGCTCGAGGCCACCGACCGCGTGCACATCACGGGCCCGGGCACCGACATCGGATTTTCGATCAAGGGCCTGCCCGCGGTCAAGTGCGACGGCGGCCGCAATATTCCCGACGGCGAGGTCTACACCGCGCCGGTGCGCGACTCGATGAACGGCGTCATCACCTACAACACGAAGACACGGCAGGGCGGCGTCGTGCTGTCGAACATCCGGTTCGTCGTGAAGGACGGGCGCATCGTCGAGGCGACCTGCGACGGCGACCAGTCGAAGCTGCAGAAGGCCCTCGACATCGACGAGGGCGCCCGCTACTTCGGCGAGTTCGCCCTGGGCGTCAACCCGCACATCACCAGGCCCATGCTCGACACGCTGTTCGACGAGAAGATCAGCGGCAGCTTCCACCTGACGCCCGGCAACGCCTACGCGAAGGCCGATAACGGCAACAAGTCGGCGCTGCACTGGGACATCGTGATGATGCAGTCGCCCGACTGGGGCGGGGGCGAGATCCGGTTCGACGACCGGCTGGTCCGTAAGGACGGGCGGTTTGTGGTGCCAGAGCTGGAGGGGCTGAATCCGGAGAACCTGGCCTGACGGGCGGCGTGCCGCGCGCGGGACGCGACAGGATGAAGACGGCGCGCCTTTCCCCGCGGAAGGCGCGCCGCTTTCTGAAGACAACGTCCGCTACCTCTATTCCGTGCGCTCGCTCTTGGTCGGTGCGCCCTTGTCGTCCCCTTCGCGGTGCATGTTCGACATCATGCCCTTGAGCTGCTCGCCGTGCATCTCGCCGGCCAGCTTCATCAGGGTCGCGAGGTCAATGTTGCCGACCACGTTGACGAACGTCGCGCTCTTGCCGTTCTCGTAGTTCAGCACGACCAGGCCGACCATCTCGCCCGCCTTGTTGTACATCGTGCTGACGGTCACGGTCTCCTCGCCGCTCTTCGAGTAGATCAGCCGCTGCCAGCCGTCCTTGTCCAGGCGCTCCTGCAGCTTCTTGACGTCGTTCGCGACGATCGACTCGTCCTGGCCCTCGGCCAGTTCGAACGCCTTCACGCGGACCGACTTGACCATCGACAGCGCCTTCGTCATGGCCGAATCGGCGTTGGCCACGCCCTTGGCGGCCAACCCGGCCAGCACGGGGTCCAGCACCACGTCCTGGATTTCGGCGGCGCCGTCCGGGATGTGGATCCAGTCGAGATCCATGTAGCCGGGCATGGCGCGCAGGCTCTCGGGCGCGGGCGGCACCGCCAGGGCGGGCAGGGCCAGCACGGCCGGCAGTACCAGTACCAGGGCCAGGGCCAGGCGGATCGAAATCATTCGCGGGTTCATGGTCAGCCTCCTCGGGTGGGATCGTCCAGCGGCCGCAGCGAGCCTTCCACCGCGGAAGGCAGCTGGTCGTTGAACACGTCGACAAACGTGCTTCGCCCGGCCTGGTTCAGGACGCGGGCGGTCATGGTCAGGGTCTGGATGAGCTCGCGCCGCGCCGTCGCGACCTGCTCGGTGGTGTAGTGGCCGCCGGCAGCGGCGATGACCGCCGGGCCGGCCGACGGTGTGCGCATCAGCGACCCCGGCCGCAGCAGGAGCACGGCCGCCAGGGTGGCCGCGAGCAGGCCCGCCGCCGCGCCGGCACCCAACCATCTCCGGGCCCCGCGCCGCGCGGCGACGCTCTCGCGGCCGACCACGGCCAGGACGCGCGCGCTGACGTCGTCCGGGCACGTCGCCAGGGGCAGGGAAGCGAGCCCGGCGCGCAGCTCGCGCTCGCGCTCCAGTTCGTTGCGGCAGGCAGGGCAGGCCGCCAGGTGCGTGTTGATCTCGCGCCGCACCGCCGCGGCCACGTCACCCAACAGGTACGAGCCCAGCTCGGGTCCGCACGCATCGCAGTCGTACTTCATGCCAGTCCTTCCTGCTCGGAAGCGCCGTCGGCGGTCCCGAGCGCGAGGCGCAGCCGCAGCCGCGCCCGGTGCACCTGCACCTTGACCGCGGACAGGGACTTGCCCAGGCCGTCGGCGATGTCGGCCAGCTTCGTCCCGTCGCCGTAGTGCATCAGCATCACGGTCCGGGTCTCGGCGGGCAGTGTCTGCAGGGCGTCCAGCAGGCGGCGCTGCCGGTCGTCCAGGTCCAGTCCGGTGAAGGGGTCATCGGCGCCGCCGGGGGCGGTCGCCAGCCCCTCGAGGGCCTCGGGGTCGGCCACGCCCAGATGCCTGCGGGCGGCCGAGCGCCGCCGGCACTGGTCGATGCACAGGTTGCGCGTCACGTGCGCCAGCCAGGGCGCCACACGATCGGCCGGCAGGTGGCCGCCCTGCCGCCACAGGCGCAGGAACGCCTCCTGGGTCACGTCCTCGGCGTCGCGGCGTTCACGCAGGCTGAACAGGGCCTGGGTGAAGACCCGGTCCCTGTGGGTGGCGAGCAGCTGGTTGAAGGTGTCATTGGTCATGGCGGGGCCTAAGACGCACGCCGGCCCCGGGGGTTACACGGGCCCGTCGGACGGCCCGGGTTCGATGATCACCAGCACGTCGCCCGGGTTGACCGACTGGCCCACCGCGACGGCGATCCTCTGCACGGTCCCGGTCACCCCGGCCGCCAGTTCGTTCTGCATCTTCATGGCCTCGACCACGATGACGGGCTCGCCCTGTTGCACCGCCTGCCCGGCCGTGACCCGGATGTCGATGACCAGGCCGGGGATGTCGGCGACCAGCGTGCCGCTGCCGGCGCCCGTGCCCTGGGCCTGCAGGGCCTGCGCGCGGAGCTCGTCCATCACCGAGAGGGTGACGGGCCGCCCGTCGATGGTCGCCCGCAGGCCGCCCTTGGCGTCGGCCCGGGAGAGGTGGACCACCCGCCGGCGCCCCCCGACAGTCACGCACGCCGCGCGCCCGCCCAGGACCGGCAGCGACGAGGCCGGGGTCGTCTCGCCACCGTCGATGCGCAGTTCCGTGTGGTCGCCGCTGCGCGCCACCTCGACGGCATGGCGCTGTCCGTCCACGTCCACCACGTATGTCCTGCGCGTCAGCACGGTCGGTTCCTTTCGCAGCCCCGGCGGTAGCCGGGCTCAATTGTGGCCGGGCCTATCTGTGACCGGTCATGGCGCGCCGGGCCGCGCGCCGCCAGTTGTCGCCATGGGAGTCCACGTCCGGGCCGGCGCCGTCTCCGGCCGGGGCCCGGCGCCCGGTTTCGTGCAGCGCCGCGGCGGCGATCAGCGCTTCGCGGTCTTCGGGCGACAGTTCGGGCAGCCACGCGGTGTGGTCGAAGCACTTCTCGACGAAGTGCGTCGTGTACGAACCGTCGCGAAAGGCCGGCTGCCCGAGCGCCCACAGGTGGAAGGGCAGGTTGTGCGTCGGCCCCTGCAGCGTGAAGTCGCGCAGCGCGCGCTGTGCCCGCGCGATGGCCCGCGGCCGGTCCTCGCCCCACACGATCAGCTTGGCCAGCAGCGGGTCGTAGTGGATCGGCACCTCGAAACCTTCGTAGACGCCGGTATCGAGGCGCACGCCCGGTCCCAGGGGCGGGCTCATGGCCTCGATGCGGCCGATACTCGGCGCGAAGTTGCGCGAGGGATCCTCGGCGCAGACCCGGAACTCCAGCGCCCAGCCGCGCTGGGAGAGGTCTTCCTGGCGGATGCCGATGCCCTCGCCGCGCGCGATGCGCACCTGCGCGTGCACCAGGTCGATGCCGGTGACCAGTTCGGTGATCGGGTGCTCGACCTGCAGCCGCGTGTTCATCTCGAGGAAGTAGAATTCGCCGCCGGGCGCCAGGATGAACTCCACGGTGCCGGCGCCGCGGTAGTCGACGGCCTTGGCGGTCTGCACCGCCGCCTCGCAGATGCGCGCGCGCAGCTCGGGCGTCAGCGAAGGGGAGGGGCTCTCCTCGATCACCTTCTGGTGCCGCCGCTGCACCGAGCACTCGCGCTCGAACAGGTGGATGGCGCCGCCCCTACCGTCGCCCAGGACCTGCACCTCGATGTGCTTGGGATCCTCGATGTACTTCTCGACGAAGATCGCGTCGTTGCCGAACGACTGCCCTGCTTCGCCCATCGTCTGCCGCAGCGCCGCGGCCATGTCCGCGTCCGAGCGCACGATGCGCATGCCCTTGCCGCCGCCGCCGGCCGAGGCCTTCAGCAGCACGGGGTAGCCGATCTTCTCCGCGCAGGCAATCGCCACGGCCGGGTCGCGCACCGCGTCCTCGGTGCCGGGCACCACGGGCACGCCGCTCTGCATCATCTTCCGGCGCGAGGCCAGCTTGTCTCCCATCACTTCCATCGAGGCGGCCGTCGGCCCGATGAACACCAGGCCCGCGGCTTCGACGGCGCGGCAGAAGCCGGCGTTCTCCGACAGGAATCCGTAACCGGGGTGGATGGCGCCGGCGCCCGTCTGTTTCGCTGCGTCGATCAGCTTCTGCATCACCAGGTAGCTCTCGCTCGCCGGCGCGGGCCCGATGAACACGGCCTCGTCGGCGACCAGCGCGTGCAGCGCCGCGCGATCGGGCTCCGAATAGACCGCGACAGTGCCCAGGCCCATCTCGCGCAGGCCCTGGATGATGCGCACCGCGATCTCGCCGCGGTTGGCCACCAGGACCTTGTCGAACGGATGGGAGTCGGACTTCTTGCTCACGCAAATCTCCTAGAGGGGGATGTTGCCGTGCTTCTTCGGCGGCAGCGTCTGCTTCTTGTTCTTCAGCGACGCCAGCGCCGCCACCAGGTGACGCCGCGTGTCGGCCGGTTCAATCACGTCGTCCAGGTAGCCGAGCCCCGCCGCGATGAACGGGTTGGCGTACGTGTCGTTGTACTCGTCGACCAGGCGCTTGCGCTCGGTCGTCGGGTCGTCGCTCCCGGCCAGGACCTGCCGGTACAGGATGTTGACGGCGCCCTCGGGGCCCATCACGGCCAGTTCGGCGCCCGGCCACGCCACGTTGTAGTCGGCGCGGATGTGCTTGCTGTTCATGACGTCGTAGGCGCCGCCGTAGGCCTTGCGCGTGATGACCGTCAGTTTCGGCACGGTGGCCTCGCAGAACGCGAACAGCAGCTTGGCGCCGTGCTTGATGATGCCGCCGAACTCCTGCTCGGTGCCGGGCAGGAAGCCAGGCACGTCCTCGAAGACCACCAGCGGCACGTTGAAGCAGTCGCAGGTGCGCACGAAGCGCGCGCCCTTCAGGCTGGCGTTGATGTCCAGCACGCCGGCCTGGAACTTGGGCTGGTTCGCCACGATGCCCACCGGTTGCCCGTCCAGGCGCGCGAAGCCGCAGATCAGGTTCTGCGCGTGGCGCGACTGCACCTCCATGAAGTCGCCGTCGTCGACCACCAGCCGGATCACGTCGAGCATGTCGTAAGGCTTGCGGCTGTCGTCCGGGACAATGCTGTTGAGCTTCTCCTCACGGCGGTCCGGCGCGTCGGTCGGCACCACGCGCGGCGGGTCCTCGAGGTTGTTCTGCGGCAGGAAGCTGAGCAGCCGGCGTGTCATCAGCAGGCAATCGGCGTCGGAGGTGGCCATGAAGTGGCAGACGCCGCTCTTGGTCGAATGCGTGACGGCGCCGCCGAGCTCCTCGAACGTCACGTCCTCGTTCGTCACCATCTTGATGACGTTGGGGCCGGTCACGAACATGTAGCTGGTCTGGTCGACCATCAGCGTGAAGTCGGTGATCGCGGGCGAATACACGGCGCCGCCGGCGCAGGGCCCGAGGATGGCCGAGATCTGGGGGACCACGCCCGAGGCCATCGTGTTGCGCCAGAAGATCTCGGCGTAGCCGGCCAGCGAGCGCACGCCTTCCTGGATGCGCGCGCCGCCGCTGTCGTTCAGGCCGATGACGGGGCAGCCGTTTTCCAGAGCCTGGTCCATCAGGCGGCAGATCTTCAGGGCGTTGGCTTCGCTCATCGAACCGCCGAACACGGTGAAATCCTGCGCGAACACGTAGACCTGCCGGCCGTCGATGCGGCCGACGCCCGTCACCATGCCGTCGCCCACCGGTCGCGAGCGGTCCATGCCCATCTCGTGGCTGCGGTGGCGCACAAAGACGCCCGATTCCTGGAAACTGCCCTCGTCCAGCAGCAGGTCGATGCGCTCGCGCGCGGTCAGGCGCCCGGAGGCGTGGATCTTCGCGACTCTGTCCGGCCCACCGCCCTCCAGGGTCTGGCGGCGCAGGGCCTGCAGGCGCGCGAGCTTCTCCTCGAACGAATGCGACATGACGTTCCTCTGGGATCCGACCGGGGGTCTGGGGATGTTCAGGGCGGCGCACAAGATAACAGATGAGTTGGACGGGAGTCAGCCGGAATCGGGAAGCCGGGGACGGTTCAGCCGCGGCCTTCCATGCGCTTGAGGACCAGGCGGTCGATGACCGCGGCCAGGGCGCGATGGCTGGTGGGCTTGAGGATGAAATCGGCCACGCCGGCGTCGCGGGCCTGCTGTTCGTTGAAACTGTCCCGGAAGCCGGTGCACAGGGCCACCGGGATGTCGGGTCGCACGTCGTGGATCCGCTGGGCCAGCCGCACGCCGGACATCTGGGGCATGATCTGGTCGGTGATCACGATGTCGAACAGGCCCGGCGTCTGCGAGAAGTCCGCCAGCGCGCTGCGGCTGTCCAGGTGGATGACCACGCGGTAGCCCAGACGGCGCAGCCCCCGGGCCAGCACCTGGGCGACCATCTCTTCGTCGTCGACCAGCAGGATGGTCGCGCGCGGCGGGCTTCCGGCCGGCTGCTCCAGTTCGAGCGGCTCGGGCTCGACCGCGGCCGGCGCCTCCGGGGACATCGTGGTGATGGCCGTCTCGACCCCGGCCGACACGCGCCAGGCGATCAGGGGGAACCAGATCGCGCAGGATTCCACTTCGCCGCTGTCGTCGATCGTCACGCCACCCTGGTCGCCTGCCATGCCGCACAACGCAGCCAGGTCGCCGTCGGCCGGCGTGCCGCTCTGCCCGGAGCCGCGCAGGCGAGGGTCGGTCGGGACGCTTTCCACGGACAGGCACGCATACGCGCCGGGCGCCAACGGGGACGGATGGGCTGCGACGGGGCCATCAAGCCTCTGCTCGGACAGGCGGATCGTGACACGACCGCCGGCATTGCCGAGGCTGCGCACGGCGCCACTGCCAAGCGTCATGATCGCCTGCTGCACGCCCCCGCGCGTCGCCAGCACGGGGCCGCAGGCACCGAGTTCGGCACGGACTTCGGTCGAAGACGGCACGATGTCCTGGAGCAATTTCACGGTGTCGCGCACGACCGGCAGCAGGTCCTGGGGCCGGCGCGCCTGGTCGGCATCGCGGTAGAAATCCGCCAGTTCGCGCACGAGGTCGGTGGCCTGGTGGCCGGCCTTCAGCAGGCGGTCGATTTCCTGGCGCGCAGGCGCGGGCAGGCCGGCCTCGTGGGTGGCCAGGCGCGCGCTGCCGAGCACGGCGGCCAGCAGGTTGTTCAGGTTGTTGACGATGCCGCCGGCGAGGATGCCGACCGCTTCGAGCCTCCGAGCGTCCTGCAGCTGATGCCGCAACCGCCCGATCTCCGCATCACGGCGCTGCAGGCGCAGGGCGGTGCGGCGGGCGCTGCGCCGGGCGCGCACCAGCAGCGCCGCCGCCACCGCACACAGGGTTGCGGAGGCGACCAGCAGGGTCAGGAGCGGGGGAGTGAGTTGACCGGGCATGGGCTCCTGCTGCGGGCGGCGAAAATCCGGGATGTGGCCGGAATGCGGCCGGAACGTGCTGGTAAGATAACGCCAAATCCAACGGGAGTCATCCTGATATTCACGCATTCGGGAGGAATACCTCCGGGCGGCTGCTCCGGAGGCAACAAACGGAAGGGCGGGCCCTGGGGCCCGCCCTTCGCGATCCTGCCGGGACCTTGCGGCCTCCGGGGCTGCCCGCTACCGGAACAGCGCCTTGATCGTCCCGAGGGTCATCGACTCGGCCGGAACCGCGCAGTTGACCAGGGTGATGCCATTGGCGAACGGCTCGAACATGTAGGTTCCGCAACTGTCATGCAGGATGCCGGTGGCGTTGTTGTAGCACTGGCCTTCCATCACCTGCGCGAAGTTGTACCAGAAGTCGTCGAAGATCAGGCTGGAGCCGCCGAGCACGTTCACGGTCCACTGGCCCGATCCCAGGCTGAAGCCGGCCGGGACCATCATGCCGTCGACGATCGTCACCATGACGCTCTCCCACTGCTCGGGAGAAGCGAGGTACGCCGCCGCTGTCACGTAGTTCGGGGCCGGGATCGGAGCCGTGCCGGTCTTCAGGACGTAGCCGTACAGGCCCGCGCCCGGAATGTCGATCGTCGTCAGGCCGCAGACTTCCTTGAACAGGCCGCAGATCGAAATCAGGTCGCCCGGCACGAACGTGTGTCCGGGATAGGAGACCCAGATCGCGTCCCACGCGCCGTGCGGGGCCTGCGAAGCATAAAAACCGCTTGCGCGCACAGCAGTGACGACCGCATCGCACGGCGTCACGAGCGTGTTCACGCCAGCAGGCGAGTTGACTTGAAGCGTGTGGATCGAAGAACCGCATGCATGGGCCACGCCGGCGACCAGCATCGTGGCGGCGACCAACGTTAGCGCGAATTTCCTCATCGTGATCCCCCTGGTTGTCTTCCCGGCCCGCCGCATCCCCGACCGACCGCTCTTGAAATTCGTGTCATCCCCCCGCGCCCCCAGCATCCTGTCGAGCGCGGAAATTCCCGTTATCAACCCGTCAAACACGGGTGATATCCTCCCCTGTAACCACGCGGACGATACCACCACCCAAAAGGCGTGTCCAACAAAAAAAACCGGAATATCTTCTTTTTTCCTACTTTGCTGAGCGCAAGATTCTCATCTTGCGCTTCCATTAAGTTAGAAAATATGACGAACGGTGATATTTGTTGGCGGGGGTGGACGCGGAGATGGGGGTCGATGTATAGTCGGATACACGGAATGGGAGCCTGCAATGTCCCTGAACTTTACTGGGAGAGCGTTGCCAGATATGAATTTCCAGAACCTCCTGTGCGACATCGCGGACGGCGTGGCGACGGTGACCGTCAACAGGCCCGACAAGCTCAATGCGCTGGACGCCCGGACCATCGGCGAGCTGGCCGCCTGTTTCGGGGAACTCGGCTCGAACCCTGCCGCGCGTGTCGTGGTGCTTACCGGCGCGGGGCCCAAGGCGTTCGTCGCCGGCGCCGACATCGGGGAACTGGCGTCGCTCGGGGCCGCCGAAGCGCACGCCCTGGCCCGACGCGGGCAGGCGCTCATGGACCTTGTCGAGCACCTGGGCAAGCCGGTGATCGCCGCGGTGAACGGCTTCGCGCTCGGCGGCGGGTGTGAACTGGCGCTCGCCTGCAGCTTTCGCTGGGCTGCGGAGACGGCAAGGATGGGCCTGCCGGAAACCGGCCTCGGCCTGATCCCGGGCTACGGGGGCACGCAGCGCTTGCCGCGCCTGGTGGGCCGCGGCAGGGCGCTCGAGATGATCCTGCGCGGCAACATGCTGACGGCGCCCGAGGCCCTGGCGATGGGGCTGGTCAATCGGGTGCTGCCGGCCGCGGAACTGCAGGGAGCCGTGGCGACGCTCGCGCGCGAGATCGCCGCGCGCTCGAGCCTGACGTTGCGCTGCGCGCTCGACGCCGTCGAGGGTGGGCTCGGCGCCGACGTTGCCGGCGGTTTGCGGCAGGAAGCGGGCCTGTTCGCCGTGGCGGCCTCGTCGGATGACGGCCACGAAGGCTGCCGTGCGTTCCTCGAGAAGCGCCCGGCCCGGTTCATCGACCGCTAGCGGGTGACAGCGGGAGCGGGGGCCGTGCCCGTTCCCGCCGCACAAACACGACCGCGCAGGTCCACGAACGGCGCGCGCCGCGGAACTATTCCTTTGGTCACCCCGCACCCCTGATTATCTTTGCCGCGCAACAACCTCGACGCCTCCCAACCCGCTATGAAGAGGTGGGATCCCATGACCGACAACACCGCGCTCGACGTGCCCTGGATGGAGGTCAACGGCGAGCTGTGCAAGGGTTGCCAGCTGTGCCTGGCCGTCTGTCCCAAGAGCGTCATCGCCATCAGCGAGAAGCTGAACAGCGCCAGTTACCACCCCGCGTACTACACCGGCGCCGACTGCACCGGCTGCGGGCTGTGCTTCTACGCGTGCCCGGAGCCGGGCGCCATCCGGGTGACCAAGCCGTAGGCGCGCGCGACGCCGCACCCGCGCGCGTCGCACGCCGTGACGGACCGAACGCACGAAACGAGGGATCATGGCCAGACAATTCATGAAGGGTAACGACGCCATCGTGGTCGGCGCTCTCGCCGCCGGATGCCGCGCCTACTACGGCTACCCGATCACCCCGGCCAGCGAGATCGCGCACGCGGCCGCGCTGCACTTTCCGGCGCTCGGCGGCGTGTTCATCCAGGCCGAGAGCGAAGTCGCGGCGATGAACATGGTCTACGGCACCGCCGGCATGGGCGTGCGCACGATGACGGCGTCGTCGAGCCCCGGCTTCAGCCTGAAGCAGGAAGGCCTGTCGTACTGCGCCGGCGCCGAGCTGCCGTGCGTCGTGGTCAACATCGTGCGCGGCGGCCCCGGCCTCGGCAACATCGCCCCCGAGCAGGGCGACTACTTCCAGATCACCAAGGGCGGCGGCCACGGCAACTACCGCCTGATCGCCCTGGCGCCCAACGGCGCGCAGGAGATGTGCGACCTGACCATGCACGCCTTCGAACTGGCCGACAAGTACCGGAACCCCGCCTGCATCATGGCCGACGGCATCACCGGCCAGATGATGGAGGTCGTCGAGATCCCGAAGGCGCTGCCTCACAAATGGGACCACACTTCCTGGTGTGTCGACGGCACGCCCGGCACGGCCGGGAACCTGGTCAGCAGCATCATCCTCGCACCCGAGGAACTCGAGCAGCACAACCTGAAGCTCGACGCGAAGTACAAGCAGATCACGGCCGACGAGGTCATGTTCGAGAAGTACGAGGTCGACGACGCCGACCTGGTCGTCGTCGCCTACGGCGTGGTCAGCCGCATCGTCTACTCGACGGTCGATCAGGCGCGGGCCGAGGGCCTGAAGGTCGGCCTGCTGCGCCCCATCACGCTGTGGCCTTTCCCGAGCGCAGTGATCACGTCGCTGTGCGCCACCGCGAAGGCGTTCCTGGCGGTCGAGCTTTCGACCGGCCAGATGGTCGAGGACGTCCGGCTGGCCGTCGAGGGCCGCAAGCCGGTGCACTTCTACGGTCGCTGCGGCGGCATGGTGCCGGGCGGCGACGAGCTGCTGGCCGAATACCGGCGCGTGCTGGGTGGAGGGTCCCGCTGATGAAGACCTACGAGAAGTCCGGGGGGTTCTTCCCGGTGTTCGAGCGCAAGACCGGCCCGGCCAAGGATGCCACGCACTACTGCCCGGGCTGCGGCCACGGCAACGTGCACAAGATGATCGCCGAGGCGCTCGAGGAATTCGGCCTGCTCGGCCGCTCGGTGTTCGTGTCGCCGGTCGGCTGCTCGGTGTTCGGCTACTACTACTTCAACTGCGGCAACTTCCAGGCCGCGCACGGGCGCGCCCCGGCGGTGGCCACCGCGGTCAAGCGCACCAACCCCGACTCCATCGTCATCTCGTACCAGGGCGACGGCGACCTCGCGGCCATCGGCACCGCCGAGACGATCCACGCCGCCAACCGCGGCGAGAACATCTGCGTGTTCTTCGTGAACAACGCGATCTACGGCATGACCGGTGGCCAGATGGCCCCGACGACCATGATCGGGCAACGCTCGACGACCACGCCGCAGGGCCGCATCGAGACGGTGCACGGCAACCCGATCCGCATGGCCGAGATGCTGGCCACGCTGCCGGCGCCGACCTACATCGAGCGCGTGGCCATCGGCGACAGCAAGCACATCATGAAGGCGCGCAAGGCCATCCGGAAGGCCCTGAAGATCCAGGCCGAGGGCAAGGGCTACAGCTTCGTCGAGATCGTCTCGTCGTGCCCGACGGGTTGGAAGATGGACCCCGTGCACGCGCGCGACTGGCTGCTCGAGGACATGCTCAAGGTCTTCCCGCTGGGCGTCTTCAAGGACGAGAGCGACACGCGCGACGAGGGCTACTGGAACCGCCGCTACGACGCCTACGACCCCGCGGTGGTCGACGAGTACCTCGACCGCCTCAAGAGCACGCTGGGCGAGTCCGAGCCGGTGCCGTTGGCGGGCGACCTGCACTGCAAGTTCGCGGGCTTCGGCGGCCAGGGCATCCTGACGGCGGGCCTGCTGCTGTCGCAGGTGGGCATGCGCGCCGGCCAGCATGTCAGCTGGTTCCCGGCCTACGGCCCCGAGATGCGCGGCGGCACCGCGAACTGCTCGGTGAACCTGTGCGCCGGCCGCATCGGCACGCCACTGGTCGAGAACCCGAACGTGCTGGTGGTCATGAACCAGCCGTCGCTCGACGCGTTCGCCGGCGAGGTCGTCGACGGCGGCGTGATCATCGTCGACACGACCATCGTCGAGGGCCGCCCTGATGCGAAGCGCCTGCGCCCGGTGCTGATCCCTGCGACGGCGATCGCCGACGAGGTGGGCACGGCGAAGATCGCCAACGTGGTCATCCTGGGCGCGCTGGTCGCGGCCACCGACTGCTTCCCGCGCGCGTTCTGCGAAGACACGCTGCGCGCGGCGATCAAGAAGCGGAGCCTCGTGGACATGAACATCGACGCGTTCGGGCGCGGCTATGAATTCGTGAAGAACGCCCGCTAGTTGCCAGGGCATCCGCACAGGAGGCGGCCATGATCATCGGGATTCCTCGTTCGCGGGTGGCTGACGAGCACCGGGTGGCATTGCCGCCCCGGGTCGTGGCCGAACTGACGGCGCGCGGGCACGCGGTGCACGTGGAAGTGCGCGCCGGGCTCGGCGCCGGCTTCACCGACGAGCAGTACGAGCAGGCCGGCGCGCGCGTCGCGCACAGCGCCGAGGAGATCTGGGGGCGGGCCGACCTCATCGTGAAGGTCGGCAAGCCCCAGCCCGCCGAGTACCCGTTCATCCGCGAGGGCCAGATCCTCGCCTCGGTCCTCAACCTTGCCGCAGCCGAGCGCGAGCTCATCGACCTGCTGCGCGAGCGTCGCTGCCTGGCCGTCGACTTCGTGACCATCCAGGAGGACAACGGCAACCTGCCGGTGCTGCGGCCGCTCAGCCAGATCGCCGGCCGCATGGTGCCGCAGATCGCCGCCCGCTACCTGCAGACCGACCATGGCGGCCTGGGCATCCTGCTCGGCGGGGCGCCCGCGGTGCCGCCGGCCGAGGTCGTCGTCATCGGCGCCGGCACGGTCGGCCGCAACGCCGTGCGCGCTTGCATCGGCGCCGGCGCCCGCGTCACGCTGCTGGACAGCGACTTCGCCCGCATCACCGAGTTGGACTGGACCTTCCCGGGTCAGGTCACGACGTTCCTCGCCACCGAGGCCACGCTGCGCAAGGCGCTCTCGTACGCGGATGTCGTGGTGGGCGCGGTGCTCATCCCCGGCGCGCGCACGCCGCACCTGGTCACGCGCGAGATGGTGGGGTTGCTGCGCGAGAAGAGCCTGGTCATCGACATCTCGGTGGACCAGGGCGGCTGCTTCGCGACGAGCCGGCCCACGCGGCTGTCCGATCCCACGTACGTCGTCGACGGCGTGACCCACTTCTGCGTCCCGAACCTGCCCAGCCTGGTGGCGCGCTCGGCCAGCTACGCGCTGGGCGGCGCGATCCTGCCGTACCTGTCGGCCATCACTGAGAAGGGCACGGCCGGCGCGCTGGCGGCGGACCGGGCCCTGGCCCGCGGCGTCGCGGTGATGGACGGCCACGTGACACAGCCCGGCCTGGCTGCGGCGTACGGGTGCGCCTGCACGCCGCTCGAGTCCCTGCTCGCGGGAGGCGCGCAATGAGCTGGATGGCACGCTATCGCGAGCGCCTGCGGACGTCGGCCGAGGCCGTGGCGGCGATCGCCTCGGGCGACAAGGTCTACTTCGGGTCGGGCTGCGCCGCGCCGCACGACCTGATCTCGGCGCTGGCCGCGCGCCACGACGAGCTGCGCGGCGTCGACATCATCCACCACCTGACGATGGGCGCCACGCCGTACCTTGCGCCGGGCATGGAGGAGAGCTTCCGCCTGCGCGACTGCTTCGTCGCGGCGAACACGCGCGAGGCCGTCAACGAGGGTCGCGCCGACTACATCCCGATCCACCTGCACGAGATGCCGCGGCTGTTCCGGCGCGGCATCATCAAGCTGGACTGGGCGCTGATCCAGGTCAGCCCGCCCGACGAGCACGGCTTCTGCTCGTTCGGCATCGAGGTCGGCGTCACCAAGCCGGCGGCCCTGGCGGCGAAGAACATCGTCGTCGAAGTCAACCGGCGCATGCCGCGCACGCTCGGCGACAGCTTCATTCACGTGTCGAAGATCGAGGCCTTCGTGGAGGTCGACCGCGACCTCGACGAGTTCCACCCCGAGCCGCCGACCGACCTCGAGCGCGCGGTGGGACGCCACGTGTCCGGGCTGATCGGCGACGGCGCCTGCCTGCAACTGGGGCTCGGCGCCATCCCCAACGCGGCGCTCGGCTTCCTCGGCGACCGGCGCGACCTGGGCGTGCACACGGAGATGATCACCGAGGCGCTGCCGGACCTCGTGCAGAGCGGCGTCGTCAACGGCGAGCGCAAGACGTACCACCCCGGCAAGGTCGTCGCCGGCTTCATCATGGGGACGCGGCGCGTCTACGATTTCGCGCACGACAACGCGCTGTTCGAGTTCCACCCGACGGACTACGTCAACCATCCGGCCAACATCGCGCGCAACCAGAACATGACGGCCATCAACAGCGCCATCGAGGTGGACCTGACCGGCCAGGTCTGTTCCGACTCGATCGGCGAGCGCATCCACAGCGGCTTCGGCGGCCAGGCCGACTTCATGCGCGGCGCGGCCATGGCCGAGGGCGGCATGCCGATCATCGCGCTGCCGTCGACGACGGCCGACGGGAGCCGCTCGCGGATCGTGCCCGTGCTGGCGCACGGCGCCGGGGTGGTGATCACGCGGGCCGACGTGCACTTCGTGGTCACCGAGTTCGGTGTCGCGCCGATGCTGGGCCGCAGCCTGCGCGAGCGCGCCGAGGCCCTGATCGCCATCGCCGACCCGCGTTTCCGCGAGGACCTGCTGGCCGCGGCGCGCCGGCGCGGCGTGTTCGGGAAGGTCTGGCCCGGGGGCCTGCCCGCCTGACGGCAACCTGACGGCCCGATCGGGGCGACCCGGGCGGGCCGGCCGTTGACATGAACGCCGTTCGTGCCCAAGATGTCCGCCTGCCCGCGGCCGCGTCCGGCGGCCGCGCGATGCCTGCAAACGGGAGATCCATGACCCAGAGTGAACCGGGCGCGCCTGATCCTGCCGCGCCGGGGGCCAGGCCGGCCCCCGAGGCCACCATCCTGGTCGTCGACGACGAGCCGGAGCTGTGCCGGGCGCTGAGCAAGCTGCTCATCCGGAACGGCTACGAGGTCGTGACGGCCGGCAACGGCGAGGAAGCGCTGCAACAGCTGCGCCGCCAGGAGGTGCACCTCGTCCTGTCCGACCTGCAGATGCCGCGGATGGGAGGGCTCGACCTGCTCAAGGCCGCGCAGATCATCTCGCCGGCCACCGAGTTCGTCATCATCACCGGCCACGGCTCGATCGAGACGGCCGTCGACGCCATGAAATCGGGCGCCTACGACTTCATCGAGAAGCCGTTCTCGACGTCGACCACGCTGAAGGTCGTGCGCAAGGCGCTCGAGAAGCAGAACCTGCTGACCGAGAACCTGCAACTGCGCCGGCGGCTCGAGGAGATCCAGGGCACCTCGGACATCATCGGCCGCAGCGAGCCGATGCGGCGCGTCGTGGCCACCGCGCAGCAGGCGGCGCCGTCGAGCGCCACCATCCTCATCACCGGCGAGAGCGGCACCGGCAAGGAAGTGTTTGCCGCGGCGATCCACCGCTGGAGCGAGCGCGCCCGTCGCTCGATGGTCACCGTCAGCTGCGCCGCGCTGCCCGAGACGCTGCTCGAGGCCGAGCTGTTCGGCTACGAGAAGGGCGCTTTCACCGGCGCCGTCGCGCGGCGCAAGGGGCGTTTCGAGCTCGCCGACCGCGGCACGCTGTTCCTGGACGAGGTCGGCGAGATGAGCCCGGCCACGCAGGTCAAGCTGCTGCGCGTGCTGCAGGAGGGGACCATCGAACGGCTGGGTGGGGGCGAGACGGTGTCGGTGGACGTCCGCATCATCGCGGCGACCAACGCCGACCTGCCCGCGCGGGTGGAGGCGGGGCGCTTCCGCGAGGACCTCTTCTACCGGCTAAACGTCATCAACGTCGAACTGCCCCCGCTCAGGCGGCGCGGCGACGACGTCATCCTCCTGGCCGATTTCTTCCTGGCCCGGTACAACGCCAAGAACAGCAAGCACCTGACCGGGTTCACGCCCGAGGCCCAGGATGTCCTCGGGCGCTACGCGTGGCCGGGCAACGTGCGGGAACTCGAGAACGCGGTCGAACGCGCGGTCGTGCTCTGCCGGCAACCGCAGGTGGATGTGGACGCGCTGCCGCCCCACGTGGTGGCCGGCAGGGCCCGCAAGGAGCAGATCGTCATCCCGGTCGGGACCACCCTTCGGGACGCCGAGATGGAGCTCATCCAGGCCACCCTCGAGAGCGCCGGGGGCGACAAGGAGACGGCGGCCCGGATCCTGGGCATCGCCGCCCGGACGATTTACCGCCGCCTGCAGTAGGTGGTCAGGTCCGGGCGCTCCGGGCGCTCCCGGAGGGCCCGCCGGCGCCTCGCTTGACCCTTTTCCGGCCCACGGCTATATTCCGCTGGCCCGCGCCGTTGGTCGGGTGCGTCCCCAGGGTACGCGAGAGTGGCGGAACTGGTAGACGCGCAGGATTTAGGATCCTGTGGGGCAACCCGTGGGGGTTCGAGTCCCCCCTCTCGCACCAGTCCGTCCTGGGCCGCACCAGGTCGTCCTGGACCATCGGCTGACCGCCGCCGCCGGATGGCCGTCAACCCGTCGTCGCGCCCGGAAGTCCTGAAACGCCGGGCCGTTTTCACATTCCTACCGCGAGGATCCAGGCATGTCCGAGAACCTGACCGGCGCCGACCGGCCCATCAGCACGACCGTCGAAGCCCCCGAGCCCTGCCGTCGCGTCATTCGCGCCAAGGTGGCCCGGGCGATGTACGACCAGGAGTTCGCCGAGCGGCTGAAGAAGGCGGCGCGTACGCACCACAAGCCGGGATTCCGCAAGGGACACACCCCGAAGGCGGTGCTCGAACGCGAGTTGGGCGATGTGTTGCGCGCCGAGACGGTCGAGGCCCTGATCCCGAAGGCCTGGATCAGCGCCGTCATCGAGCACAAGCTCTCGCCGGTCAACGACCCGGCCCTTGAAAACCTGGAATTCCCCGACGACGGCCCGCTGGCGTTCGACCTCGTGGTCGAGGTGCGGCCCGAAGTCACCCTGAACGACCTCGACAACCTGCCGGTCCGGCGCCGGAAGGTCGAGGTGCCGGAAGGCGACGTCGACACCGTCATCGAGCGCCTGCGCGAGGCGCGCGCTTCCTGGGAGACGGTCGAGCGCGAGGCGCAGGACGGCGACCAGGTCACCCTCGACCTGGTGCCCGGCGGCGACGACGGCACCTTCGACGACGAGCGCATCATCGCCGACCAGAAGTTCGTGCTCGGCGCCGCGCACAACCTGGCCGAGTTCAACGAGCGCCTCGGCGGCAGCGCCGCCGGCGCCGAGCGCATCGTCGAGGTGACCTACCCGGGCGACCACCCGAACCCGGCCCTGCAGGGGCGCGCGGTGAAGTTCCGCTGCCTGGTCAAGGCCGTGGGCCAGAAGAAGCTGCCCGACCTGGACGACGCGTTCGCGGCCACCTGCGGTCCCGTCCAGGATGTCGCCGGCCTGCGTGCGGACATCCGGAAGGACCTGGAGAAGGAGGCGGCGCGGCGGATCGCCCAGGAGATCGATATGCAGCTGCAGTCGGAACTCCTCAAGCGGCACGACGTTCCCCTGCCGGCGTCGATGGTCGACAAGTATCTCGAATCGAGCCTGGCCGAACTGCACCAGCGCAACACGCGCCTCGGGCGCCCGAACTCCCCGGAAGAGGATGCCGAGTACCGCGAGGAGGGCCGCCCGCACGCCGAGAGGGCGCTGCAGGGCATGCTGCTGCTCGAGGCGGTGCGCCGTCGGGAAGACATCAAGGCCGACAAGGAACTGGTCGATGAACGGATCGCCGAGATCGCGGCCGAGAACGGTTTCGAGGTTGACCGGTACCGGGAATTCGTCGACAGTGGCGACGAACGGGAACGGATCGAATATGACCTTCTCGAGCGCCGCACCTACGATTTCCTGCTGTCACGTGCGACTGTCGAGGACGTGCCCGCGGACACGGATGTCCTGGGCGACCACGCCCCGAGCCATTAAGGAGAAACGATGCTGGTTCCCGTCGTAGTCGATCAGACCAGTCACGGCGAACGCGCGTACGACATCTACTCGCGCCTGCTCAAGGATCGTATCGTCTTCCTGGGCTTCCCGGTCGACGACAACATCGCCAACCTGGTGATCGCGCAGATGCTCTTCCTGCAGGCCGAGGATCCCGAGCGCGACATCTACCTATACATCAATAGTCCTGGCGGATCCGTGACCGCCGGTCTTGCCATCTACGATACGATGCAATACATTACGAACGATGTGGTCACCATCTGCATGGGGCAGGCCGCCAGCATGGGCGCGGTCCTCCTCGCCGCCGGAGCCGCGGGCAAGCGGTCGGCGCTGAAGAACTCGCGGGTGATGATCCACCAGCCGCTGGGCGGCAGCCAGGGTCAGGCGAGCATGATCGAGATCTACACGCGTGAGATCCTGAGCATCCGCGACAAGCTCTACGCCATCCTGGCCAAGCACACCGGCCAGCCGCTGGAAAAGATCGCCGCCGACAGCGACCGCGACTTCTTCATGTCCGCCGATGAAGCGGCAGCCTACGGGATCGTCGACAAGGTCATCGAGAGTCGCAGCGAGATCGAGCCCGACAAGGCGAAGAAGAAGTAGGGGGCCTCATGGGCCCTCGGGACGCAGTCGGGGAGCAGGGATGAAACGTCGCCAGAACGGCAGTCCACAGATGATCAAGTGCTCCTTCTGTGCCCGCGGGCAGGATGAAGTGGCGAAGCTCGTCGCCGGGCCGTCGAGTGTCTACATCTGCAGCGAGTGCATCAAGCTCTGCAACGACATCCTCGAGGGCGAGATGCTGGACGAGGCGGCCCTGGCGCCGCCGAAGTTCCCCAAGCCGCGCGAGATCAAGGACTACCTCGACCTCTACGTGATCGGGCAGGAAGACGCCAAGGTCAGCCTGGCCGTCGCTGTCTACAACCACTACAAGCGCATCCACCAGAAGGTGACCGGAGACGGCGTCGAGATCGACAAGAGCAACATCCTGATGCTCGGCAGCACCGGCACGGGCAAGACCCTGCTGGCGCAGACGCTCGCGCGCTACCTCAACGTCCCGTTCGCCATTGCCGACGCCACGGCGCTGACCGAGGCCGGCTACGTCGGCGAGGACGTCGAGAACATCCTGGTGCGGCTGCTGCAGGCGGCGGACTACAACATCGCCGCGGCCGAGCAGGGCATCGTCTATGTCGACGAGATCGACAAGATCGGGCGCAAGAGCGGCAACCCCTCGATCACGCGTGACGTGTCGGGCGAGGGCGTGCAGCAGGCGCTCCTGAAGATCCTCGAAGGTACGGTGGCCAACGTGCCGCCGCAGGGCGGGCGCAAGCATCCGCAGCAGAAGTACCTCGAGGTCAACACGAAGAATATCCTGTTCATCTGCGGCGGTGCCTTCCAGGGGCTCGAGAAGATCATCGAGCGCAGGGTTGGCCGCAATACGCTGGGGTTCGCCCGCACCGAGGAGTACACCGCGCGCGAAGAGCGCGAGGAGTTCTTCGGGATCGTCGAGCCGCAGGACCTGATGCAGTACGGGCTGATCCCCGAGCTGATCGGCCGCCTGCCCGTGGTCACCAGCCTGAAGGAACTCGACCGCGACGCGATGCTCCGCGTCCTGTCCGAGCCCCGCAACGCGCTGACCAAGCAGTACCGGAAGCTCATGGATATGGAGGACGTCGAACTGGTCTTCGAACCCGCCGCGCTGGAGGCCATCGCCGAACTGGCGATCAAGCGCAAGACCGGCGCGCGCGGACTCCGCTCGATCCTCGAACGCATCATGCGCGGCACCATGTTCGATGTGCCGTCGCTGGACGACGTGCGGCAGGTCGTCATCACCCGGGACTCGGTCGAAAAGCAGACCGCGCCCGATGTGGTGCTCGGCGAGCCGCCGCTGGACATCAAGGAAGCCTGATCACCGTCGCGCGCCGGCCCGAAGGGCCGCCAGCGCCGGGGCCACCCGGTCCCGGCGCCGTTCGCCATCCGTCGCGCGCGGCTTCCGAGCACCAAGGAGAACGATGAGCCCCTCCGCACCCGATCGCGCCCCCGCCACCGAGGGCGCTGGCCTGCCCGCGCGCATGCCGCTGCTGCCGCTGCGCGACGTCGTCGTATTCCCGTACATGGTCACGCCGCTGCTGGTCGGCCGCGCCGCCTCTGTGGCGGCCGTCGAGGCCGCGATGGAGCGCGACAAGCGCCTGTGCGTCGCGGCCCAGCGCGAGCCGGACACCGAGGAGCCCGGCGGCGAGGACCTCTTTGCGGTCGGCACCGTCATCCGCGTGCTGCAGATCATCCGCACGCCGGACGAGACGCTGAAGATCCTGGTCGAGGGCGTCACGCGCGTCCGGCTGGACGGCGTCGTGCAGGTCGACGGCTACCTCGAGGCCGAGGCCACGCCGCTGGCCGAGGAACTGGCGGAAGGCCCGCAGATCGAGGCGCTCAGCCGCTCGATCAAGGACCGCTTCAAGGAATACGTGCGCCTGAACAAGCGGCTGCCGGACGAGGTGCTGCTGTCGGTGCTGAACCTCGAGGAGATCGGCCGCATGGCCGATTCCATCAGCGCCTACATCCTGGGCAAGGTGCCGCTGAAGCAGGAACTGCTCGAGGAACCGTCGCTTGAGCTTCGCCTGACGCGCATCAACCAGATCCTGGCCGGCGAGCTCGACATCCTCGAGATCGAGCAGCGCATCGACGGCGAGGTGCAGACCGCGGTGCAGCGCAACCAGCGCGAGTTCTACCTGAACGAGCAGATGCGCGCCATCCGCAAGGAGCTCGGCTACACGGCCGACGAGGACTCGGAGATCGAGGACTACACCACGCGCATCGAGGCGAGCGACATGAGCCCCGAGGCGCTGGAAGTGGCGCGCCGCGAGGTGACGCGCCTGGAGCGCATGTCGGTGATGAGCCCCGAGGCCACGGTGGTGCGCAACTACCTCGACACGCTGCTGGCGCTCCCGTGGAAGAAGAAGTCGCGCGACCGCGTCGACCCCGTGCATGTGCAGGCGCGGCTGGACGACGACCACTTCGGGCTGGTGAAGGTCAAGGAACGCATCGTCGAGTTCCTGGCCGTCTACAAGCTGACGCGCCGGCCGCAGGGCACCATCCTCTGCCTGGTGGGCCCCCCGGGCGTCGGCAAGACCAGCCTCGGGCGCAGCATCGCCGAGAGCATGGGCAAGAAGTTCGTGCGCATCAGCCTCGGCGGCGTGCGCGACGAATCGGAGATCCGCGGCCACCGGCGCACGTACATCGGCAGCAAGCCCGGCCGCATCATCGAATCGCTGCGCAAGGCGGGGACCCGCAACCCGGTCTTCCTGCTCGACGAGATTGATAAAATGGGCGCCGACTTCCGCGGCGACCCGGCCGCCGCGTTGCTCGAGGTGCTCGACCCCGAGCAGAACTCGACGTTCAGCGACCACTACCTCGAGGTCGAGTTCGACCTCAGCCAGGTGATGTTCATCACCACGGCCAACAGCCTGCACTCGATCCCGCCCGCGCTGGAAGATCGCATGGAGATCATCCGGCTGCCGGGCTACCTCGAGCACGAGAAGCTCGTCATCGCCGAGCGCTTCCTGGCCCCGCGCCAGATGAAGCGCAACGGCGTGGCGCGCTGGCCCGGCGGGTTCAAGTCATCGGCCTTCCAGGCGGTCATCGACGGCTACACGCGGGAAGCGGGCGTGCGCGGGCTCGAGCGCGAGATCGCGGGCATCTGCCGCAAGGTGGCCCGGTACCATGCGGAGCACGGCAAGTGGCCCGCCGCGGTCACGGGCGCCAACCTCGAGAAGTATCTGGGCATCCCCAAGTACCGCCGGCGCACGGTGGACCGGCAGCCGGAGATCGGCGTGGTGGTCGGTCTGGCCTGGACGATGGTGGGCGGCGAGATCCTGGAGGTCGAGGTCACGTCGATGCCCGGGGCCGGCAAGATCAACATCACGGGCAACCTCAAGGAAGTCATGAAGGAATCGGCCGAGACCGCGCTCAGTTACGCGCGCGGGCTCTGCCGTGAGATGTCCGGCGAGTGGTTCAAGAAGAACCAGATCCACATCCACGTGCCCGAAGGCGCCGTGCCCAAGGACGGCCCGAGCGCCGGCATCGCGATGGCCACGGCCATCGTCTCCCTGCTGCGCGGCGTGCCGGTGCGTTCGGATGTGGCCATGACCGGCGAGGTGACGTTGCGCGGCCGTGTGCTGCCGATCGGCGGCCTGCCCGAGAAGGCCGTGGCCGCGATCCGCGCCGGTTGCCGGCACCTGATCATCCCGAAGGACAACGAGAAGGACTTCCAGGAACTGGCGCCGGAAATCAAGCGTGAGCTGACGGTCCACCTGGTGGAAACGATGGACGAAGTGCTGCCGCTGGCCCTGGTGGACGACGGCAAACGCGCAGGCGCCGGGCGAGGGACGCGCGCGCGCGGCACCCGCAAAGGCAAGGCGCCGGCGCGGCCCAACTAGGAACGGCGGATCCGGTGGAAGTCACGTTCATCACCAGTACGCCCGACCTGCGGGGGCGCCCCGAGAGGGTGCTGCCGGAGTTCGCGTTCATCGGCCGTTCCAACTGCGGCAAGAGTTCGCTCATCAATCATTTCCTGGGGCGCCACGACTTTGCGCGCACCAGCGGCAAGCCGGGCAAGACCCGCCTGCTCAACTACTTCCTGGTCGACGATCGCTACTACCTTGTCGACCTGCCGGGCTACGGATTCGCCAAGGTCAGCAAGGTTCAGCGCGCCGGCTGGCGGCGCCTCTTCGAGGCGTATCTCGCGGCCGACGACCGGCCCATGGCGATCTTCCACCTGCTGGACGTGCGGCACAAGCCGACGGCGGACGACCGCGAATTCGCCGGCCTCATCCGGGCGGCCGGGCATCCCTGCGCCATGGCCGCCACGAAGATCGACAAGATCGGGAGTACCAAGCTGTCGGCCCGCTACCGGGAACTGATCGAGGTGGTCGGGGCAGACCCCCAGACCCCGTTCATCCCGACATCGGCGGCCAAGAACCGGGGTCGCGACGAGATGCTGGCGTGGATCGAGGCCCTGCTGGTGGCCAATGCCGACGACGGGGCTGCCATTGACGACGGAGCTGCAATGGGCGATGGCGGCGCCCCAATTGACGATGGCGACTCCCCGGCGGTATAATGGTTGCTGCGGGGCGCCCCTGGCGGCCCGCTTTCCGGGCGGGACCCCGGCGCGGACGGTGAGCGGCATGCATCCGAGACGAAACGCCAGCCGACTGGCGACGGCCGCCCTCGCGGTCGCCGCGCTGGCCGCGTCTGCCGGCGCCTCACGGGCCACCAACCTGGACATGGCCAAGTTGCCGGTCGTGACGCCCAACCTCTGCCTGGCCTGCCATGTCGCGGCCGCACCGACTGCCACCAACAAGGCGCTCAACGTGTTCGGCCTCGACTTTCGGGCCAACGGCCGCATCTGGGACTCCAACCTGGCGGCGATCGACTCGGATGGCGACGGCTGCCTCAACGGGGTCGAGGTGGGGGACAGTGACGGCGACGGTTCCCCGGACGGCAACGTGACCTCGCAGGCGGGCAACCCGGGAGTTGCCGACAATTGCGGGTCCGGGCCCCTGGTCGACGAAAAGACCTGGGGCGCGCTCAAGGCGATGTTTGACGGCCGCTGACCCATCGGCGATGATGCGGCCGGTGACCACTCGACATCCGTTGTGATCGTCGGGTGTTTTTTTGGGCCGTTTTTTGGGGACAATTTCCTGGGGCCACTGGGCCCCGCAACCGGGAGTCGGCCGTGCGCAATCGCGTGATCATCGGCGGGCAGTGGGGCGACGAAGGCAAGGGCAAGATCGTCGATGCCCTCAGTCGCGACGTGGACTGGGTCCTGCGCTACCAGGGCGGCGCGAACGCGGGTCACACGATCCACATCGGGCCGGAGAAGCACGTCCTGCACCTGATCCCGTCGGGCATCCTGCACCCGGGCGTGCGTTGCCTGCTCGGCGGCGGCATGGTCGTCGACCCGTGGGCGCTGCGCGATGAGATCATCGGGCTCGAGGAGCGCGGCTTCCAGGTGCGCGAGCGCCTTCACGTGGCCGCCGGCGCCTCGTTGCTGATGCCCTATCACACGCGCCTCGACGAACTGCGCGAGGCCCGGCTCAGCCGCCACAGCATCGGCACCACGGGCCGCGGGATCGGGCCGGCCTACCTGGACAAGGTGCAGCGGACGGGCCTGCGCATGGGCGACCTGCTCCTGGCGACCGACCGCCTCGAGCGCAAGGTCATCGAGAAGGTTCTTTCGGCCAACGAAGCCCTCGGGACGCTCTACGGCGCCGAGCCGCTGTCGGCGCGCGTCCTGGCCGAGGAACTGGTCGTGCTGGCGCAATCGCTCTCGCCGCTGGTCGTCGACGCGCACCGCCTGCTGGCCGGCGTGCGTGCCGGGCGGGAATCGGCCCTGTTCGAAGGGGCCCAGGGCACGATGCTGGACATCGACCACGGCACCTATCCCTACGTGACCAGCAGCAACACGACGGTCGGGGGCGCCCTGACGGGCACGGGCCTGCCGCCGGCGATGCTGGGCGAGATCCAGGGCGTGTTCAAGGCGTACTGCACGCGGGTCGGCAACGGCCCGTTCCCGAGTGAGCTCCTCGGCGAGCCCGGCGACCGCCTGCGCGAGGCGGGCGGCGAGTTCGGCGCCACCACTGGCCGCGCCCGCCGCTGCGGCTGGTTCGACGCGTTGGCGGCTCGCTATTCGGCCGACATCAACGGCATGACCGGGGTCATGATCACGAAGCTCGATGTGCTCGACACCCAGGAGACGGTGCCGGTGGCGGTCGCCTACGAACTGGACGGCGAGCAACTGGATGTCTACCCCACGGTCGGCGAGGTGCTCCCGCGCTGCCGGCCCGTCTACCGCGAGTTCCCGGGCTGGGGCCAGTCCCTGGGCGGTTGCCGGGCGCTGGCCGACCTGCCGGTGGCCGCCCGCCGGTACCTGGCCTTCCTGGAAGAGACCCTTGCCACGCCGATCGTCGGGGTCAGCGTGGGACGTGACCGCAGCCAGATGATCTGGACGCCCGACGGCGTAACTGGCTGATTGGCAGGCGTTTTTTGACACCTGCGGGCGGGCCGTCTATATTCACCGGCCGCCCGCGGGCGGCCAGGACCCATCGTGGGCCGCTAGCTCATCAGGTAGAGCACCTCCCTTTTAAGGAGGTTGTACCGGGTTCGAGTCCCGGGCGGCCCACCACTTTTCCGCCGACCGGCGGCTTTTTTTTGCCTTCGGGCTCAAGTTCGCGTTCGGACATGCCGAACTAGGGGACATCAGGGGGAGTGCGCCCACGACCGATGTCGCTGCCGCGCCCGCCCGCAGCCCCGAGGGAACGCATCATGAGCCTCAGCATTCCGGGCCTGTCGCCTCCCCAACCGGCGGCCTTGCAACGCCAGGACGAAGTCCGCACCCGTAGCGAGCGCATCGAATCTGCCGGCGGGACGCCCCGCCCCCAGGTGGACGAACCGGATGCCGACCAGTGGATCCCGCGGGCCGATGCCGCGGGGCCCGAGCCCCCGACCTACGCGGCTCCCGTGGACACCTCCGGGGGCGGGACGGTCGCGGCGCCGCGTTCGGCGCCATCGGGACCTGATGCCGCGGCCCTGGCGGCCGAGAGCCTCCGGCGCGCGATGCAGGCCCGCCCGCAGCAGGCGGTGAGTGCCCAGGGCAACCTCGTCGCCGCCACGGTGCTGAACCTGCTGGCCTGAACGGGGCCGCCATCGCGGAAAAGACAAGGGCGCCGGGTCGTGGACCCGGCGCCCTTCGTCATCCGTGGAGCCGTGCGGCTATTTCTTGCCGTACTTCGCCGTCCACAGGCGGTCGAACTGGTCGACGGTGCGCTCGAACATGTCCATCGCCGACACGATCGGCGCCGGGGTCTCGAGGTCGACGCCCGCATTGCGGAGGATATCCAGCGGGGGAGCGCTCGAGCCTGCCTTCAGCATGTTGTTGATGTAGCGCTGCGCCGCGACGTCGCCCGTGGCGGTGATCTGGTCGGCCAGCGCCAGGCCGCTGGTCAGGCCCGTCGCGTACGTGAACACGTAGAAGTTGTAGTAGAAGTGGGGGATGAACATCCACTCGCAGCCGTCATCCTTGCCCAGTTCGTAGTCCGGCCCGTAGTACTCCTTGATCATGTCGGCGTAGAGTCCGTTCAGGTACTCGGCCGTCAGCGCATTGCCCTGCTCGGCATGCTCATGGAAACGCAGTTCGAAGTCGGCGAACAGCGTCTGGCGGAAGATCGTCTGGCGTATCGATTCCAGACGCTGGTTCAGCAGCATCAGCTTGATGTCCGTGTCGTCGGCCTTGGCCAGCAGGTAGTTCGCCAGCAGGGCCTCGTTGCAGGTCGAGGCGACCTCGGCCAGGAACGTCGTGTAGTTGGCGTACACGGGCGGCTGGTTGCGCGCCGAGAACACCGAGTGCATCGCGTGGCCCATCTCGTGGGCGGTGGTGCTGACGGCGTCCAGCGAGTTGTCGAAGTTGTGCAGCACGTACGGGTGGATGTCGCGCGCCACCGAACCGTTGCTGTAGGCGCCGCTGCGCTTGTCCTCGTTCGGGTAGATGTCGATCCAGCCGTTCTTCGGGTCCATGCCCTGCGCGAGGATCGTCCCGTACTCCTTGCCCAGCGGCCGGAGGCCCTCGGCGACGATCGTGCGGGCCTGCTCATAGGTGTACTCAGGCTCGACGCCGGCGATCATCGGGTTGTACAGGTTCGGGAAGGTCAGCGGGCCGTCGATCTTCATGACCTTGCGCCGCAGGTCCACGTACTTGTGCATCGTGCGCGGGAGGTTCTCGCGCACCGTAGCGATCAGCATGCGGTAGGCCGCCGGGCTTATGTTGTCGGGCGACAGGGCCGCTTCCAGGCACGAGTCGTACTTGCGGGCATCCTTGTTCATGATGTGCGACTTGACCACGCCGTCGAGCAGCACCGAGAACGTGTTCTCGTAGCCGCGCAGCGTGCCGAAGAAGGCGTCACGGGCCTGTACGCGGACGCTGGGGTCGTCGTTCGAGCGAAGCCCCGACCAGCCGCTGACCGTCACGGGAACCTTCGTGCCGTCGGCCTTGGTGATCTCGGGGAATTTCATGTCCACGCCCAGCAGGGCCTCGTGCGCGTCGCTCGGCGTGCCCCGCATGTTGCCCGTCAGGGCCATCAGGCGTTCCTCGGGGCTGCTCAGCGTATTGGCCTTCTGCCGCCAGAGCTCGTCGAAGTAGTACTTGTAGGTCGCCAGTTCCTTGTTCTCGGCCATGAAGTTCCTGATGACCGCGGGGTCGATCTCCAGAAGCTCGGGCTGGATCCAGGACGTCGCCTCGCCGAACGCCGGCATGATGGCGGCAACCCGGCCCTGCATCTGGCGATGCTCACTGTTGCCCTGGTCCACGTCGTACAGCAGCTGGGCGTAGACGTAGAGCTTGTAGAGCCGGTCGGACATCTTGAACGTCGCCGTCTGGCAGTCGAGCATCGTGGCCGCCGACTCGCCGAGGCGCCCCTTGAAGGCGGTGATCTTCGGGATGTCCTCGCCGATCTTCGCCAGTTCGGCTTCCCAGGCCGCCTTGTCGGCGAAGATGTGACCGGCATTCCACTGGTAATCGGCAGGGATGTCCGCGCGCTTGGCGGACGGGTCAGGCTTGAATTCGGCTCTGGCGCTGCTGACGGCCAGGCAGGCGCCCAGCGCCAGGACCACGACGACGCCGGTCAGGCGACGGCTTGACGGATGGGACATCGAAAGACCTCCGGAAAGTTTGCGCGGGGCCAGGTGCCGGCCGCCCAGGGGCGGCGGTGTCGGGGAGAAAAAGACGGGGCGGCCTGCGCCGCCCCGTCCGGGGAAAACTCAGTTCAGCGGGCGCCCGAGGTGGTCGGTCGCCATGGCGGGCCCCGCGCTCTTGGCGGGGAACGTCACCGGCGTCGAGGTGACGACGAACTGGTCGTTGGCCTGGTTGTGGACACCGTGGAGGATCGTGCCCTCGCGGAAGCCGACGAACCACAGGTTGTCCGGCCCGGTGCCCCAGATGCCGGTCAGGCGCTCGACGTTGTCGTACAGCACCGCGCGGCGGCCCGTGTGCGCGCTGTAGTCGTAGTCGGCGGTCTGGAACACGACCTGGCCTTCGTCGGTGACGATGTAGGCATTGCCTGCATCGTCCACCCAGATGTCGTTGACGCCCGAACCCGGGTCGACCGTCAGCGACGGGTAGAACTTCTGCCAGACGTTCTTGCCGTTGTCGTCGCGCGTGAGCTTGAACAGCCAGCCCTCGGAGGTGCCCAGGAAATTGCGGCTCAGCACGGCGGGGTCCGACGTCGTGCACAGAACCCACTCGTGGGGGACGATCTGCTCGCCGCTGATCGGGCGCAGGATCCACGGGCCGACGAACTGCGGGTCGCTGTTCGGGGCGAGCACCATGCCGCGCGTGCCGTAGACTCCGACCCGCGTGCCCGTGTAGTCGGGATCACGGTAGGCGCCGCCAAGGAAGTAGTTGTTCACCGTCACCAGCGAGGCGATGTCCTCGGCAACCTGCAGCGTGTCGGTGGGCACGTTGTTCTCGTTCAGCAGGAACATGCGCCCGGTCACCGGCGACCACGTCGAACCGGACAGGCGGCAAATCGCGCCGTCCTGTCCCACGGCGTGCACGACGCCCTCGAGGGCGCCGATGCCGTAGAGGTTCTTGGTCGTGCCGCTGTCCATGCCCGACCACGACCCGGCCGTGTTCCGCCAGATGCGGCCCTTGTGGCCGACAGCGTAGAGCGCGCTGCCGGCGTCTTCCTTCCACATGCGGACGATGGGGTCGGCGGTGTTCATCGCGACGGCGGACCAGGCGGTCCCGTCGAAATGGAACATCGCGCCCTTGGCGCCGCAGGCGTAGACATCATCGGCGGCCGTACCGTTGACGTCGAAGAGCCAGTCCTGCGTCGGGGGTGTCGGGGGATCGGTGAATGTCGGGTCGCTGCCTTTCGAGGAGCAGGAACCGAGGAACGCCAGCGCCGGAAGCAGGCACACGGCCAGAAGGCACAGGGCGATATGAGCGGCGCGGAACGGCCGTCCGGCCGGTCCCTTTGCGCCCAGGGGGGCGGAACCGAAACTGTTCATTCCTGGGTCATCCTCACGTTCAGCTGGTGGGGAGGACGGGACGGCGCATCGCAGTGGTGACCTTCGCCCTTCGGCGGCGGGGATCCTTCAGCCCGCAACGCGGCCATGGCCGTCTTGCCAACAGGGGAATAGTACGTTCCTGATCCCGGAAAGTCCACACCCAACCCCTCTTGCGCCGGTGCGGGTTGTCGACGGGCTTGCCGAAAGGGCCGGGTTGGGCAAGATTGGCGACAGGTCCCGCGCCTGACCGGCCCGGGTGGCAAGGAAGTGGCATGAATTCGTCCACCGGCCGGGGGGCGCCCCCGGGCACAGAACTGTTCACGGAGATCGACCGCCTGCGCCGGGAGCGTCGGGCGGTCATCCTGGCGCACTATTACCAGGAACCGGACATCCAGGACGTGGCCGACTACGTCGGCGACAGCCTGGGGCTGAGCCAGGCGGCCGCGGCCACCGACGCCGAGGTCATCGTCTTCGCCGGCGTGCACTTCATGGCCGAGACGGCCAAGCTGCTTTGTCCCGACAAGAAGGTCCTGCTGCCCGACCTCGACGCCGGTTGCAGCCTGGCGGACGGTTGCCCGGCCGATGCCTTCGGCGCCTTCCTGGCCGGGTACCCGGGCCACAAGGTCATCAGCTACATCAACTGCTCGGCGGCCACCAAGGCGATGAGCGACGTGATCTGCACCAGCAGCAATGCGCTGAAGATCGTCGCCTCGTTCCCGCCCTCGCAGCCGCTGGTCTTCGCGCCGGACCGTTTCCTGGGCGACTGGGTGGCGCGCCAGCTCGGTCGCGAACTCGTGCTGTGGAACGGCTCCTGCGAAGTGCACGAGACGTTCAGCGAGCGCCGGCTGGTCGAACTGAAGGTGGCCAACCCGGACGCCGTCGTCGCGGCCCATCCCGAGTGCCCGCCGGCCGTTCTGCAGCACGCCGACTACGTCGGCAGCACGACAGGCATCCTCGACTTCGCGAGGCAGTCGCCGGCGCGCCGCATCATCGTGGTCACCGAACCCGGCATCCTGCACCGCATGCAGCGCGAGAATCCGGGCAAGGAACTGATTCCCGTGCCGGGCGCCGACGAGTCGTGCAGCTGCAACGAGTGCCCCTACATGAAGAAGAACACGCTCGAGAAGCTCTACCTGTGCCTGCGCGACGGTAAGCCCGAGATCACGCTGGACGCGGCCATCGCCGACCGCGCCCGCGCCCCGATCGCGCGCATGCTCGAGCTCAGTCGCTGAACCCCAACCGCAGGGGAATCGCGGTGGCCGTGCGCACGCCCGTGTACCTGGACAACCACGCCTCGACGGCGCCGGACCCCGCGGTGCTCGAGGTGATGCAGCGCATTGCCCGGGACCATTACGGCAATCCCGCCAGCGCCGGCCATGCCTTCGGCTGGGCGGCCGCCAAGGTGGTCGAGGACGCGCGCGAGCACGTGGCTTCGCTGGCGCGCGTTTCCCCGCGCGAGATCGTCTTCACCGGTGGCGCCACCGAGGCGGCGAATCTGGCCGTGCTGGGACTGGCCGCGGCGGTGGGCACGCCCGGCCATGTCGTCTCCACGGTCCTCGAACATGCCGCCGTTCGCGCGCCGCTGGATTGGCTCGCTGGTCGCGGCTGGCAGGTGACGACCGTCGGCGTCGGGGCAGCGGGCGTCATGGATCCGGACGACATCGCGGCGGCCATGCGGGAGGACACGCGGCTCGTGTGCTGCCTCGCGGCCCAGAACGAGATCGGGACGCTGCAGCCCGTCGCGCGGATCGGCGAGATCTGCCGCGAGCGGGGCGTGCCGCTCATGTGTGATGCCGCGCAGGCCGCGGGCCGTGTGCCCGTCGATGCAGCCCGTGACGGCGTCGCGCTGATGGCGCTCTCGGCGCACAAGATGTACGGCCCGAAAGGGGTCGGCGCGCTGTACGCGCGTCGCCGCGACCCGCGCGTCACGCTGGCGCCCCTGTGCCATGGCGGTGGCCAGGAGCGGGGCCTGCGCCCGGGGACTCCGGACGTCGCCGGCATCGCCGGCTTTGGCGAGGCGTGCCGACTCGCGGCCACCCGTCTGGACGCGGATGCTGCTCACCTGCGGGCGCTCGGCGACCGCTTCCTGGAACGGCTTTGGGGCCTCCTGCCCGGCGTCACGCTCCATGGCGATCGTGCGCGGCGGCTGCCGGGCAGCCTGAACCTCGGATTTGCGGGGATCAAAGGGGCGGGGCTGCTGTCGGCGCTGCCCCAGTTGGCGGTGTCGTCGGGCGCCGCGTGTTCGTCCGGCTCGGACGAGCCGTCGCCCATCCTGGCGGCGCTCGGGGTGCCGGGCGAACTGGCGGCGGCCAGCCTCCGGCTCTGCTTCGCGCGCACGAGCACCATCGAGGATGCCGATTTTGCCGCGGACACCATCGCCGTCGCGGTGCTCGCCTTGCGCGCCCGCGCCTGACCCTTGCGCCCCGGGGGCGGGCCCGCAACATGAAAGGGCCGCCGTCACGATGACAGCGGCCCTCAGTCCGAACGGCACGGCCGCGGCCGCGCGGGCGCGACTCAGTCGCCTTCGAAGTCCGAGGCCTGCTTGCGCGACAGCGAGATCCGCCGCCGGCCCAGGTCCACCTCCAGCACGCGCACGGTGATCTCATCGTCCTCGTTGACCACCTCGCGCGGATGCACGATCCGGCGGTTGGCGAGTTCGGAGATGTGGATCAGGCCCTCGATGCCGGGCTGCAACTCGACGAAGACGCCGAAGTCGACCAGGCGCGTGACCTTGCCCTGCACGTCGGCGCCCGGCGCCAGCGAGGAAGCCGTGGTCGGCCAGGGATCGCTGGCCAGGGCCTTGATCGACAGGCTGATGCGTTCGTTGCGCCCGCCGCCCAGGTTCTGGATCTCCAGTACCTTGACCTTCACCGCCTGCCCCTCGCTGAGCACGTCGGCCGGGTTGGCCACGCGCTGGTGCGAGATCTGCGAGATGTGCACGAGGCCCTCGATGCCGCCGATGTCGATGAAGGCGCCGAACGGCACCAGGCGCGTCACGATGCCGTCGCGCTCATCGCCCAGCGACAACGCCTGGCGCGTCTGGGTCGCTTCGGTGTCGCGATGTTCCTGCAGGAAGGCGCGCCGCGATACGACCACATTGCGCCCGTCCTCGGACAATTCGACGACCTTGAACTTGAACGACTTGCCCACGAAGATGCTCGGGTCGTCGGCGCGGCGCAGGTCGATCTGGCTGAACGGGCAGAAGGCGCGCACGCCGCCGAGGCTGATCGAGAAGCCGCCCTTGTTCGTCTCGCCGACTTTGCCTTCGACCGGTGTGCCGCTGGCGAACGCATCGGCCAGCGCGCGCTTGCCCGCCTCGCGCAGGTTGATCGCCAGCGTGAACTTCAGCACCCCGTCCTTGCCCTTGGCGAGGTGACCCGAAATCTGGTCGCCCACCTTGTGCGTGAGGGTCCCGCTCTCGTCCCTGATCTCGTCCAGCGACAAGGGCAGCTCGTTGCGGCCGCCGCAGTCGACGAAGGCTTCGCTGTCCGTGATCTGGATGATGGTGCCGGTCGCCTTGTCGCCCGCCTTGGGCTCGCTGACCGCCGCAGCCGCCTCGTCCGCCAGCAGGGCGGCGAACTCGGTGGAGGGCTCGTCATCGTTGGGCGCCGGGACGGCGTGGATGGGATCGGGAGCGGGGGCGGGTTCCTGGAAGTCGTTCGGTTCGCTGGTCATGTCGGATCCTGTTCGCGAGTGCGGTGAGTGGCCGGGAACGAGCACGGCACACCGGCCATCCGGCCGGCCGCTGGATGGCGATCGGGAGAGTATAGCACAAACCGGTTGGCGCGCCCACAGGGCCACCGGTTTCCGCCTGCCTGCCCGGGGCGCCCGGAAACCGGGCGCCGCCGTCCGTCAGCGCATCACGCAGGTGTAGACGCAGAAGAAGTGGACGATGGCGGCCGCCAGCACGAAAACGTGCCAGATGGCGTGGTTCCAGGGCAGTTTCGGGGCGGCATAGATGCCGGCGCCGCCGCTGTAGAGCAGCCCGCCGACCAGGAGCAGCAACGGGCCGGGGGCCGGCAGGTGCCGGACCAGGGGCACCGCGACGACGACCGCCAGCCAGCCGAGGGCAAGGTACAGCGCCAGCGACAGTTTACGCAGGAAGCGGCGCCTGACCACCACCTCGAACACGATGCCGCCGGCCGACAGTGCCCAGACGATGCCCAGCAGGGACCAGCCCCACGGCCCACGGAGGGTGACCAGCGCGAACGGCGTGTAGGTCCCTGCGATCAGCAGGTAGATGGCGGCGTGGTCGAGCGCCTGGAACACCTGCTTGGCGCGTCCCGGGCGCAGGGCATGATACATCGCCGAGGCGCCGAACAGCAGGATCACGCTGCTGCCATAGATGGCCCCGGCGACGATGCGCCAGGGGTCATGGACCTGGACGCCGCGCCAGACCAGAAGGACCAGGGCCGCCACGCCGAGCAGGGCGCCGGCGCCGTGCGAGATCGCATGGGCGATTTCCTGGCCGAGCGTGTAGGCCGCGCCATGGCGGTGGGGGACGGTCTGGCTGTTGCTCATGGGGCGGCTCCGGCGAATCGGGGACAGCTGGTTCCGCAACCATGTTATGCGCGGACGGAGGCGGGGTCAAATACGCGGGAACCGTCAGACGTCGCGCGCGAGCACCATGACGGTGATGTCGTCGCCGGCCGCCGCGAGCCCCGAACGGACAGCGTGGCCGCCCAGCAGCCGCTCGGCTGCCGTCTCGCTGCCGACGCGGTTGAGGTGCCTCGCCAGGTCGTCGAGCAACCGGTCGATGATGGCCTGCGGGCCCCCGGCGGCGGCCGCGCGCACGGCCGACTCGAGGCCGGCTTCGCCGAATTCGGTGCCGTCCGGCGCCATGGCCTCCGTCACACCGTCCGTGTAGGCGACCATCAGGTCGCCCGGCCCCATGGCGACCGGGAACACGGGGTAGGTCATCTCGGGGATCATGCCCAGGGGCGTGCCGGCGGGCTTGAGCCACTGCGCGCGGCCGTCGGCCCGCAGCAGCAGGGGCGGGTTGTGCCCGGCGCTGGCGTAGCGGAAGCCGCCATCCGGGGACAGCACGGCCAGGAAGAGCGTCGCGAACCGCTCGGGATCCGTGCTCTCGTACAACGCGTCGTTCGCCGCCTCGAGCAGTTGGCCCGGGTCGTCGGACACGCGCGCGAGCGCGCGCAGGCTGGCCTGCAGCGTGCCGGTCAGCAGCGCGGCCGGCATACCCTTGCCCGAGACGTCCGCGATGGAGAGTCCGACCGCGCCGTCGCGCATCCGCAGGCAGTCGTACGTGTCGCCGCTGCAGTGCAGCGAGGGCACGTTGGTTGCGGCGAGGCGGTGGCCCGGCAGCAAGGGCAGTTCGCGCGGCAGCAGGCGCTGCTGGATCTCGCGGGCAGCGCTCATCTGCTGCTCGAGGTCCTCGCGGGCCAGCGTCTCATCGAGTCCCTCGAGGCCGAGCCGCGTGACGACCTCCTGCGATTTCGCGAGCGTGGCGGCGAAGAGGTCTGCCGGCACTTCCAGGCCGATCAGGCGCGAGATCTCCTGCACCTCGCGGTCGACCTTGTCGGCCAGCGCCTGCATGGCCGGCTCGGCGAGTCCCAGCAGGCCCGCCAGGTCCTCGGGACGGCAGGGCTCGCCGCCGTCGCCGTTGTCGCCGAAGCCGATCGCGCGGACGGTCAGCACCGCATCGCGCAGCACTTTCACCAGGGCCACGGTCTCGGCAGGCAGTTCGCCATCCTCGAACTCCTCGGGCAGGTACTCGACGGCGTCGATGAAGATTTCCGGCAGGTTCCATTCGCGCAGCAGTCGCCCGCCCACCTCGCCGTGGTGGAAATCGAAGATGAGCATTTCCGCCTGGGCCAGGGTAATGCGCTTCGCGCGCGCGAGTTCAGCGGCGCGCACCATGTCCGGGGCCGCGCGTTGCGACATGGCAGCCAGGCCGATGGCGTGGAGGATGCCGGCCAGCCAGGCGTCCTCGTCGTGCGGCGTCCGCCGCAGCCACGCAAGGCCCTGCGCGCAACTGGCCGTCGCGAGGTTGAACCGCCAGAAGTCCTGCGCGTCCAGCCACTGGCTGTCGGCGCCGGTCGGTACCATGTCGTGCATGCCCATCAGGAGCGCGACGTTGCGCACCCGACGAAGCCCCAGGCGCATCAGCGCCGTCCGCAGGTTCCGGATCTCGCGGCCGTGCGACACGGCTGCCGAGTTGCCCAGCGCCAGGAAACGCACCGACATGGCGTTGTCGCTCATGATGACGCGCGCCAGCTTGCCGACGTCGCACTGCGGGTCGGAGGCCAGGCTGACGACCTGGGCGGCCACCGAAGGGAGGCTGCCGACGCGGCCGACAAGGTCGGCCACGAACGTGCGTGAGGTAGCATTGTCCATGGGGGCGGGATCGGCCGGGATCGGCCCGCGTTAAGCGATTTCCCGCAATTACTTGAGCAGCGTCAGGCGCCCGCTCAGGGTGGCGCCGCGGTCGTCGGTCACGCGCACCAGGTAGCCGCCCGAGGGGGCCGCCCGTCCGTCCGTCCCGATGCCCGCCCACAGGACCGAGACATGGCCCGCCGCCTGCCACCGCGGCCCGCTGGCCCAGACGCGTCGTCCGCGCAGGTCGTAGACGGTCACGTCCACCGGGCCGGGCCGGTCCAGGTCGAAGCCGATCCGCGCAGCCGGGTTGGCCGGGTTGGGCGAGATGGCGAGCGCCGCCAGGCCGGAAACGCGGCCGGGCGGCACGGCCACCGGCCCGTCCAGCAGCTCCTCGATCTCGTCGACATAGATGAATCCGCCGGGACCGGCCTCGTCGTCGGCGATGACGATGCGGCAGAGGCGGCCCTGCAGGTCGTCGAGGTGCCACTCGCGCGGGCTCATCGTCACGTCGCCGCGCCCGGTCTCGCTGCGCAGGATCGTCCCGTCGGTCGCGTCGACCAGGGCCACGTAGCACGTGGCCGGATAGTAGCCGCCGCCGACCAGTAGAATGATGCGCGTGCCCGTCACGGTGAACGGCCGGCTCTCGAGGCGCCCGGTGACGGCGTCGCCGAGGTTCACGCCGGGCGCGCCCCGGCCCGACAGCGGCCCGGGGTAGTAGTCGCGGCTGCCGAAGTAGCCCGTGCCCACGAGCCCGCTCGTCGGCTCGCTGTGGTAGAGCGGGTTGTCGCCGAACGTCGGCCCGCCGAGCGTCGATAGTCCTGTGCGCACCGCCCAGTCCGCATCCAGCGGATGGGGCTTCCAGACCGTGGGATTCGAACCGTCGGCGTTCGTGCGCAGCGTGTCCAGGCGCACGACGTAACCCGTGCCGCCCCCGGGCGGCAACTGGAAGTTCGCCAGGCGCGAGTACACGTTGACGCCCGGGTCGAACGTGTCCACTTCCGGGGCGTACCCGTTGTCGAGCAGGCGCGCGTTGGCCATCGTCCAGCCGGAGGGGTCGGTGGCCGACAGGATGGTCACGCCGACTGCGTCGAACACGCCGAACAGCAGGTGGTGCCAGTTGCCGATGGTCACATACTGCGAGCTCTCGAGCACCTTGCCTGGCTGCGAACCGTTGTTCTGGAAGATGGGGCCGACGTCGGTCCAGTTGACCATGTCCGGCGACGTGCCGTGGTAGATCACGCCCGTCGGCACGCCGCCGACGAGCTTCTTCGCGGTGGCCAGCGTGTGCCACAACCCGTCCTGCCGATACACGAACGGGTCGCGGAAATCACTCCAGCCCTGCGCCGCGCTCCAGATGTACTGCGTCGTGTCCGGGGTGATGACCGGGTCGTCGGCTGCGCGCTTCCATGTCTCGAGGTCGGGCGACGTGGCGAGCCCGATGCGCTGGTTCATCAGGGAGTCGCATCCGGTGTAGAGCATCACCCAGCGGTTGTTGTCGTCGTCGCGCTCCACTGAAGGGGCCCAGGATGCACCCCGTTCCCACGGGGACCCGTCGGCGGTCACCAGGATCGGCGTCCGCGAACCCCAGTGCCGCAGGTCGGGACTCTTGGCGTGCCAGATCGTGTCGGCGGCCGTGGCAGTGGGCGTGGCCAAGGGGATCGTGTGGTAAAAGATATGGTAGACGCCGTCGGCGCGAACGATACTGAAGTCCCAGACTTGGCGCCCCGGGTGGCTGAAGTACTTCTGTTCGAAATCGTAGCGGATCAACGCGCTGGCGGGCAGGGCCGCGAGCAGGCACGCCACCAGAACCGCCGCCAGGACAAGGGGCGCGCACGCTGGGCGTGGGGGCCGCCCTCGGGCACGGGATGGTGCCCTTGAGGACCTGTCGGCGACGTGACAGGGCACTGTTTTCTCCGTAAGCATGTGCGCAGAACACAACCCGGCAGGCTGGCGAAGGGTGGCGTCCGGTGGAATTGTCCTCACAATTGAGATTTTATCACATTCTGCGTTCCGGGTCAACGCCCTGTATCCGAACTTCCATCTTCGCAAAGATCGGCGGGGCCTTCGTGGCCTGGGCCGTCCTCGGCGTGGCTGGGCCGGCCGTGGCCCGGGCCCCTGCTCCCGGGCAGGTGGGCGCCGTTCTCGCGAGGGTGGACAGCCTGGTGGCGGCGGGGCAGGCCGTGGCGGCGGTGCCGCTGGCGCTGCAGGCCCGCGAGCGCTGGCGCGAGGATCCCGTCTACGGCTGGCAGGTGGAGGCCCGTGCCGGCCAGGCCCTCCTGTCGGCCGGCAAGGGGCCCGAGGCCCTTCCCTTTCTGGAACGGGCAAGCCGGCTGCGACCCGGCGAAGGGGTGCTCCACCACCGGCTGGGGACCGCTCTGGCGGGGATGGGCCGGACGGGGCGCGCCCTGGCGGAATTTGACGAGGCGGTCCGCCTGGCGCCGATGGATCCCGCCCCTTTGCTGGACGCGGGGCGGCTGCGGGCCGAGCTGGGGGATGTGGCGAGGGCGTGCCTCGCATTCGAGGCTGCGCGCGCCCTCTGCGGCGGTTGCCCGGAGGCCGACCGCCTGCTCGGCTCCACGCTGCTGGCGGCGGGCCGTCCCGCCGACGCCATCGCGCCTTTGTCGCGCCTGTGGAGCGCGCAGCCCGATTCCCTGGTTCGCCGCAGCCTGCTGGCCGCTCTCGTGACGGCGCACCGTGACAGCGCGGTGCTGGCGCTGGTCGCGGCGATGCCCGAGGGCCAGCGGGGGCGCGACGACTGGCGCATGGCGGTCCAGGCGGAGGGCGGGCTCGGCGGCGCCTCGTGGGCCGCGGCGGCGGTCGACGGGCCGGTGGGGGATCCCCGGCGATTCCCGGGTGACGACGCCGTGTTCTGGGCCCAGGCCTCGCTCAACCTCCAGCGCGTCGGTCGCCTGCCGGCCGCGCTCGTGGCCGTGGACCGCGCGGTGGCGCTCGCGCCCGATCGTCCGGTCTACCTGCACAACCGGGCCGCCATCCTGGCGGCGCTCGGGCGCAACGACGAGGCCCGGCAGGCCCTGGATGCGTCGCGCAGGCTCGAAGAGGGCCATCCGGCGCCTTCGCCCCGCTGACCTGTCGGCGTCCGCGGGCTTGCGGGCGCGGCCGGTCGCGATGGCCGCGCCGACCCGTCCGCAGATGCCGGTTGCTTTGCCCGGCTGCTTTGCCTTATTTTTCCATGTCCTTGGTGTGGTCGTGTCCGGGCATCTCCGCGCGACCGCGCGCCTTACCCCGCGCCGGAGGTTTCCGCGAACATGACTTGGCTGCGAACGCGCTGCCTGCCCATGGCCTATCTCGCCGTGCTGGCCACTCTCATCGTGGTCGGTTGCACCAGCAAGCAGGATCCTTCCGAGGTCCTGCCGCTTTGCGGCAACCATTCATGCGGCGAACTGGTCATGGTCACCACCGACACCTCCAGTGACGGCTACCATTACCTGAATCCGCGGCTGTCGCCGGACGGCACGCGGATCGCCTTCACCTGCGACTGGAACGCGTTGCCGTCGGACCCGCGCTACTCGGGTGACGACTACTTCGTCAACTACCGGCAGGTCGGCGTGATCCCGGTCCAGGAGGGCGTCAACGTCGTGACGCACCTCGCGGACAGTGGCGCCGAGCTCGTCAAGGTTCAGGAACTCAGCATCCCCATCTCCGGCACGGCCGACTACCAGTCGGGTATCGTCAACTTCGACAAGGGCGGGCCGACCTGGCTGGACGACAACAACCTGATCTTCCCTGTCCGTATCCGCGTCGGCTTCCGCATGTTCCGCGCTGACATCACGAATCCGGCGACGTCGACGCTGACGCCGCTGTTCCTGGAGCCGAGCGACGCCCTGGCGTCTCCGCACCTGTGGCAGCACATGGAGCCCACGTTGTCGCCTGACGGGCGGTGGCTGGCCTTCACGCGCTCCGGCTGCGCCATCCCCGATTCGTTCGAGACCTGCAGCGGGCTGGCGATCTGGATGCTGGACATGTCGACGGCCGAAGTGAACAACGGGTACGGCGCGCATGCGTTCCCGGTGACCACCGAGTACTCGCGCATCGAGACGCCCGCCTGGTCACCCGACGGGTCGAAGCTGGTCTTCAGCGGCGGCATGGATGTCGCCGGCCAGCGCGGCGTCGGCACCGAACTGTTCACGGTCGATTTCGACACCACCGGCCTGGCGACGCACACGATGCCCCTGGACCGCAACCTGAAGCGCCTGACCAACACCGTGGTGATGCCGGGCGACCCGATCGTGGGCGTCCTGAACACATCGCCGTGCTATTCCACGGATGGTTCGGAGATCTACTTCGTGTCGACGCGCCGCGCCCCGTCGATCACGCTGCACGATCGCAACATCTGGCGCATCCCGGCCACGGGCGCGCTCGATCCCGAGATCTTCTATTTCACCCGCGCCGACGAAGCCGACCCGACCATCTGCCCGGACGGGTCGATGCTGATGTCCAGCGCGCTGGGCTTCCCGACTGAAATGCTGGACCGGCTCGAGGAAGAAGCGTACCAGCGGATCTACCAGGACAACCTGGATCACAACCGCGGCAAGGACGAGGTCCAGATGCGCGCGGAGGCTGCGGACAGCCGGCGACTGCTCGAGTTCTTCGAGGGCGTGATGTCGCACCTGTACCTCTACCGTCCCTGAGGGACCGTGCCTCGATGACGAATCCGGTCCTCCTGCGCCGGCAGATGGTCGAGATCGGCCGCCGGTTGCAGCAGCAGAACCTGATTGTGGCCGCTGAAGGCAACCTGTCGGTTCGCCTCGGCGGCCACGCGTTTCTGGTCACGCCGTCGGGAGTGGGCAAGGGCGCTTTGCGCGTCCAGGACCTGCTGGAGATCGACCTGCACGGGCGCTGCACGCGCGGCAGGCCGACGAGCGAGTGGCCGCTCCATCGCCGCATCTACGAATCGCGCCCCGATGTGCAGGCGATCTGCCACGCGCACCCGCCCTGGGCAACGGCTTTTGCCGCCATCGGGAAGGACCTCGACGGCTCGCTGCTGACCGAGACGGCGGCGGTGCTGGGACAGGTGCCGGTCTGCCCGCGCGCCGAGCCGGGCACCGAGGATGCCGCGGCGTCCGTGCTGCCGCACATCCTCGGCCACGATGCGATCCTGCTGGGCAGCCACGGGGCGGTGACGGTGGGGAAGGACCTGCCGTCGGCGTTCGCGCTGCTGGAGACCGTCGAGCGGCTGGCGCAGGTGACGCTGCTGGCGACCCTGGCGCGCGGCGAGGGCGGATCGTTGCCACCGGGCGTGCGCTGACGCCCGCCGCGATTCCCGCCTGACCCCGCCGTATCAGTCTTCCAAACCCTCGTAGATGTTCGTCAGGCGGGTCGTGATCGCATCCCAGCCGAAGTTCTGTTCCATCAGCTTCCTGCCGCCTTGCGCCAACCGCGCCGCCAACCCGGCGTCGTCAGCCAGCCGCGTCATCGCGGCGGCGAAGCCCGCGTCCGCGGGCGCGACCAGCAACGCCTCGCCGCCAGACGGCGCGATGCCTTCGGCGCCCACGGGCGTCGTCACGACCGGCACACCGCGGGCCAGGGCCTCCAGGATCTTGATCTTGATGCCGCCGCCCTCCGTCAGCGGGGCGGCGAACGCGTGGCAATGCCGGAACACGGGCCCCAGGTCGTCCACGAACCCGAGCGCGGTCACGCCAAGCCGGGCGCAGGACTCGGCGCCGCCGCGCTTGGCCAGGAACGATTCCCAGCCTCGCCCGACCAGTTCCAGCTGGGCGTCCGGCTGTGCCTGTCGCACCAGGGGCCAGACAACGTCGACCAGCAGGCGAGCGCCCGAGCGGTTGGGGGCGTGCCCGAACGAGCCCACGAACAGGTAGCGACGGCTTCCGGCGGCGGGCTCCCAGTCGGGCCGGATCGCCTCGAGGTCCATGCCGAGGGGCACCGTGGACAGGCGAACGCCGCCCATCGCGGCCAGCAGGTCGCGGTCCTCGGGGGTGACGCAGAGCGTGCGGTCGGCCCAGCCGCACGCGGCCACCTGCAGGCGGCGCCAGCGCGCGGCTTCCGCGCTGGCCAGCGCCCGGGCCAGGGGCCCGGTGGCCAACTGCGCGCGCCGGTCGCGCGGCACCGAGCCCAGTTCGTGCGTGTTGAGGACCAGCCTGGGGGAGAAGCCGGGACGCAGCCGCCGCAGGTCGCGGCAGTAGAGCGCCATCTGCAGGTACTCGACCTGCACGGCGTCCGGTTGCACGCGCCGGGCAATCGCCGTGATCCGGTCCGCCAGGTCCGGTGACCAGTACTTCTCGACGTAGACGGGGAAGCCGGAACGCGAGGCGCGGCCGGCTGCGGCGGCCCGGTGGAGCACCAGTCGGGCCCGCGCCGCACCTTGCGCGTGGCGGTCGGCGAACGGCAGGGGCTCGACAGCCACGCCGAGGGCGCGCACATCTTCGACGAGGTCCCGCTCGCCCGGCCGCACCAGGCAGGCGGCCGTCACCTCATGGCGTCGCGCGAGCCAGGACAGCAGGTCGCGCACGGCAATGCCGCCCCCGTGGCCGACGCGGCGGTGCGGGAGATAGGGAGTCAGGACGAGGATCCTCATGACGGCATCCGGGGGCGGCTGGAAGGACGGTCCGGGCAGGGCGGCGCGCCGGGGCTGACCCTAGAAGGGCACATAGCCGCGGGCCATCGACAGATCGAGCTTCTTGCGCTCGAACTCGACTTCCCAGGCCGTGGAGCCTTCCTCGACCTGCGGCCGGTTCTTCAGCAGGAACGTCGTGGTCTGCTCGTCGATCTCGTCCTCGATGCGCAGGTCGGCCATGATGACGGCCTCGAGCAGGCGCGCGAAGTCCTCCTCGGCCATCTCGAGGTCGACCAGTTCCTCGTCCAGCAGGCGTTCGCAGATGTCCTTTGCCAGGACGGTGATGCGTTCTTCGGACAGGCGCACGATCGCTCCCTTTGGGTGTCGTCCAGGGGTCCGGGATGTCGTCTAGAGGACAAACCGCCGCTTGCGGGCCAGCTCGCGCTTCATCTTCGAGCGCAGGGCGCCCACGTCCATTTCCATGGCGCGGATCTCGTTGACGTTCTCGGCCAGGAGCTTCTCGACTTCCTGGTCGATCTCCTCCTCGGCGCGCATGTTGTCCACCATGGCATCCTCGATCGCGCGCAGCACCAGGTCGGTGTTGCCCGCGGCGTGGATGTTCGGATCCTCCTGCATCAGCTTCAGGATCCGCTTGCCCAGGTGCTCGATCTTGCGGTTGCTCAGGCGCACATTGCCTCTTTCGGACGGGGGCGGGGTCGCCCGGCCACGGGGCCGCGGGCCCCGGCGGGGCCTGCGCCACGAACGCTTTCCATTCAAAGGCTTTCACCCGGGGTTGGCAAGTGAAAACGGGTTGGCTATGCTGGACGCGCATTCGGCGGGGCCGGGAGGGAACTCCTGCCCGCGGCGCGCGTATGACGGGCCCGATCGCGGGTTTCCAGTCACCGCCCCCTGACGACGGCCTGCCCGGCCGGGAAGGTGAACATGTCCGACCTCAATTCGCTCGACAAGGTGCGCGCCGAGGAACTGGCGTCGCGCCTGCGCGGTGTGTACTCCGAAGTAGGCAAGGTCATCGTCGGCCAGCGCGACATGATCGAGGGCCTCCTGCTCGGGCTGATGACCAACGGCCACATCCTGCTGGAGGGCGTGCCGGGCCTGGCCAAGACCCTTGCCGTCAGCACGCTGGCGCGGACGGTGCACACGGGATTCAAGCGGATCCAGTTCACGCCCGACCTGCTGCCCGCCGATATCACTGGCACTACCATCTACAACCGCGAGACGGGCAGCTTCACGGTCAAGCAGGGGCCGGTGTTCTCGAACATCATCCTCGCCGACGAGATCAATCGCGCGCCGGCCAAGGTCCAGAGCGCGCTGCTCGAGGCGATGCAGGAACGCCAGGTCACCATCGGCGGCGAGACCTTCCGGCTGCCCGACCCGTTCCTGGTCCTGGCGACGCAGAATCCGATCGAGCAGGAGGGGACCTATCCGCTGCCCGAGGCGCAGGTCGACCGCTTCCTGCTCAAGCTCCGCGTCGGCTACCCGACGCGCGAGGACGAGCGTCTCATCCTCGATCGCATGGCCGGCAGGGACGTGCCCGCGGTGTCGCCCGTGCTCGACCCGTCCAGCCTGGCCGAGATCCGCGCCGCCGTGAACACGGTCTTCATCGACGAGAAGATCAAGTCGTATGTGCTGGACATCGTGTTCGCCTCCCGCGACCCGGAGGCCGCCGGACTCAAGCTGGCGCCGCTCATCGCCTGGGGCGCTTCGCCGCGCGCCACGCTTGCGCTCACGCAGTTGTCCCGCGCGCGAGCGCTGTTGCGCGGTCGAGCCTTCGTCGTGCCCGAGGACGTAAAGGCGGTCGGCCATGACGCATTGCGGCATCGCATCCTGGTGACGTACGAGGCCGAGGCGGAGAACCTGACCTCCGACGATATCGTCACGACGCTGCTCGACAGCATCGCGGTGCCGTAGGCGACATGTCCGACCCACGCCAGAATGCACAGATCCCGGCGGAGATCCTCGCGGCCGTGCGCAGGATCGAGATCCGCACGCGCAGGCTCGTCGACGAGGTCTTCTCGGGCGAGTACCACTCCGTGTTCAAGGGCACCGGCATGGAATTCCGCGAGGTGCGGGAATACGTACCGGGCGACGACGTGCGCGCCATCGACTGGAACGTCACCGCGCGCACGGGCGACCCGTTCGTCAAGCTCTACGACGAAGAGCGTGAACTGACGGTCATCCTGGCCGTCGACCTCAGCCGCAGCGGACTGTTCGGCAGCGGCGCGCGCACGAAGATGGAGATTGCCGCCGAACTCTGCGGCGTGTTGGCATTCGCGGCGATCGCCAACAAGGACAAGGTCGGCCTCGTCCTGTTCAGCGACCGCGTCGAGAAGTACATCCCCGCAGCGAAGGGGCGCAGCCACGTGCTGCGCCTGATCCGCGAGTTGCTCACTTTCCAGCCCGAGGGGCGGGGCACCGACCTCAACGAACCGCTGCGCCTGCTCGGCTCGGTGCTCAAGCGCAAGGCGACCGTGTTCCTGGTGTCGGATTTCTGGGCAGGCGATTTCTCGACCAGCCTGTCGGTGCTCTCGCGAAGGCACGACGTCGTGGCCGTCCGCGTGCGCGATCCGCGCGAATCCGACCTGCCGGCCGTCGGCCTGGTGCACTGGGTCGATGCCGAGAGCGGCACGCCGCTGCTGGTCGATACCTCGGCGGCGTCGCTGAGGCGGCAACTCGGCCTGCGGGTCGAGGCGCATGATGGCGCCCTGGCGCGGCTGTTCCATTCCCGCGGCGTCGATGTCGTCGACGTCGACGTGACCGGTTCCTACGTCGAGCCGCTGCGTCGGTTCTTCCTCGCGCGCGAAGGTCGGCGCGGCCGTCGGAGGTCGCGGTGAGGTGCGCGCCGTCAATCGGCCGGTGCTACGTGCTGCGTCCGGCCCTGGCCGTGGCGCTGGTCGGGTGCGGACTGCTGGCCGCCGTCACTGCGGCGGCTGCCACCCCTGGCAGGTTCCAGACGCCTCCGCCCGCGGCAAGCGTGCCCGACACGGCCATCGTCGAATTCCTGCCATCGGGCGTCGGGCCGTCGCCTGTGGCCATCAACGTGATGGCGGACACCGTTGAGTTCGGCGGCTCCATCGCCGTGGCCTGGGACCTGCCCGCCGGGTCCGACCCGGCGGCTTTTCGCGCCCCGGCCCCGAAGGGTGACCAGCTGGCCCCCGTGCCCGCGACCGCGCGCGGCAAGGGCGCGAGCGGGGCGAAGGCGGAGAACGATGCCGGTTCGCTGCCGGCGGGGGCCGGCCCGCGCGTCATCGCGAAATACCTCGTCTACACGACCGACGCCTTCCGACTGCAGTGGAAGGGACAGCCGTCGCGCGTCATCACGGTCAGGGGCCGGGTGACCGATCCGTCGAAACTGGCGGCCATCCGCGATCCCCGAGCGTGGCCCTGGTTCACGTGGACGCTCGGTCTGCTGCTGCTCGTGGCAACGCTGCTGGCGGCCGGCGGCTGGTGGCTGTGGCGCCGGTGGCGCCGGGGGCAGGCGCCGGCGGACTGGCCGCTGCCCGAACCCGCCTGGCTGGCGGCTGCCCTGGCCTGCCGGGAACTGCTGGCGGCGCACCATGTCGAGCGGGGCGAAGCGCGCCCGTTCCTCGACGGGCTGGCCGGCATCGCCAGGCGCTTTGCCGCTGCGCACTACGGCATCGCCGCCGCCGAGATGACGGGCTGCGAGTTGGTCGTCGCCTGCGGCGATCGCGGCCACGAGCCCGCGCTGCCCGCTGCGATGGGCCGCCTCATCGACGGCGCCGACCTCCACCGGTACGATCCCGAGCCGCCGTCACCCGCGTGGTGTCGCGAGCAGACCCTGGACCTCGTGGCCCGCATCGGCGAGGCCCGGGTCATGCCACGCCTGACGCCCGTTGCCGCCGAACGCCTGCTGGCGGCCCAGCAGGCGTGGGCCGAAGTTTCCGCGGAAGTCAGTGGAGCCGCCCGCGACCAGGGCGCCTGGAACGGCGGTGGCCGATGATGGAATTCGCCCGTCCGTGGCTGCTGGCGCTGATACCGCTTGTCGTGGCCATCGCCTGGTGGCGCAGTCGCGGCGGGCCGGCCGCAGGTCGGTTGCGCCACCCGCATGTGGCCCTGCTGGGCAGCGGCGCCCGCGACTGGCGCGTGCGCCTGGTGCGCGCGCTGCCGTGGCTGTCGGGCCTGGCGATCGCGCTGCTCGTCGTCGCCGCGGCGGGACCGCGGCAGGCGCACCGTTCCGAGGACGTCGAGGGCGAAGGCATCGACATCGTGCTGGCGCTGGACATCAGCGGCAGCATGCAGTCGCTCGACTTCCAGCCGCTCGACCGGCTGGATACGGCCAAGGCCGTCATCCGCGACTTCATCGCCGGGCGGCCGCACGACCAGATCGGATTGGTCGTCTTCGCGGCGCGGGCCTTCACGCAGTGCCCGCTGACGCTCGACCACCCCGTGCTCACGTCGTTCCTCGACGAGATCCACGTTGGGCTGATCGACGACGGCACCGCGATCGGACTGGGCCTGGCGACAGCCGTGTCGCGCCTCCAGAAGTCGACGTCGCCGAGCCGAACGATCATCCTGTTGACCGACGGCGTGAACAACGTGCCGACGCTTGAGCCCGAGACCGCGGCGCGGCTGGCGCAGTCGTTCGGCATCCGGGTCTACGCCGTGGCGATCGGGCGCGAGGGGCTGGTGCCGTTCCCGGTCGAGGACCCGATCTTCGGGCGCCAGGTCCGCCAGGTGGAATCGCGCATCGACCTGCCCCTGCTGCGGCGCATCGCCGACACTACCGGCGGCGCGATGTTCCAGGCGACCGACCCGCAGGCGTTGCAGAACATCTTCCGGAAGATCGACGAGATGGAGAAGGTGCGTTACCGCACGACCGTCAGCACCTGGTACCGCGAGCGCATGGACTGGTTCGCGGTGCCCGGCCTGTTCCTCCTGCTGGCCGAGGCGTTGCTCGCCGCGGTGTGGCTCAGGAGGTTGCCGTGAGGTTCGCCGCGCAGCCTTGGCTTTGGGTGGTGCCGCTGCTGCCGGTGCTGTGGCTCGGGCTGCGGCTCTGGGAGACTCGCAGCCGGCGACGATTGCGCGCGCTGCTCGGCGACAACGCAGCCGGCCACGTGGAGGGCCGCCATGCCTCCCTGCTGACCTGGGACCGGTTCCTGCTCCTGGCTGGCCTGTTCTGGCTGCTGGTCGCGCTGGCGCGGCCGCAGTGGGGCGCCAGCGAGGTGACGGTGACGCAGCGCGGCTCCGATGTCGTGGTCGTGCTCGACATCTCCAATTCAATGCGCGCCCAGGACGTGGCGCCCAGCCGACTCGAGCGCGCCAAGACTGAACTCGGCAGCTTCCTTGGGCGTGTGCAGGACAGCCGCATCGGCCTGGTCTTCTTTGCGGGTGCAGCCTTTGTGCAGTGCCCGCTCACGCTGGACTACGGCACGGCCGACATGTTCCTGAAGATGGCCGACGCCGACATGCTGTCCGAGCAGGGCACGAATATCGGCGCGGCGCTCTCGACGGCCCGCCAACTGCTGGCGAAGGGCCGCAAGGGCGGCGTCGAAGCCGAAGGGTTCCAGGCGATCATCCTGGTGACCGACGGCGAGGACCTCGAGGGCGACTGGCAGAAGGAGGCTGACGCCTGCCAGAAGGACGGCATTCGTGTCATCCCCGTCGGCGTCGGCAGTTCCGAGGGCGGTCTCATCCCCGCCAGCGACCAGCAGGGTCGTTCGGCAGGATTCCTGAAAGATGACCAGGGGAACGTCGTGACCACGCACCTGAACCTCGAGGCCCTGGAGAAACTGGGGGCGCTGGGCGGCGTCGGCACGTTCCGGTTGGGCGTGGACGGGCTGGCGGGCGATCGCCTCTATCGCGAGCTGCAGCGTCTCGGCCGGCGCGATCTCGAGGACCGGCGCGTGTCCGCCTACCAGGAGCGCTTCGTGTGGCCGCTTCTGGCGGCGGTGGCCTGCCTCGTCCTGCGCCTGGCGCTGCGGCCCCGGCGGCGCGCCGCCGTGAAAGCGGCGCTGGTCGTGGTGTGTGTCGTCGCCTTTGCCGGACCGTCAGGGGCGGGGGTCGTCCGTGACGGCGCCGGGGCTGCCGCCGAGGGCCGGCGCCTGTACGAGAAGGGTGATTACCAGGGCGCGTTGTCGGCCTTTCAGGGAGCCGTCGTGCAGGCTCCCGACGATCCCGTGCTCAGCCTGGCCGTCGGCGAGTCCCTGTTCCGCCTGCAGAAGTACCCCGAGGCGACGCACGAGTTCGAACGCGCCCTGGCGCTCACCGACGACCCCGCGCTCAGGGCCGAGGCACTCTACAACCGGGGCACCGCAGCCCTGGCTGCCGGCGATGCCGAAGGAGCCGTCAAGTCGCTGCGCGAGTCGCTCAAGCTCGATCCGGGGCAGCAGGATGCCAACTTGAACCTCGAGGCGGCGTTGCGGCGCCTCCAGCAGCAACAGCAGCAGCAGAAGCAGGACGACAAGAAAGAAGACAAGAAGGACGACAAGAAGGACGACAAGAAGGCCGACAAGAAGGACCAACAGCAGAACAAGGACCAGCAGCAGTCGAAGCAGGACGACAAGAAGCAACAGGACCAGCAGCAACAGGACCAGCAGAAGCAGGAACAGCAGAAGCAGGACCAGCAACAGCAGGACCAGCAGAAACAAGAGCAGCAGAAGCAACAACAGCAACAACAGGACCAGCAGCAGAAGAAGCAGGACGGGAAGCAGCCGGAAGAGCAGCAGGCGCAGTCCCGAAAGGACAAGGACGCCCCGCAGCCGGAGTTGACGGATCAGCAGGCGACGCAGATCCTCAAGGCTCTCGACCGGGACGAGGAAGAGTTGAAGAGGTCCCTGCAGAAACGGGTCCAGGGTAAGCGACCCCGGAGTGGCAAGCGATGGTGATCCGAGGCGGAAGTCCGAGGCATGGGCGCGCGCCGGTCGCGATGGCGATCGCGCTGCTGGCCCTGTGGGCGATGGCGGCCGGCGCCGGTGCGGCGCAGGCCGCCGTTTCCTGTCGGGCCGAGGTCAGCCAGGGCACGGTGGCCCGCGGCGAGGATGTTGTGCTCGTGGTCACTGCCGAAGGCGATATCGGCTGGTCGCCGTCATTCCAGCTTCCCGACATGCCCGGCGTGCGCATCTATGGCGGCGGCACGAACCAGAGCATGACCTCCGTCAACGGCCAGAGCCGCATCGTTGTCTCGCGCACCTTCTACCTGCGCGTCGAGACCGATTCCGATTTCACCATCGGGCCGGTTCGCGTCAATACCGCGGCCGGTCCATGCCAGACCGCGCCGATCGCGATCAAGGTCGTGGCGGGGTCTTCGGTGCCGCCGGCCGACAGCGGCAACCGGCAGCAGCGGCCGCCGGCCCCCGCGCCCGGGGCCGTCTCCGGTGGCGACGACATGTTCGTCACGATGTCCGTCGACAAGCCCGAGGCGTGGGTGGGGCAGCAGGTCGTGCTGTCCTTCCAGTGGTGGCGGCGCGTGCAGCCGTTCGGGAACCCCTCGTACACGGCGCCGCGCACGGAAGGATTCTGGCGCGAGGATCTCGGCACCGAGCGCAACTCGCGGCAGATGCTCCGGGGCATGCCCTACAACGTGACCGAGATCCGCTATGCGCTGTTCCCGACGCGCACCGGCAAGCTGCAGATCGACCCGGCCGAACTGGTGTTCCCGGACGACGTGTTCGACCGTTTCTTCAACTCGCGGCAGCAACCGCAGGGCCCTCGGGTGCTGAAGTCGCGACCGGTCACGGTCACGGTCCGCGACTTGCCCCTGCCGAAACCGGCCGGCTTCAGCGGCATCGTCGGCACCCAGTGCACGGTCGACGCCGTTATCGACCGGACCACGGTCCCGCGCGGCGATGCCATCGGCCTCAAGGTGTCCCTGAATACCGACGGCTTCCTGAAGGGGTTCGCCGGCTTGAAGGTGGCCGAACCCGAGGGCACGCGCCTGCATGACGCCGCCGAGAACGTCGTCACGACCCCGCAGGACAATCGGCTGCTGGGGCGCCTGAGCGGTGAGAAGGTGATGGTCACGACGCGCGAGGGAACCGTGCACGTTCCGTCCGTGGAGGTCTCCTGGTTCGACGTCACCCACGGCGAGTACCGCACGGCGCGCTCGGCGGGGCGCGACGTCGCGGTCACGCCCAGCGACCGCCCGGTGGCGGGCGGCGAGGATTCCGGCTTCCTGCGCAACGAGATCGCGCGCGTCGGCGACGACCTGGCGTTCATCCACGCCGGCCCCCTGCAGGGTGTCGGCGCACTGCCTCGTTTCGGCGGCGTGGCGTGGTGGTGCCTTGCCGTGCTGCCGGGCCTGCTCCTGGGGGCCTGGCGCTGGCGGCTCGGGCGCCTGGCGGCGGACCAGTTGAACCCGGCGGGCAGGCGCCGACGGGGCGCCCTCGGCGTTGCCAAGGCGCTTCTGGCAAAGACCGGCCCCGGGGGCGACGGCCAGGAAGGCCTGTCGACCGTCGCGCGCGCGGTGACGGGGTACGTGGCAGACTGCCTGGACCGGCCGGTCGCCGCAGTGGGTCCCGAAGAAGTCGCGGCCCTGGCGACGAAACGGGGATGCCCCGAGGTCGGCGCCGCGCTGGTGGCCTTGCTGGACCGCTGTGACCACGCCCGGTTTGGCGGTCAGGTCGGCGCGGCAGCCACCGCGCTCGCCGCGGAGGCGGCAGCGGCGCTCCAGGCCCTCGACAAGGCCGGCAGCGGCCCGGTGGGCACTTCCGGCGGCGCCGCGCGCGTCGTCGCCCTTGTGATCGCCGTCGCCGGCTGCTCGGTGCTGGCGTCGCCGTCACGAGCGGCGGGAGACGCCCGCGCGCTCTTCACCCAGGGCAACCAGGCCTATACCGGCAGCAAGTTCGCCGAAGCGCGGGACCTTTACCTCCAGGCGCGGGCCCAGGGGCTCGACGACCCGGCGCTGCACTACAACCTGGGCAACGCCCAGGCGCGGACGGGGCAGGTCGGCCCGGCCGTCGCCAGCTACCTGCGCGCCGAGCGGCTGGCGCCGCGTGACCATGATGTGCGCCGGAACCTCGCCTGGCTGCGACAGAACCTGAAAGACCTTGAACTGGCGAGCCAGTCACTGCCGCTGTTCGTCGCCCAGGCGGCTGCCGTCGTCGGGGCGCTTTCCATCGACGAATGGGGGACGCTGCTGGTGCTCTGCGTGTGGGCCGTGGCGGTCGTGCTCGGCTGGCGCTGGCTGCGAGGCGGTTCGACGGCGCAGCGCCGCGCGCTCTACGCGTCGGTCGCAGCCGTCATTCTGGTCGGGGCCATCACCTGCGGGCGCTGGTACCAGGAACGTGTGCGCGACCAGGCTGTGGTCGTTGCCGACGCCGTCGATGTCCGGTCGGGCCCGGCGGCCACGTTCCCGACGCTCTTCGGGGTGCACGCGGGTCTGGCGCTCAACGTCCAGGGGCAGCGTGACGGGTGGGCGAAGGTAAGCCTTGGGGGCGACTGGCAGGGCTGGATCCCGGCTGATGCCGTCGAGCACGTCAGGCCGGCGCCGGCGCACTGAAAGGCGCCGGCCGCGCGGTCTCAGCCGTCGCCCCGGAAGATCGCCGAAGTGCGGGGCGTCTCGCTGACGACGACCTCCACGAGCAGGGGCAACTCGGGGCGCAGCCGCCTGAAGATCCACGTCGCCAGGACCTCCGCCGTGGGGTTCTCAAGCCCCGGCAGGTCGTTCAGGCACCGGTGGTCCAGTTCGCGGACGACGGGGTCGACCACGCCGCTTATTGCACCATAATCCACGACCCAGCCCAGTTCGGGATCCAGCGGACCCTCGAGCGCCACCTCGAGCCGGTAGGTGTGCCCGTGCAGCCGCCGGCACTTGTGGTCTTCCGGCACCTTGGGCAGCCAATGGGCGGCGTCGAAGGTGAACGATTTCGTGATCCTGGTCCGGCCGCCTGCCATGTCCATGTTCCTCCACGGGTTCCGCCGCCTCGGCGAGATCTGCCCGGGAACAATAATACCCGTCCCGACCTTACCGGCAACATCCCATCCGCCGGGCGTTGGTCACCCGCGATATTTTCATTCAATCGGTCCTTGAACTGCCGATCCTAGGCGCAGGGGAGGCGCCCCGCGGGCGCCGGACCAGCGGATCGTCAGCGAGCGAGGACGCGGTTGAGCACTCAGACGGACGAACTTCAGGACATCCAACAGACGCTGGCGCGGCTGCAGGCGCGCGTGCGCGAGTTGTCCGACGACGCGCCGGACAGCGCGCCGTCACCGCATGCCGCCTCCGGGCAACCGCCGGCCGTCGCGCCCCGGCCGGCCCCCGATGAATCGGCGGCGAGGCGCGCGCAGCCGCAGGCATCGCCCTCGCTTCAGGCCGGCATCAGCGAGTTGTCCGCGATCACGCGGGTGAAGGATGTTCCGGAGTTCTTCGTTCGGCTCGCGCGGCAGACGGGGCTGCGTCTCCTGCTCATCAAGCGGTGGTCCAGCGGCTTGCAGGTGTTCCTCGAGGAGAACGTGTCACTGCCGGCCGAGGCGCGCCGCAAACGACGCGACGGGCGCGCGCCGATTCCCAGCGACAAGGACGACGTCTTCGCCGCCGTCGCGCACGACGGCACCGTCTACTACGGCCCCGTGCCCCAGAAACACTTCCCGCTCGACCTGACGTTACTGCTCGGGCGCGGCGCGCGCGATCGCCAGATCGTCATCCTGCCCCTGCCTTCGCAGGGCCATTGGAACACGTTCCTCTACCTCGACGCCGATCAGGCAGGCAGTTCGGCCCTGGCCGCCGCGAACGTCCTGGCGCAGTTCGCGCTGGCGCGCATGTGCCTGCTCGACAAGGGCGTGCCGGTGCGGCAGGGCCAGGTCTCGTCCGTGTTGAACGCCGAACTCGAACGCAGGCGTGCGCGGGAGGGCCTCGACTCCGGGGCGCCGCGGCACCAGGAATCGGAGGTCGCGGTGCTGGCGCGCCGCCGGGCGCCCGAAATCGACCCGTTCGCGCCGGTCCCGGTACAGGCGGCGGCGAACACGGTGTCCGCCCCGGCCATCGAACCCGTCGCCAGGCCGCTGGCGCCCACCGGCGCCCGGCGCCCGGCGCCCGCGGACGACACCATCCAGATCTTCGACGAAGGCCTGGAAGACGATGATTCACCTGAGACGCGACTGCACATCGGGGGATTGTCATCCACCCTGGTCGAGCTGTCGAATTGCGAACCGGGAGAGTCGGTGCGCCACGCGCTGACGCCGGAGATCATCCTGCGGCACAGCGGCGAGCTGCCGGCGCTGCCGAAGGCGGCCTGCCACATCATGGCGGTCATCGAGGACCCGCGCACCACCGCCACGCGGTTGGAAAAGGCGCTCGCGATGGACCAGGCGTTGACCGCCAAGGTCCTGCGCATCGCCAACAGCCCGTTCTACGGCGCCGCCCGGCAGATCACGACCGTCAGTGAGGCGATCGTCCGCCTCGGCTTCGTCACCATCCGCAACTGGACGCTGGTCACGGCCAGCCGCTCGGTCTTCCTCGCGCCGGGCGCGGGCATGCTCTACCACAAGATCTGGCGGCAGTCGGTCATGTCGGCGATGGGCAGCCAACTCGTCGCCCAGGCCGTCGGCCGCGTGCAGCCGGAAGGCGTGTTCGTCGGCGGCCTGATGCAGAACATCGGCCAACTGGTGCTCGCGCGCAGCCACCCGGAGTTGTTCCAGGAGATCCTCGCGGTCTCGGCCGAGACGGGCGAGCCGTACCACGAGGTCGAGTTGCGCGTGCTCGGCTTCGACCACGGCGAACTCGGCGCGCTCCTGCTGCGCGAGTGGAACCTGACGGAGGACCTCGAGGACGCCGTGCGGTGGCACCACCGGTTCGACCATCCCGACGCGCGCAATGCCCGCGTGGCGGCGATGATCGCCCTCGGCGAGGAGATCGCCCGCTGCTGCAGCAATGACGAGGAAGGGCTGGCCGCGGAGGACGAATACGAGGTCCGAGCGCGCCTGATGCCGGCCGCCTCGGCGCTGGGCCTGACGGCCGAGCGCGTGGATGACCTCGTGGCGCGGGCAGGCGCCCTCAAGATCGACCCGCACTTCTTCAACTGACACGGCCGCGACGAAAGCCGCGAACGCGTCCGGTAACGCGACCGGCCCGGGTCCTGACCCGGGCCGGTCGTTCAATTCCGCCACCTCGCGCCGGCTTCTCAGGCGCCGGTTGCCGTTCCCGCAGCGCGGTCCTCGACCGGCGGCTCGAAATGGCAGCGGCAGCGCGCCTCGTAGATCTCGGCCGCGCCGACCACGACCTGTTCCGTGTCGCGCGTCAGGCGCTGCGTGAAGTTGGCCGGGTCCCCGCACGTCATGCAGATGGCCAGCTGCTTCGTCACATACTCGGCGCGGCACATCAACTGGGGCATGGGGCCGAACGGCAGCCCGCGGTAGTCGAGGTCGAGGCCGGCGACGACCACGCGCTTGCCCAGGTTCGCCAGCTTGTTCACGACATCGACGATCTCCTCGCCGAAGAACTGGCCCTCGTCGATCGCCACCAGTTCGGTCCGGTCATCGACCAGGTTCAGGATGTCCTGCGCATTGGTCACGGCCACGCCCGGCATGCTCTGCTGGCTGTGCGAGACGATGTTCGCCGCATCGTAGCGGGCATCGATGCCGTGCTTGAAGATCTGGACCCGGCGGCGCGCGATCTGGGCCCGGCGGATCCGCTTGATCAGTTCCTCGCTCTTGCCGCTGAACATCGGCCCGCAGATGACCTCGAGCCAGCCGGACTTGCCATGCACGATCTGCATCGGACTCCTCGTCGGCCGGGCGCCGGGAGCGGCGCGCGGCGGGGCAGGGGGCCTAAGACCTTGTCAGGAGAGGTGGGTCCAATTTATTCTACGGGGAGCCCCGTGCCAAGCCCGATGCCAATCCGCCCCCGGAAGGACCGCACACCGTGAATCCCTGGAATCGTGACACCTTTGCCGAACTGTGCAGCCCCGGCGTCATCGGCATGCTCCACCTGGCCCCGTTGCCGGGCAGCCCCTGCTGGGAAGGAAGCCTGGCCGCGGTCACGGCGGCCGCCCTCCGGGACGCCCAGGCCCTGCACGACGGGGGCGTCCGCGCGCTGATGATCGAGAATTTCTTCGATGTCCCGTTCTACCCGGACGTCGTGCCCCCGATCACCATCGCCGCCATGACCGTGGTCGCCACGGCGGTTCGCCGCGAGTTCCCGCGCACCCCGCTGGGCATCAACGTCCTGCGCAACGACGCCGAGGCTGCCCTGGCCATCGCCGTGGCCGTCGGCGCCGCCTACATCCGCGTCAACGTGCACACGGGGGCGGCCGTCACCGACCAGGGCCCGATGCCGGGCCTCGCCTGGCGCACGCTGCGGCGCCGCCGCGAGTTCGGCTCGACGGTGGGCATCCTGGCGGACGTGCGCGTCAAGCACGCCGCGCCGCTGGCCGCCCGCCCGATGATCGACGATGCGCTGGATATCCGCGTGCGGGGGCTGGCCGATGCCCTGATCGTCACCGGCGCGGCCACCGGCGCCGGCGCCGACCCGGCCGAACTGGCCACCCTGCGCGAGGCCATGCCGGACTGCCCGCTGCTGGTGGGCTCGGGGATTTCCGTCGGTACCGTCGAGCGCTTCCTGCCGCTGGCCGACGGCTTCATCGTCGGCACGGCCCTCAAGGAGGGTGGCGACGTGGCGGCGCCGGTCAGCACTGCGCGCGCCAGGGAGTTCACGGCGAAGCTGGCTGCGGCCGGGAGGGGCGCCTGATGAATATCCTGGTCACGGGCGGCGCCGGGTTCATCGGTTCCAACCACGTCCGGTTGCTGCTCGGCGGTACGAGTGACCGCGTGGTCAACCTCGACCTCCTGACCTACGCCGGGAACCTCGAGAACCTCGCCGGTTGCGAGGACGATCCGCGCTACCGTTTCGTGCGCGGTGACATCCGCGACCGGGACCTCGTGCGCTCGCTGCTGAAGAGCGAGGCGATCGACGCCGTGGTCCACTTCGCGGCCGAAAGCCACGTGGACCGCTCGGTCGAGGGCCCCGAGGTCTTCATCACCACGAACGTGCTGGGCACCGAGATCCTGCTGGAGGAGTGCAAGGCGGCCGGCGTCGCCCGCTTCGTCATGGTGTCGACCGACGAGGTCTACGGCTCGCTCGGCAGCGAAGGGTTTTTCACCGAGCAGAGCCCGCTTGCGCCCAACTCGCCCTACGCAGCCAGCAAGGCCGCGGCCGACCTGCTGTGCCGCGCATTTTTCAAGACGTTCGGCTTCCCGGTCATCGTGACGCGCTGCAGCAACAACTACGGCCCGTACCAGTTTCCCGAGAAGCTGATCCCGCTGATGATCGCCAACGCGCTGGAAGGCAAGCCGCTGCCGGTGTACGGCGACGGCCTGCAGGTGCGCGACTGGCTGTACGTCGGCGACCATTGCCGGGCCATCGACCTGGCCCTGCGCCAGGGCCGCCCCGGGGCCATCTACAACATCGGCGGCGGCAACGAACAGCGGAACCTCGACCTCGTGAAGCTGCTCCTCGGTCGCCTGCAGCGCAGCGACGACCTCATCACGTTCGTCGCCGACCGGCCCGGGCACGATCGCCGCTATGCCATCGACGCCTCGCACATCCGCGCCGAACTGGGGTGGGCGCCCACGGTCGATTTCACGGCCGGCCTGGCGCGTACCGTGGATTGGTACCTGGGCAACCGCGACTGGTGGGAGAAGATCCGCAGCGGCGAGTACACCGCCTACTACGAGAAGATGTACGGCGCCGGCGGCCGCCACGGCGAGGCCGGTGACGCCTGATGATCGCGGCCCGCCTGCCGGACGGACGCAGCCTCGTGCTCGACGAGTCCGTCGCCGGTCGGCTCTCCTGCGGCGCACTCGTCCTGGAGGGTGTCTCGCCCGGCGGCGAGGAGCCGCTGGCGCAGGAGATCGCCGCGCTCGAAACGCAACTGTGCAAACGTTACGCCGGTTGTGAGCCTTCGGCGGTGCCGGGCCTGCGCGAGGCCCGTGTTCTCTACAAGTCTTTCGGCATGGACCCCTCGCGCCACCGCCCGAGCAGCGAAGCCCTGCTGCGCCGCGTCCTGCAGGGCAAGGGACTCTACCGCCTGGGCAACGTGGTCGATGCCTGCAACCTCGCGTCGCTCAGCTTCCTGCTGCCGATCGGCCTCTACGACCTGTCCCGGGTGCGGGGTGATGTCCGGTTGCGCGCCGGCGATCCCGGCGACGGGTACGTCGGCATCCGCAAGGACGAGGTGCACGTCGGCGATCGCCTGGCTCTCTACGACGACAAGGGCCCGTTCGGGTCGCCCACCAGCGACTCGCTGCGCACGAGCACCGACGCAACCACGCAATCGCTCCTGGCCGTCGTCATGGCGACAGCCGGCACCAGTGCGACTACCATGTCCGCCCATGTCGACCTCGTGGGGGAACTGTTCGCCCGGCACGCCGGTACGCGGGTGACCTGGACGGCGCTGCTCGGCGCCCGGGAAGGTGGATGAGGATGGCCGCGAACCGGAATCGCAACACATGCAAGCGTGTTGCCACAGGGCTGGCGCTGGCATTCTGCGCGGGGCGGATCCCCGTGCCGGCAGCATCGGCTGCGGAACCCGAAGCGGCGCTCGCCCTCGCCTTGCAGCATCGCGTCGAGGCGCTGACGGCCCCGGCCCTGGCCGGGCGCGCGGCGGGCTCGCCGGGCGGGCACGCGGCCACCGATACGCTGGTGTCGTGGTTCGCCGCCGCCGGCCTGCAGCCCGCCTTCGGCGATGCCTACACGCAGGAGTTCCCGCTCACGGGCAAGGGCTGGACCGGCGACGACCTGTCCGGGCTCACCGGACGCAACGTGGCCGCGGTGGCCCCGGGCGCGGGCGCGCTTGCCGGGCGGTGGCTCGTCGTGGCGGCGCACCTCGATCATCTCGGCACGGTCGCCCCGCCGTCGCCGTCGGCCACGGTTCCGGGGCCCGGCGACTACTACCCCGGCGCCAATGACAATGCTTCCGGCGTCGCGGTGGTCCACGAAACCGCTCGCCGCCTGCGCGTGGGCGCGGGCGAAGCTTCCCGCCGCTCGGTGCTCGTGCTGAACACCGACGGCGAGGAATCCGGCCTGCAGGGCGCCGCCTGGTTCGTCAAGCACCCGTGCATTGCGCTCGACAGCCTCGACGCCATGGTCAACCTCGACACCGTCGGCCACCTGTCCGACGGGCGCCTCATCGTCAGCGGCCTGGCCACCGCCGACCCGCTCGAGGCCGCCGTCAACGCCGCTGCGGTCGCCGTCGGCATCCCCGTGAATCCGTCGCGCGGCGGCTGGTCCGGCAGCGACCACATGGTCTTCAACACCCGCGAAGTGCCGGTGCTGTTCCTCTTCGGCGGTCCCTATCCCGAGTACAACCGCCCGGCCGACACCGCCGCGGCGCTCGACTACGCAGCGATGGCCCGCATCACGGCGTTCACCGACGCGCTCGTCGGGCACCTGCGCACCGTGCCCGGGCGATTCGCCTGGCACATGGTCGGAGGCGGCGACCTGCGCGACCAGGCCGAGGGCGGGACGGCGGCCACCGACAAGCCGGGCAACCGCCAGACGTGGCTGGGGACGATGCCCGATTTTACCGAGGGGCAGGCGGGATACCGCCTGGCCGCCGTGTTCGACGGCAGCCCGGCGGCCGCGGTGGGCTTGCAGAAGGGGGATGTCCTGGTGCGCTTCGGCGACTACGACGTCACCGACCTGGCGACGTTCACGACGGCCCTGCGCGCCTACGGTCCCGGCGACCTCGTCGAGATCGCCATCCTGCGCGACGGCCGCGACATGCGCTTCACCGTCGCGCTCGGCGACCGGGCGCAGCGCCGCTGAGCCCATCGCATTCGGCACCGGTCAGTCGTTGACCCCGTGGTCGTCGGCCGGGTACATCGCGTCGATGGTCGACTTCCAGAGGCGCGCGATCTCGAACCGCTTGATCTTCAGCGTCGGCGTCAGTTCGTTGTCGGCGAGCGTGAATTCCCGCGGCACCAGGGCGAACTTCTTGATCTGGCCGAATCCGGGGTGCTCGGCGTTGGCGCTGTCGACGATCCGCTGGAAGAGCCGCTGCACGCGCGGGTGGGCCGCCAGTTCCGCCGGTGTGGAAACACCCAGGCTGCGCGCCTCCGCATAGCGCTGCAGGTTGGCGTAATCCGGAACGATCAGCACCGACAGGTAGGGCCGTCGATCGCCGATCACGACCGCCTGCGCGATGTACTTGTCCGCCACCAGCGCGTTCTCGAGCGGCTGCGGCGCGATGTTCTTGCCGCCGGCCGTCACGATCAGTTCCTTCTTGCGGTCGGTGATGAACAGGTACCCGTCGGCATCCAGGTGGCCGATGTCCCCGGTCGCGAACCAGCCGTCGCTGCCCAGCACCTCGGCGGTGGCGCCGTCGTCGCCATAGTATCCGCGCATGACCTGCGGGCCGCGGCAGAGGATCTCGCCGTCGGCGGCGATGCGGACCTCAGTGTCGGGGATCACGCGGCCGACGCTTCCGAAGCGGATGCCGTTCTCGATGTTGCAGGTCAGCACGGGGGAGGTCTCGGTCAACCCGTAGCCCTCAAGGATGAGCGCGCCCGCCCCGTTGAAGAACTTGATGATGCGGGGATTCAACGGCGCGCCGCCCGACACCATGATGCGCACGCGCCCGCCCAGTCGCGCCCGCAGCTTGCCGAAGACCAGCCGGTCGGCCACGCGATGCGCCAGCTTCAACCGCCAGTCGGCGGGCGGCCCGTCGACGCGGGCCTCGGCCCAGCGGATCGCCACGCGCCGCGCCCAGAAGAAGATCTGCCGCTTCGGGAATCCGGCTGTCGCCGCCAGGTTGGCTGCGTTGGCGTGGATCTTCTCGTAGAGCCGCGGCACGCTGATCATCAGCGTCGGGTGCGCCAGCGCGAGGTCTTCGGCGATCGTGTCGAACCGGCGCGCGTAGTAGATGCCGACCCCGCGATAGAGCATCGAATAGTAGCCGGCCATGCGCTCGAGCACGTGGCTCAGCGGCAGGAAACTCAGGCACACGTCCTGCGGCCCGAAGTCGACGACCTTCGTGACGTTGATGATGTTCGTCACGAAGTTGTCGTGCGTCAGCACCACGCCCTTCGGGTTGCCGGTCGTCCCCGATGTGTAGATGATGCTGCACACGCCGTGCGGGTCGCCGCCCGTCCACCAGGCGGGGTCGTCGGCGGGCCTGCCGCCGGCCGCGTCGCGCCCGGCCGCCTCGACCTGCCCGATCAGGACGGCGCCGGCCAGGTCCGTCTGCTCGAACGTGATGATGTGCCGGAGCGACGGCAGGTTCCCGCGGATGGCGTCGACCTTCGCCGCCTGTTCCGGCGACGACACGAACAGGGCGACCGGCCCGCAGTCCGCCAGGATGTACTCGATGGCGGGAGCCAGCAGCGTGGAGTAGATCGGCACCGTCACGGCGCCGCAGCCGAGCGCCGCGAGGTCGGCCAGCGCCCATTCGTGGCGGTTCTCGCTCAGGATCGCGACCCTGTCCCCGGGCTGGACACCCAGGTTCCGCAGCCCGAAGCCGAGGTCCCGCGCCCGCTCCAGGACCGTCGCGCTCGACAGTGACACGTACGGCCCGTCGTCCTGCCGGTAGGCCAGGCAGTCGGGCCGCGGCCGTTCGCGCGCGGCTTCGAGCAGCATCTCCGGGATGGTACGGACAGGCATGATGGTCTCCCTGGGGCCGGTTGATGGGTGCCGGTGGGCGCCGGCCGGTCGGGATCGGGGCGCGCGTTGCGCCCTCAGGAGGATGATGCCAATATCCTCCCCTCTTGCGAGGACCTTGTCAACGCCGGTTGCCGGCGGGACGGTATGAACCGAGGGGAGCCCCGCGTGACCGCAAGCCCGGTGGATTTCACGGATGACGCCGTGCGCGCCGGCCTTCGCGGGGTCCTGCTGGCCTGGTTCGACGCCCGCCAGCGCGACCTGCCGTGGCGGCGCCGGCGCAGCCTGTACGGGACGTGGATCAGCGAGATGATGCTCCAGCAGACGACCGTCGCGACCGTCGTGCCGTACTGGGAGCGGTTCCTGGCGCGCTTTCCCGATGTGTACGCCCTGGCCGCCGCACCCGAGGCTGAGGTCCTGGCACACTGGTCCGGGCTGGGCTACTACCGACGGGCGCGGCAGCTCCATGCCGCAGCGCGGCAGGTGGTCGCGGAGCACGGTGGCGCCTTCCCGGACGACACGGAGGGCTGGCGGGCGTTGCCGGGCATCGGTCCCTATGCCGCCGGCGCCATCGCGAGCCTGGGGCTGGGGCTGCCCGCGGCCGCGGTCGACGCCAATGTCAGGCGCGTGCTGGGGCGCTGGCTGGGCGCCGCCTGCCAGCCCGGCGCCGGGTCGGACAGGCAGGTGGCCGACCTCGCGGGTTGTCTGGTCCGGGGCGACCGCCCCGGCGCCTGGAACGAGGCCCTGATGGAACTGGGCGCCTTGGTCTGCCAGCCCCGCGGCCCCCGCTGCGAGGACTGCCCGGTCGGCGCCTACTGCGGCGCCCGCCGTCTGGGTATTGCCGACAGCGTTGCCGTGCCCGAGGCTAGGCCCGCCGCGCTGCCCGTGCAGGCTCTCCTGGTCGCGTTCCTGGCGGAGGGCCGGGTCTGGCTTGAGCCACCGGGCGGCCCCCTCATCCGTTGCGACGTGGGGGTTGCCCCGGCCCGTGAGGCGCTCGGGAAGCTGCACCAGGGGCTGCTGACGCTCCCGACGACTGCCTGGTACCCGCGCCCGGAGAAGAGCGCCTGCGACCTCCTGGCGGCCTTGCCGGCGGGCTGGGTGGATGCCGCCGGTTTCGCGGGCGCCGGCGCGCCCCGCGCCGTCGGCCGTTTTCGCCACGCGATCACGCGGTACCGGTTGCTCGTCGACGTGGCGGCAGTCGGCGTCACCCTTCCCGAAACGCCCGGGCCCCACCGGGACATCCGTGCCCAGGGCGAGATTTCCAGCCGGCCGGGCCGCTGGGTTTCCCTGGCGGAGGCACCGGGCCTGAACATCAGCCAGTTGGCCCGCAAGGCGTTGCGCTGCTGCGGTGATGCGCGAGGTTGACAATCCGGTTTCGATGCATCTCCTTTGCAGCAGAGTCTTGGGTCACCCCATGCGCAACTGTTGAGAGGTTCGACGATGCTCCAGATCACGCGGCAGACCGAATACGCCATCAAAGGACTTCAGGAGCTTGCTCGCCGTGATACCGACGCGCCTGTACAGCTGAAGTCGATCGCGGGGGCTTGCGAAGTGTCTGAAGCCTTTCTGGCCAAGATCTTCCAGATGCTGGCCCAGTCGGGAATCGTGAAGTCCCACCGGGGCGTCAAGGGCGGCTTCAGCCTCGGGCGCCCTGCCAGCGAGATCACGCTGCGCGAAGTGGTGGAGGTTTGCGAGGGTGGCATCGTGCTCAACCACTGCCTGCGCTCGCTTGATCCCTGCCGGAACCACGAGAACTGCAATGTCTCCCAGGTGTGGCGCGAAGCTCAGGATGCGCTGACCGGCGCCCTTGAGCGCACGCATCTGTCGGACGTGATGTAGGATCCCGGAAGGCCCGACGCGCAGGTCTGCGATCCGCTTTCCGTAGGATGGAACGAGCCCGGCGGCCATGACCGTCGGGCTCTTCATTTTTCCGGGCATCACACCCTGCCCGCTCAGCCCGTCAGCCGGCGGCGACGCAACTGCCCGCAGGCGGCCGCAATGTCGCGCCCGCCGCTCAGGCGGATCGTGTTGTCGATGCCGGCGCGCGTAAGGATGTCCTGGAAGGCAAGCACGGTCGACGGTGTCGGCGGTTCCTGCGCATCGTCATCGAGCGCATTGAGCGGGATCAGGTTCACCTTGAACGGGCCCGAGCCTGCAAGCTTCGCCAGCCGGCGTGCCTGCTCGGCCTGGTCCGTTTGCCCGGCGATGAGGACCCACGCGATGGTGGTCCGCCGTCCCGACTGGCGCGCGTACCGTGCCCCGAGGTCGATCACTTCCGCCAGCGGCGTGCGGCCCGGCACAGGCATCAGCTTCCGGCGTTCCTCGTCGGTGGTGCCGCCGAGGCTCAGCGTCAGGCCGACGCCGGGCGCCAGGGCGAGGAGCCGCCGCAGGCCGTCACCGGGCCCGCTCGTCGACACCTGCACGCGTCGCTTCGACATGGCCAGGCCGTCCTCGGCGAGCATCGTGTGCAGCGCCGCCGGCAGGGCGGCCCAGTTGTCCAGCGGTTCGCCCATGCCCATGAACACGGCGTTGAACTGGCGCTCGCCGTGGCCCGGCACCGGATCGGCTGCGAGGTCGCGCCGCAGGTGAGTGATCTGCTCGAGGATCTCGCCGGCTTCCAGGTTGCGCACCAGCCCGCCGCGCGCCGTGGCGCAGAAACGGCAGGCCATCGCGCAGCCGACCTGGGTCGACAGGCAGAAGGTGGCGTGGTTCTCCATGGGGATGATGACGCTCTCGACCGTCTGTCCGTCACGCAAGCTGAAGAGGAACTTGCGCGTGCCGTCGGTCGAGACCTGGCGCTCCAGCGGGGCCAGGCCCTGGAGGTCGTAGCGCCCGGCCAGCGCGTCGCGCAGCGGCCGGGGGATATTGCGCAGCTCGTCCCACGCGAGCGCGTCGTGCTCGTGCAGCCAGCCGGCCAACTGCCGCGCACGATAGGCTTCGCCACCCAGTTCGGTGACCAGGGGGCCGAGCTCCCCGGGAACCAGGGATCGCAACAGGGGTTTGGCCACAGGTCGCCCATCCGCTCCGGGCCCGGGGGCCCATGCCTTGACAGCGGTTCGGTCGACGTAGCAAGGTGTCCGCCTGATCGAACCGAACGCCGGACAATCTCCGTCACCCGCCGCGCGGCCGCAAGCGTTTCCCTGCCGGTCGCGAAGGAGCTGCAGTGAAGACCGTCCTGATCGTCGATGACGACCTGGCGATCCGCGAGGCCGTCACCCAGAGCCTGCGCTACGAAGGCTACGATGTCCTGGACGCCGGCACGGGTCCCGAAGGGCTGGCGCTCGCGGAGCGTCACCACCCCGATGCCATCCTGCTGGACGTCAAGATGCCCGGCATGGACGGCTTCGAGGTACTGCAGCGCCTGCGCGCAGCCTCGATCGGTGCGCCGGTGATCGTCATCTCGGGCCACGGCAACATCGAGACCGCCGTGGCTGCCGTGCGGCAGGGCGCCTACGACTTCATGGAGAAGCCGCTCGACCGCCCGCGCCTGCTCGTGACGCTTACGAACTGCCTCGCGCACCAGGAAGCCGTGGCCGACCGCCGCCTCCTGCAGACGCAGGTCGGTCGGCGCAACACGATCGTCGGCGGGAGCCGCGCCATGCAGGTCGTGCGCGAATTCATCGAGAAGGTCGCGCCCAGCGATGCCACTGTCCTGATCACGGGCGAGAACGGCACCGGCAAGGAGCTCGTCGTCAGCGCGATCCATCGCGCGAGCGCGCGTCGCGAGAGGCCCCTCATCGAAGTGAACTGCGCTGCGATCCCGCGCGACCTCGTCGAGAGCGAACTCTTCGGGCACGAAAAGGGCAGTTTCACCGGCGCCGACCGTCAGCGCACCGGCAGGTTCGAGCAGGCCGACGGCGGCACGCTCTTCCTCGACGAGATCGGGGACATGGGAGAGGAGGCACAGGCCAAGGTGCTCAAGGCTGTCGAGGAGAGCCGCTTCCAGCGCGTCGGAGGGGCGGAGACGAAACGGGTGGACGTCCGGATCATCGCCGCCACGAACCGCGAACTGTCGTCGCCCCAGTCCGGTTTCCGGCAGGATCTCTTCTATCGCCTCAACGTCCTGGCCATCCACCTGCCGCCGCTGCGCGAGCGTGAAGGCGACGTCGCCCTGCTCCTGGAGTGGTTCATGGCCGACCTCGCGGCAAAGCTCAAGGTGCGCCCGCGTCGCTTCGCTCCCGAAACCGTGGCCATTCTCCAGGAATACGCCTGGCCGGGCAATGTCCGTGAACTCCGCAACCTGGTGGAGCGGTTGCTGATCCTGGCTCCCGAAGAGGTCGTCAGGCCGGTCGATCTGCCCCCGTTGCCCGGCACCGTCCAGGGCCGGCCGGAGAATGCCAGTTTGTTCGCCAGCAACGACTTCCAGGATTTCAAGACCCGCAGTGAAACCGTGTTCCTGCAGCTCAAGCTGAAAGAGAACCTGTACAACGTCAGTCGGACGGCGGACATCCTGGGGATGCAGCGGAGCAACCTCTACAAGAAGATCACCAAATACGGATTGCGCACGCAACCGGCCGAGTAGCCTGTCAACCTCGATTGACACCAGGGGTGGTTTTCCGTAACAATCATGTCACGGCAGCGCGGGGTTCCGGGGGGTACCGGTTTCCGCGTTTGCTCAAGACGGGGTGTCCTGTTGCAGGTGGGAAGAACATGAAACGAATCAGCACGATTCTGATTCTTCTGGTGGCGATCGGACTGGTCGCTGTTTCCGCACTGCCCCCCGCCGCCCACGCGGTCCAGATCTCCGGTGAACAGTCAGGGAATTCCGGCGCCGTCGTAGGCAACACGACGACGGCCGGTACGGCCGGCACGACGGCTGGCGGCAACGGGGAGCAGGGCGACCCGGGCGGCGCTGGTGACGGGCTGGGAGCCGACCCTGTGGTGAGACCGGGCATAGGTGCCCAGGCCAGCGGTGCGGATGCGGTGGTGGAGTTGATCCTCCAGCTGCTCCGGCTGGTGCAGGCGGCGGGCTAGGCACTCCCCGCGGAGTGCCCTGCCGGCGCGGAGACGCAGAAGACAACCAGGGAAGCGAAACCGAATCCACTTCCTCGCCGAGGGATGCGGTTGATGAAGGACCATTTCCAGGAACCCGCTGGTCGGGACGCTGCAGGTTCGCGTTGGTCGCGGCCGGTGGCAGCGTCCGACTGGGTGCGTCTGGAAGAAATCGGTGATCTGCATTTCCACGCGTCTGCCTACGCGACCGCTCTGGACTATTTCTCCCAGCTGACTGAGCCGTCCGTCCTGGAGATGCTGCCGCGCGACCGCGCCATTTCCATCCTTCGCAAGTCAGTGGACGCGCTTCTTCTGGTCGGACAGCTTCGCGAGGCGGACGTCCTCCTTGACGTGGCGGACCTCCTGTTGGCGCGCACCACGGCTCTGGCGGGCCAGGATGAAGCGACAACCCTGTCGGCATCATTCCAGATCCGCCGCGCCATCATCCTGCGCGAACGCGGGCGGCTCAACGATGCGCTCAACCTGGCGAAGCGGGCCTTCGCCGTGCTGGCATTGACCGATGAACACGCCGATGTCGCGCGCGTCCAGGTGGTCATGGGCATCTGCCACCTGCGGCTCGGCCGGCTGGAGAAGGCCGACGAGTTGTTCAACGACGGCCTCGCCACGTTCCGCCGCATCGGGCACGACCTCGGCGTCGCCAACCTGCTGAACAACCTCGCGCTGCTGGACAACGTGCGCTGCCGCTGGTCCCGCGCCCTGGGCCGCCTCGAGAAGGCGCTCGATCTGGCGCAGCGCATCGGCGCCAGCCACCTGATGCCGATGCTGTTCCTGAACCAGGGCATCGTCCTGCAGAAGACCGACCGGCTGGGCGAATCCAGGGCCGTGCTCGAGAAAGGTTACCGCCTGGCCGTCAGCCTGGGCGATCGCGCGCAGCAGTGCCGGCTCAGCCTGGCCCTGGGGCGGCTCGAGACACTCAGCGGTCGACTGGCCCGGGCCGAGGAACTGCTGGTCGAAGGCCAGACCCTGGCGGAACAGCAGAACTTCCTGCGCGAGGCGACGATCGCCGACGAATACCTGGGCGACGTCCTGCTCAGCCGAGGCGAGCCCCAGACGGCTCTGTTCAATTACCGATCCGGCCTCGAGAAATCGCGCACCATCGCCGCCGGCAATGACCTCGAGGGTGAACTCCAGCGACGCATGGGCGAGGCCTTTCTCGCGCAGGGACACCTGGACGACGCCATCGCCGCCAGCCAGGCTTCGCTGGCCGTGTGCACCAAGTGCGGCGAAGTCTACGAAATCGGATTCTGCCAGGTCACCCTCGGGCTCGCGCGCGCGGCGCAGGGTGACGGGGCGGCCGCGGACGAGCACTTCCGGCAGGCGGTCGGCACGTTCCGCGAATACCAGCTGCCGCACCTGTGGTGTCGTGCGTTGGTGACGTGGTGCGATGCGCGGCTCGCGTCTTCCTCCGAACTGCAGCTGCAGGGCCTGAAACGATTGCTGGCCGAGGCGCAGGACCGGGTCGCAGCGGGCGTCGGCGATGCCATGCTGTGCGAGGTCCTCGAGAGGCTGGCCGTCGTGCAGGTGCGGCTCGGCCAATTCGACGATGCGCTCCTGACCGTGTTCGATCTCGAGCGCTTCGCCGGCGGCCTTGAGGACGCGCGCTGGTCCGCGATCGTCGTTCGCCTGCGCGAACAGGTGGAGCGCGGCATCCTGAAGGGTGTCGGCGCTTCGGAGGCCCAGTTCGAGGCGATCTCGACGCTGCCCGGGCTCTTTGCGGCCGACCATGGCGCGATTCCACGCAACCTCGACGCCGTTCTTGCTGCCGCGATGGACCGCATCGGCGCCGATTCCGGTTTCATTGCGATGACCGAACCGGCGCAGGGTGGGCTCCTGCCGGTGGTCACGCGCCGGGGCCTGACGGAGAACCTCGCGGGCCAGCTGGCCCGGTGGATCGAAGGCTCGGCCGCCGCGTCCGCTGCCGGCGGCATCTCGCTGCACACACGACTCGGTCCCCGTGATCGCATCGTCGCCGACGTGCCGGCGCTGTTGACCGTCGCCGACAGTTGCCTGTTCATGCCCATCGCGCTGCACGATCGCCGCCTTGGCGTCCTGTTCGCCGGCAAGTCGGGGTCCGGTGCGGCGACTTCGGCGTTTGACCGTTCGGCGCTCGATTTCCTGGCGACCTATCTGGGGTTCCTCGCGCTGTTCCTGCACGAAAAGGGGCGCCGGTCGGTCGATGGCGACACCGGTCCGTTCGAAGCCATCGAGAGCTTCGGCAACATCATCACGCAGAACGCGCGGATGCTGGATGTGCTGGGGCTGGCGCGCAAGGTTGCGCCCAGTGAACTGACGGTGTTGCTCAATGGCGAAACAGGCACGGGCAAGGGGTTGCTGGCCTATGCGATCCACGCGCTGAGCCGGCGCGCCGGGCGCAAGTTCATGTCGATCAACTGTGCCGCGATCCCCGAGATGCTCCTGGAAAGCGAGCTCTTTGGGCACAAGCGCGGCAGCTTCACGGGAGCCCACGCCGACAAGAAGGGGCTGCTCGCCGAGGCCGAGGGCGGCACCGTCTTCCTGGACGAAGTCGGCAAGATGCCGTTCAGCATGCAGGGCAAACTCCTGCACTTCATGGATACGAAGGTGGTCCGGCCGGTCGGTTCCAACCAGGAGTTCCGGGTCGACGTCCGGGTCATTTGTGCCTCCAAGTCGGATCTGCACCAGTTGGCGCGCGAGGGCGCCTTCCTGGAGGATCTCTACTACCGCCTGCTCGATTTCCCGCTGGTCATCCCGCCCCTGCGCGAAAGGCCGGACGACATCGAGTTGCTGGCCTCGCATTTCATCAATCGCTTCAGCGGTGAACTCGGCGTGGCCGTGCCGGCCGTCGACCGGCGGTTCATGGACGGATTGCTCGGGCACCCGTGGCCGGGCAACGTTCGTGAACTGGAGAAGACGCTGCAGCGCGCGATCGTACTCGCCAACGGGGCCGATACCCTGCGGTTGGAACACCTGCCGGACCTGGCCCAGGGAGTGGGCACCGGTTCTCAGGCGAAGGGGCGGGGCGCCCCCCTGCGCGACGCGCTGGCCGAAGTCGAGTGTCGTGAGATTCGCAGCGCCCTTCTTCGGGCCGGCGGCAACAAATCGCAGGCGGCCCGCGACCTTGGGATCAGCTACCCGAACCTCCTGAAGAAGGCGCGCCTCTACGGTCTTCCGGATGGTTCGTGACCGGTCCGGTCATTGGCAATTCCCGCTTCATCCCGGACGCCGTCCGGGATTTCTTTTTATAGATTCAACGTGTTGGCGGACAACAACATCGGTGACGGCGGAGTTTGGTTGGAAATTCCGTTTACAACCGACGTCCCCGGTCGCCTCCCGACCTCACCGGCAACGCCCCTAACTATCTGTAATATAACGAGATAAATATATTCACAAATGTTGTCCCGTGGTACGGCGCCTGCTGTAGGGAAGGTGAAGGGGTGACTAACAGGGATCCTCTTCGACTCAGAGTTGAATTTCGTGTTCTCGGGAGAATTGAGTCCGTTCCGGCGCCGCGAGGCGCCGGGGATCTCATCGAGGAGGCCGTTCGGGGGGTGTGAAAGAGGTGGGGTCTGGATCATCCCGACAGGACGGCGTAAGAGAGCCAGGATCCTCTTCTCCCGGAACACGAATTTCACTCACCGGCCCGGCCGGAAACAACGCCTGATTTCAGAGCCCCGGTCGCGTTCGGAGAGGCGAGCTTCGAACCCGACACGCCGCAAGGCAGGGGCTCTTTTTTTTTGTGTTCCCACGTTCAGGTCCGGCGGTTGACGAACCCGAAAGGCGGGACCGCCGCGGCGTGCGCGTATCCCGCAGGGCGTCCCCATATGGGGACGCTGTCCCATATCGCACACAGGCGCAGGCGCGGGAGCGCTGAAGATCAACTGGCGCCGGCTGCACTCAGGCGCCCGTCCAACTTGTTTTACCCGAACGAATTGGAATGAATCGAATCTGCCTCGGCTGTCTCGACGGAGCCCGATCGGTGCGCGAAGGGTTGGCTGGCGCGCTGGCACGAACCCTGCGATAGGTTTCCCGGCGGACGACAGGGGCCGGCCAGGAGGGGTGCAATGTTGACGATCAAGATGGCGACCAGGCGGGGTGCGCACCGTACAGCGAGGCGGGGCGTGCTGACCATGGTGTTGATGGCCGTTCTGGTGCCGGGTATCTTCCTGGCCGGCTGCTCCAAGAATGACTGCATCAATTGTGCGGAACTCCCGGCGCCCGTGGTGCCCACCGGTGTCCGCAGCATCAGTGGCGACGGCTACGTCGTCGTCCAGTGGAACGACCTGGTCTACGCGCCCTATGACGGGGCCTACAGTCCGAACCTGGTTTCCTACGAAGTCTACCGCCGCAACTACAACTTCGGGGACGAGAACGATCCCAACCGCGCCTTCGACCCGGCGCCCATCGCCACGATCGGCTGGGACGCGAACTATGACGCCGGCTCGGGCCTGCACTGGTATATCGACGAGAACGTGACCAACGGGCTGCAGTACGAATACGCCGTCGCCTCGGTCAATGCCGCGGGTGCGCGAAGCGCGTTGAGCTTCGAGTTCGTTGCCGATGCCCCGTTGCCGATGAGCCCCCTCGACAACAACGGCTGGTTCATCCCGCTTCCCGTGTACGACGGCAACATCTCCGGCGCCGTCGGCTACGGATTCGTCTTCAGCCGGGCGGCCTCAGCCCCGCTGTTGCCTGCCTACGGCAGAGTGACGCCCGGTGTCGAAGTGGGTACGGCCGACCTCGAGTTCCATTTCAGCGCCGGCGTGCCGTATGTCTCGGCCGGTCGTGCGCAGGTCCGGATCCAGGACCTCGGCGATTACAGCGACGGCGCCGGACACGTCCTGTTCGAGGGCGTCGGCTGGGCCCCGACCAGCGGCTATTCGCAGACGGGAACGCTCGAAGTCGTGGCCGGCCATGTCTATGCGGTGGAGATCACCACTGGGGCGGGGGCTGTCCACTACGCGAAGCTCGGTGTACCCAGCGTCGGCTCGGGTCTCGTCAACATCATCTGGGCCTACCAGTTGATCGTCAATCTGCCGGAACTCTCGGTCCCGGTCGACGGACGTGAACCCGTGACGGACGGTCCTCAGTTCATCAGCCTGTAGTCGGCACGGGCGGCAAGGGAAGGGGCGCAATCATGAAGCAACTCCTGACGAAGCACGGCGGCCGCCTTGGCGGTGGTTGGTTCGACGCGAAGGCGCGCACCTTGGCGATCTCGGGGATCGCCTGCCTGCTGGCGGTGTACGCCGGCGCGCAGACCCCCGGCGAGAGCAGGTACCAGCCGGATCGCACGCGTGAGGACTACACCCAGGCTGCGGCCGGCGGCGACTACAATTACGCCGCCCAGACCCTGCGTGTGAACGTGTGGCTGGACCGCGAGGAGGATGAGATCTATCGGCGCGGCGACGAACAGCGCATCGGCTTCCAGGCGAACGAGGATGCCTACGCCGTCGTGTACCGCATCGACACCGACGGCCTGGTCACGGTGCTCTGGCCGCGCGAGCGGCTCGACGACGGTTTCGTCTTCGGGGGTCACGAGTATCGCCTGCCGGGACGGGAGTCAGCCGCGCTGCGCATCGACGAGTCCGAAGGCGAGGGCTACGTGCAGGTGCTCGTTTCCCGCTACCCGTTCGACCTGCGTGCGCTGGAGATCGACTTCCTGCAGGATGCCGGGACCAATCGCTACGACTTCCACGTCGCCGGCGATCCGTACCTCGCCATGAACGAGGTCAACTATGCGGTCACGGGCCTCGCGGATGCTGGAGAGGACGTTGTCACCAACCACGCGCGCTACTACGTGCACAAGCGGGTCGACCATCCGCGCTACCTCTGTGCGCAGTGCCACACCGATGACTCCCCACGTTACGACCCTTACGAGGGGCGCTGCGCGCTGGAGATCGACCACGACTACGGTTGGGCCAACAACTGGTACTCGACGTACGGCTACTACCCGGTGTACTGGAACCCGGTTTACGCCTACGTCGATCCCTGGACGTGGCATCCCTGGGTCAATTTCTGGTACGACCCGTGGTATGTGTGCGCGCCGTACAACGGATGGAACGGGCCCTACTCGGGCTGCTACGCGTGGAATGACTCGCCTTACTACAACGGGGGCTGCGGGTCGTACTGGGATCGTGGCGGCCGCCGTTTCCAGCCCCTCAACCGCCACGGCGACGCGTCGGCGGTCCGCAAGACCTACGAATATGACGCCGTGACGCGTCAGGTCGGCCACGGCGGGCTCGCCGCCAACGAGCGCGACGCGATGGTGACCAGGCGCCCGTTGCCGGTCAACCCGCGGACAGCGCCCGGCGTGACCAAGGGAACGGGTGTCTCGACCCGCGGCGACCAGCCGCTCGGGCGATCGAGCGAGCGCTTCCCCGTGGTTGCGGGACAGGGCGGAGCAGTCCGGATCCATGGTGCCGGCCGTTCCCCGGGGGATGCCGGTTCCGCGCAGGGTTCGTCGTTGCCGGTACGCCGGCACACGGCCGGCGGCGGCGCGACCGGCCCGCGGCTGGCTCCGGTCAGTCCGGGCGATTTGAATGGCGGCGCGGCCAGGGGCGGCGACAGCAGTACGGGCCGTGACGGGATCAGGTCGCTCGATTCCCGCCCGCGCGGGACCCGCGTCTGGAACAGCACGACCGGCCGTAGCGGGCAGGCGGTCGATCGCAGCGAACGCCCGGCGCGGCCGCGGCAGCAGGTCGACGGGGGCAGCAGTCGGTCCGACCAGCCGGCGGTCACGCCGTCCGGGCGCGCGCAGCGCCCGTCCGGTGACCGTCCGGGTTCGTCCGCGCCCGTGCGGCGCGAGAGCAACGGCACGCGCGCCCAGCCGGACGCATCCCGGTCGGGCCAGGAAACGGTCCGGCCCGGCCGGCAGGCGACTCCCGCGCCCGCGCCTGCCCCCGCACCGGCGCCCGCTCCCACAAAGCATGGGGACAAGCAGGGGGACAGCGGCAAGACAGCTGGGAACAACGCACGGCGCACGCCGGCGGACGGCAGGAAATAGGTGTCGAGTGCTGGTGGACTTCCCCCCATCTCCCGTCGGCCGGAGCGGCGCGGATGCTCGGAGTGGTTGGCGCCCTGCGGGTTGAAGCGGCGTACCGGGTAGACGGGGACACCAGCATGGACAGGGGGGCCCGGCGGGGGAATGTCGATCAGGGGTGACAGGTACCGCGTCGGGCTCTCCTTATTCAACAACATGGCCACCCCGCGCGCCTCGAGGCGGCGGGGTGACCGCGCAATTGACCAGCAGCGTGGGTGATGCCTATAATGCGTCACGGCAAGGATCTGCGGACCTGTTGGCGGGCGTCTGGCGGCCGCCGGGAAGGGAATCGAGAGTCATGAGAGCCTTTACGTCGGCGCTGCTGGCGGCGCTCGTGTGCGCCGGCGCAGCCCGCGCCGGCGATGGCCCGGTCCCGGTCTGGCCCGCGCTGCAGCCCAGCGTCGCTGAACGGCTGGCCGAGCGGTCCGCGCCGTTGCGTCGCGAGGCAGCCTCCCTGCGCAGCCGCCCGGTCGCGGCGCAAAAGGCGCCGGCGACTCTCGAGGCGATCGTGATCTCGTGCGACTTTGCCGACAGTCTTCTGCTCGGCCGTTACGGGCGGGTGCCGGGTACATTTCCTCCGCCGCGGCAAACGGACCGCTACTACGCAGCGCATGATTCGGTTTTCCTGCACCACAAGCTCCAGGACGTCGCGGCCTATTTCGCTGATGCGAGCGGCGGTCGCCTCACCCTGCATTTCGCTGTTCATGCCCGCGCGGTGAACCTCCCGCATCCCATGTCCTGGTACGGCAATGACCCCGAGCGGGGGGACCAGCCGGTCGCACTGGCCGCGGCCGTGATCGACAGCCTCGACGGCGAGATCGATTTCACGCGATACGACACGATCGTGCTCGTGCACGCCGGTGCGGGCGAGGAAACCGACATTCTCGGCAACAGTCCCGAGCAGATCTACAGTACGTACCTGGATCCGGGCGACTTCCGGGCCGCCTACGAGGAATCTCTCCTGGCGCAGCCCTACCTGCCGGCCCGCGGGTTCCCCGCAGGCACCGGCGTGGATCGGGTCCTGGTGCTCCCGGAGACGGAACAGCAGGATCCGTTCGGGAGCTTCAACGGTGGATTCGGCTCGCTTGGTGTGTACTGCTTCGAATTCGGCCTGCACCTCGGCATGCTCTCGTTGAGCGACTTCACGCCGTCCGGCCACCCCGACAGCCAGGGTGTCGGCCAGTACGACCTGATGGGCTACGGGCTGTTTGTCGGGCTGGGCTTCCTGCCTCCGCAGCCGGGTCCCCTGAACAAGATCCTGATGGGCTGGCTGGAACCGTATACGGCCGACCCGGATGCCGGGCGGTCGTGGGTGCTGACGCCGGCCGAGGACGTCGCTGCTCCCTATGCCTGCGCGCGCGTGCCGATCAACGGCCAGGAGAGCTGGCTCGCCGAGTACCGGCTGCAGGACCCGAACGGCGACCGACGGTTCAGTTTTCCCGGCGACCTGAACGGCAATGGCCTGCCCGATTTCTGGGACGCGAATTCAGCCACCGGTGACGGGCGGCCGTCCGGGACATTCGACCCGGCAGTCGATACCCACGAGGACCTGCGCGGCGCCGAGTGGGATTTCGCGATGAGCGAGAACAGCGCGCGCTTGCCCGGGCAGCTGGCGGCCGGAAGCGGCGTCTACATCTGGCATGTCGACGAGGCGGTCATCGCCGCGGCTTTCGGCCAGGACGCCAACACGTTCAACGCCGACCCCGCCCACAAGGCCGTCGACCTCGAGGAGGCCGACGGGGTGCAGGACCTCGACTCGAGTGAACCTTCCGCGTGGCAGCTCGGTGGCGACAACGACAGCTTCCGCGGCGAAGGGAATACCGTCTTCGGTCCGGGCACGCGTCCGGATACGCGCGCGAACAGCGGCGTCCCCACCGGCGTGGTCATGAACGGATTCAACAACGTCGTCGTGGACTCCGCGGCCTATGACGTGATCGTCGGTCCGTTCGCGTACGATGGTTATGACTACGCAGACACGATGAGTTTCCGTCTCGAGAGGGCCGCGGCGGCCGACGGCACGCGGTTGCCTGTGGTCAGCCTCACCCTGCCCCTGGGTGTGGACCTCACCGGATCGCACGCGATGGCAGTCGACCTCGATCGCTCGGGGGGGCAGGAGATCGTGGTGGCAGACCGCAGCGGGCAGGTCTGGGCGTTCACCGGCGCTCTGGCGGAGTTCGTCGACCGCGACAGTGACCCGGCCACCATTGAACCCTTGGTTGCCGGAGCGCGGCACGACGCACCGGTGGCGTGGAACCTGCCGGCCGCCGCCGGCGACCTCGACGGTGACGGTCGACCGGAGATCGTGCTGACCACCGCGGACGGCGTGTATGCCTTCCGCGGCGACGGTACTTCCCTGCGTGATGCCGAAGCCGGCGCGACCGGCCTGTACGCCGAAGTCGCCGGTTGCCGGTTGCCGCCGGTTCTCGTTCCGGCATCCGGGACCGCGGAGCGGGGAGACCCGGGGGCGCGGGTATCGGCGGTCGTGGCCTGGGAGCGCGATGGCCAGTGCGGGCTGGCGGTGCACGGAGGGGCGGCGGGCGCCCTGGAACTCGAAATCGACCTGGGTGCGGGCCGCGTCGCCTCGCCGCCGCAGGTGTTCGGAAGCTGGCTGCTCGTAGCTGTCGCTGATTCGGTTGCCGGAACCGGTCGCCTCGAGATCATGGAAAACACCGTGACCGCGATGCCCCCCGACAAGAGCGTGCGGGACGTACCGCTGCGCGGGATTCCCGGGGCGGGGCCTGTCGTCGCCGGGTACGTGCCGGGTAGCGGCGGGACCTCGCCCGACTTCTTCGTCATGGTGGTCTCGAAGGACGGCGTCGGCGAGACGGTCGTGTTCGACCGGGATGGGCTCGTGGTCGGCGGCGGGTACGCCTGGCCGGGGTCAATGTCCGCGCCGGGGCCGCTGGCGCCGGGCGGGGCATTGGCTGCCGGTCATGCGCTGGGTCGCGTGGGGCAGGGCGGCGACTGGCTGGTCGGCTGGCCACGCACCCTTCAACCGGCTGCGGAAACCGGGCCGGCCTGCGCCCTGGTCGCCCGGATCGTGGATGCGCCGGACGGTCTCGACCATTACATTTTCACCTCCCGCGACGGACGGCTCCTGGCGCGTGGCGCGCGCGGTGAAGAGATTCCCGGTTGGCCCCTCGGCGGGCCGGGCGCCTGCGCGGGCACGCCTGCGCTCGGTGCGTTCGGTGGTTCGGGCGGGGCGGATCTTGTGGCGGTCGGCTCCTTCCCCCGGATCGTCGGCAACACGGACGGCGGCGCTGAGATGTTGACGCAGGTCGTTTCTTCGCTGTCCGTGTGGCACGATGTCGCCGGTGTCACGAACCTGTGGCCGATGTGGGGCGGGTCGTCGTGGCGCTCGGGAGCCTGGGACGCCGCCGACTTCGCCGGCGTGCCTGCGGTCGCTTCCGGCGCCGGCCTGGTGCCTGGCAGCCATTTCTGCTACCCGAATCCGTTGACCGGAAGCGTGCTGCATGCGCGTGGCCAGGTCAGGAGCCCTGCGCGCGTGCGTGCCGTCGTGCACGATCTCGCGGGCGAGGAAGTCGCGGCCAGCGCGTGGCGCGAAGTGGCCGCCGTCGAGCCGTTCAGCCTCGACGTGGACCTCGCGTCGGTGGCTTCGGGAATGTACCTGTGCCGCCTGGTCGTCGAAAGCGACGATGGCGGCTCTGATGTCAGCGTGGTGACGTTCGCGGTCGTGCATTGACGCCGACCGCCATCCGGAAAAGGAGACCATGGTGCGCACGAAATTGATGGCTGCGATCGCCCTGGCGGGCGCGCTCGCCGCGTCTTCGCCGGCAGCGGCGGGGGATCCGGGCGAAGTCGGCATGCTGTCGCTGCGCATGGGCATCGGCGCTCGCGAGGCGGCGATGGGCGGAGCCGGCGTCGCCGTGAGCGAAGGGGCAGCGGCCGTGTTCTGGAACCCGGCCAACAACGCGCTCCAGCAGCGGCGGACAGACCTGCTCCTGCAGCATCAGCACTACCTCGGCCAGTTCAACCACGAGGCGGCTGCCGTGTCGCACCGGGCCGGCGGCGGTGTCGTCGGATTGCTGTTCAGCGGGTTCTATGCCGAGGAACTGGTCAGGCGTGGCGAGGACGAGGTCGGCATTCCCCAGGGCACGTTCCGGCCGTACGATCTCACGTTCGGCGTTTCCTACGCGCGGGCATTCGGGGAAAGTTTCGCGGCCGGCGTGACGGCGAAGTTCCTCTACGAGACCATCGACCTCTATTCCGATTCCGGGCTGGCCTTCGACCTGTCGCTTTCGCACCGGGCGCTCATCGACGGCCTGGTCTTCGGCGCCAGCGTCACGAACCTCGGCAGCCGGATGAACCTGCGCAACGAACCGTTCGACCTGCCTGCGGCGGCGCGCATGGGTGCGGCATGGACGCCGGCCGCGACCATGCTCAAGGGCCGGCTGACGATGGCCGCGGACATGGTCTTCCCCAACGACTCGACTACCGAGAAGGTGCATCTGGGAGCCGAGTACCGGTTGCTGGGTGAGTTCGCCCTGCGCGCCGGAACCCGCTTGAACTACGAGAACCAGGGCCTGACCGCCGGCGCCGGCTTCCGCGCCGGGCGGCTGGGCGTGGACTATGCGTTCGAGGAGTCGAAGGTGGCCGGGCTCGAGGATGGCCACAAGTTCTCGCTCGTCATGAACTGGTAGGGTGCCGCGCCTGGTGGTGCCTCCGGCGGGCTAGCGCGGTGTTGCCAGGTCGGGCGTGGGGTCGCGATCGAAGTCCAGCTGCCGCCACTGGCCGTCCTGCAGCACGCCGTACCCGAGCGGGTCCAGCCAGCCGGGCAGCGCCGCGAGCGTGCGGCCGTTCTCGTGGATGCTGAAGCCGTGGTGGACGTGCCCGATGATCGCCAGGTCCCACTCCGTCAGGTCCCGGCCCATCAGGTTCGGGTTCCCGACGGGGCCGGGGGCCGGCTGGCCGGCCAGCCACGAGGCCGCGCGGGACTCGATGACCCGGGCCTCGTCCCGCGTCGCGCAGCGGCTCCGCCCGCTCAACCACGTACTCAGGGCGAACAGGATCTCCGGGTGCAGCGACTTGGCCACGGCGATGCCGGCGCGCGCGCGGACCAGCGTCCGGAAGGCTCCGTAGGCCCAGTCCAGCTTGAACATGCCGTCGCCGTGGCAGAGCATCACGCGGCTGCCGCCAGCGACCAGAAGGCTGCGGGGCGGCCGGATCCCGCAACCGTAGCGTTCGTGCATGTAGTCGGCCGCCCAGATGTCATGGTTGCCGCCGACGAAATGGATGGCCGTGCCTGCAGCGCGCACGCCGTCGAGGGCCTGGAGGACTTCCTCGTAGCCGCGCAGGCGGAAGTGGGGGTAGTCGAACCAGAAGTCGAAGATGTCGCCGAGCAGGACAAGGTGCCCGGCGCGCTGGGCCAGGCGGCACAGTTCGACGAAGCGCTCGCGCCGCCGCATTTCGGCCGGATCCGGGCGCAGGTGGAAATGGGAATCGGCGACGAACATCACCGCCGGTCGCTGGATGTGGTTCATGGCCGTCATTGTCGGCGGCGATGGCGGGGATGGCAACCCGAAACGCGTTGACGGGAACGGGAGGAAGCCTTGGCTGGACTCGATGACGTGAAGCGCAACCTGGCGGACTGGTGTGCGGTGGCCGCCGACCGGACGGCCGAGGCTGCGAAGGTGACGGCCCGGAAATATGACAAGTTCGCTATCGGCCGCGAGATCGAGAAGCGCCTTGCCGAACTGGGCGGGTTCATCTACGAAGGCGTCGGCAGCGGGCGTAGCGACCTGCTGGAGGACCCGCGCGTTGCTGAACTCGTGGCCGCGGTGCGCGCGCTCGAGGAGGAACGGGCGTCCAAGGAGGAGGAGATCGCCGGAATCCGCCAGGAGCATGCCGGGCGGCGGCAGGCGGCAACTGAGGGTGCTCCCGGAAGCGGATCGGAATCCCGAGGGCCGGACCCTGAATTTTCCGATTGACACGGGATCGGGATAGATTGTAGGATCGCTCCTGGATCCCTGTTGGGCCTGCGCTGGCTGGCATCAGGCCGGCCGCCGGGTCGCAGCCTCACCCCTTCACCGGACCCATCCCCACGGGCGGTGAAATTCGTGAGGCAAGAACGAGCATTGCAGGATGTTGGGCGCGTCCGCTCCCGGGTCGTGCTGCCGCTGGCAGTCGACCGGTCGAGCGAACGCGTTTTTGCGTCCCGTTGCCTGGCGGCGATGGCGGCCCTGCTCGCAGCGCTCGTGGTGGTCGTGGCGTCCCTGCCGGCCCGCGCCGAGAACGCGGCGGCGGAGTCGCCCTTCGTGGCGGTCGGTCGCGCGGTGCGCCCCGCCGTCGTCAGCATCCGGACCGTGCACAGTGTGAACGCCGAGGGCGTCGGCACCGGTCCCCTGCAGGAGATGTACCGCCAGTTCTTCCCGGACGAGGAGGACAAGGGCGGGCGGTTCGAGTCCCCTTCGACCGGCTCCGGCTTCGTCATCGCCGCCGGCGGCGACATCCTGACCAACAACCACGTCATCGAGGGCGCCGACGAGATCTTCGTTCGCTTCGGCGGGGAGCATCGTGAATACCGGGCCGCGGTCGTGGGGAGCGACCCGGCGACCGACCTGGCGTTGCTGCGCATCGACGCGGCGGGCCAGCGCCTGCCCGTCCTCGAATTCGGCGATTCGGACGCGCTCGAAGTCGGCGCGTGGGCGATCGCGGTCGGAAACCCCTTCGGCAACCTCGAGAGCACCCTGACGGTCGGCGTCGTCAGCGCGAAGGGGCGCGGCGACCTGCTGATCGGCGGGAAGACCCCGCGGTACCAGGACTTCATCCAGACGGATGCCTCCATCAACCACGGCAACAGCGGCGGTCCCCTGGTCGATGTCCGCGGGCGCGTCGTGGGGGTCAACACGGCCATCAGCGAGAAGGGGCAGGGCATCGGGTTCGCGGTGCCGAGCAACCTCGTGCGGGCCGTCTACCTGCAACTTCGCGAACACGGGAAGGTCGTGCGGGGCTACGTGGGTCTCTGGACGGAAGACGTCGTGCAGGTCGTGGGCGAGACGCGTCCCGGCGAACCGGACGGCGGCGTTCGCGTGGTGAAGGTCGCTCCCGCGTCGCCGGCGGGGACCGCCGGGATCGAGGCCGGCGACATCATCACGCAGTTCGCGGGCAAGGCGACGGTGTCGAACCGGCAGCTGCAGTTCCAGATCGCCGAAGCGGCGCCCGGCGTCGCGGTGCCCGTGCGGCTCGTGCGCGCCGGGAAGGAACTGGCGCTGACGATCACGCCGGTCGACATGACGGCCGACGCGCCCGGCGGCGCGGCGCCTGCGGAGCCGGCGGCCTGGCTGGGCCTCGAAGTGGCCGCCCTGGACGGCAAGGACCCGCGCGTGGCGCGGCTGAAGGACCTGCTCGGCGTCACGGCTGCGGCCGGCGTCATCGTGGTCGGGGCGCTCGACGGCGAGCCCGGTGCCCTGGCCGGCATCCGTCCCGGTGACGTGCTCGTCACGGCGGACGGCAAAAGGATCGAGGACCTGCCCGCCTGGGAACAGGTCCGCACGGAGCACCTGGCGGTGCCGGCGCCCCTGACCATCCTGGTCCGTACGGGCAGCGCGGAGCGCTATGTGCGGGTGGAGCCCCGGAGCTCCGGAGTCGAGAACTGACGGTGCCCCACACTGGCGGGGAGGACGATCATGGCCGCGAAACGTAACTTCCTACCGGCGATGCACGAGAAGGGTCTCGAGGTCTATTTCCGCGACATCAACCGCTACGAGTTGCTGACGCGGGAACAGGAGATCGAACTGGCCCGACGTGTCCGCGATGGTGACGACGAAGCGCTGCAGACGCTCGTGAGGGCCAACCTGCGCTTCGTGGTGTCGGTCGCCAAGCGGTACGTGAACCAGGGTCTGATGCTGTCGGACCTGATAAATGAAGGCAATCTCGGCCTGCTCAAGGCCGCTCACCGATTCGACGAGAAGCGGGGCTACCGGTTCATTTCGTATGCGGTGTGGTGGATCCGCCAGTCGATCATGCAGGCGCTCCTGGACAAGTCGCGTACGATCCGGCTGCCGCAGAACCAGACCGCCGTGTTGATCAAGATCAACCGCGCGCGTGTGCAACTGCAGCAGGGCGGCGTGCTCGATCCCAGGCCGGGGCAGTTGGCAGAGCACCTGGGGTTGAGCCGGAACGAGATCGTGCATGCCCTGCAGGCCGATCACACCGAGGTGGCGCTGGACGATGTCGGCGAGGACGGTTCGGACCGGCCGCTGGCCGACGTCATCGAGGACACGAACCAGGCCGCGCCCGACAGTGCGGTCATGGAGCGCGGCCTGCGCGAGGATGTCCGGCGGGCGCTCTCCGTGTTGACGGAGCGCGAGGCGCAGGTGGTCATGTTGTATTTCGGACTCGGTTGGGAAGAGGCGCAGACCCTGCAGGTGATCGGCGAACGGCTGCACCTGACGCGGGAGCGCATTCGGCAGATCAAGGAGAAGGCCCTGGTCAAGTTGCGGCAGGGCCATGGGCAGGTCGTGCTCCACGACTACTACTGACGGTGTCGCACCGCCATCTTGACGGGCACGGGCCCGCCGCCGCCCCCGGGCGGTGGCGGGCCTCGTGGCACCGCCAGGGGGCTTCCCGGGCTTGTCCAGCGGCAACCCGGGCCGGCGCGGCCAATGCCCTTGGCCGCATTCGCCCGCCTGTGGTATCCTGCGGGCGGCCGCAGGGGGCCGGCATGGACGCCGGCGGCTCCCGACGTGCGGGGCAGGGCGGGCCGAAGGAGCGCAATTTTAATGTACTTGCCGCGACTGGCGGCCGTGTCCCAACGCGGCAGCGGGGTTCTTGCCCTGCTGCTGGTGTTCGCGTGCCTGGGCGGGGCCGGGGGCGCGACTGCTGCCGGCGGTCCGCGCGTCCTGCATGTGCGGCATTTCTCGGCGCCCGATCACACCCGCATCGTACTGGACCTCGACCGGGCCGCCTCGTTCGAGGTGCGACGGGTCGAGGACCCGGACCGCATTGCGATCAACATCCCCGGCGCCGTGTTCGACAACGGCACGGACCGCGAGATCGGCGACGACCTGGTCCGCAGCCTCCGCTGCAACGTGCGGGAGGACCGCGCGCAGATCGTCATCGACCTCGTGGGGCGTCGCGACTTCAGGGCCTTCTCCCTGGCGCCGGCCGCCGGCAAGCCGGACCGCATCGTGATCGACATCCTGCGCGGCAACGCCACGCCGCAGCCGGTCGCTGTCGCGGGCCGGCCGGTCGCGCGGGACACCGTGCCTGCCGACGCCAAGGTGGACGGAGGCGTACCTGCACCCGCGGAGGCGTCGTCCCCGGTGGTGGCGGCGGCTGCGGCGCGCGAGGTCCCACTGGTCGACGAGGTCGCCACGGGGGCGGATACGGCTGCCGCCGACGCAGGCGGCGGCGCCACTGCCGGAGGCCCGCTCGCCGCGGGCCCCGGGGCGGGGGAGGCTGCGGCGGACGCGGACACGGCGATCGGCGGGAGCGATGCGGGGACGTCCGGCGACGCGGGCGGACCGGTGGAGCCGTTCGTCGTGGTGGTTGATCCGGGGCACGGCGGGGACGACCCGGGTGCTATCCGCGGCAACCTCATGGAAAAGGACATCTGCCTGGACATCGGCCGCGAGGTTGCGCGGCAGCTGCGCCGGTTGCCCGGCTATCGCGTCGTGCTGACGCGTGAGCGCGACCGGTTTCTGGCCCTCGGCAAACGCGTGGAGATCGCGCGACGGGAGAAAGGTGACGTGTTCGTGTCGATCCACTGCAACACGCACCCGCAGCCGTCCGTGTCAGGCACGGAAGTCTACTTCGTGTCGCTGCAGGGGGCGACCGACCGCGAGGCGCGCGAACTCGCCGACAAGGAGAACGCCGCGGGACTGGTGGGGCTTGCGCCCGGCGAGGAGCACGCGGACCTGGTCGTGGACATCCTCATGGACCTGAAGATGACGCGTGTGCTGCAGGACTCCGGCCGGCTGGCGGCATCGTTGCTGACGGCCACCGACCACACGGGCGTGGTCCAGGGGCGTCGGGTCAAGCAGGCGGGGTTCGCGGTGCTCAAGACGCTCGCGATGCCCTCGGCGCTCGTCGAACTGGCCTACCTGTCGAATGCGGATGATGCGCGTTTGCTGGCGGACGCCGGTGGGCGCCGGCAGCTCGCATCGGCGCTGGTGGCGGGCATCGAGGACTGGCGCGCGGGGACGGTGCCGCAGCACGGGCGCGCAACGCAGACCGTCGTCGCCCGCGTCGCGGACGACCGCTGGGACACCGTCTACAAGGTGCGCAACGGCGACAGCCTGTGGGAATTGGCTGCCCGCTACGGGACGACGATGAACGAGATCGCCCGGCGCAACAACCTCAATGACCGACAGCGGGAGCTGTTGATCGGCCAGCGCCTGCACCTGCCGACCCTGGGGGTGCAGCCATGAGCCGGCTCGGACTCAAGGCGGGGTGCCTGATCGCCGCGATCGTGATCTGGTTCCAGGTGGCGTCAACGTCGACCGTCGAGCAGACCATCGGGCTGCCGCTGCACATCGTCGGCCTGCAGGAAGGCTGCACCGTGGCCGGCAGCGGCTTGCCCCGCGACGTCAAGGTCCGGGTGCGCGGCAGCAAGTTGCGCCTGCTTTCGCACCGCTATCTCCATCGGGATGCGGGCGAGGTGCGCATCGATCTTTCTGAGCGGCGCCCGGGGCGTACGTTCACGGTGCCGATCGAGCAGGCGGACGTCCTGACGGACCTCGAGGTCGCGGACATCGTCGAGCCCGACCGGTTGTCGATCCGTATCGACGGGCAGCTGACCCGCCGCATCCCGGTCTCCCTGACAACGGTCGGCGGCCTGCGGCCCGGCTACGGCCACCTGGCCAGGCCGGTGCTGACACCCGATGCGGTGACCGTCACGGGGCCCGCGCGCTACTTCCCCGACCAGATCGTCGTCGCCACGTCCCCGCTGGATCTCTCGGAACTTGATGGCATCGGGTCGACGACACTGCACATCGTGCCGCCCGACGTGCACCTGCAATTGTCCGAGCACGAAGTGCGCGTGATCTACGGCGTGGGACCGTTGGCCGAACGCACGATCGCGGACGTGGCCGTGATCGTGCAACCGGACGGGCAGGGGCGTTCCCTGGCCGTGTCCCCGGCGCGGGCCGACGTGCTCGTGCGCGGTGTCGCCGATTCGCTCCGGGTGCTCGATGCCCGGCGGTTGCACGTGTCCCTGTCGACGGCCGGGCTGGTGGCGGGCGTTCACCTGCTTTCGCCGCAGGTCGTGGCGCCCGAGTGGGCGATCGTCATCGGGGTCGAACCGGCGCGGTTCCAGGTCGTCATCGATGAATCGGATGCGAGCGCCACTGGCGCGGGGGACCACGGTGACTGACCGGGCCATGGTACAGGGGCGTGCCGTGGCCTGGGCGGCGGCGCTGTTCGTCGCCCTGCTGGCGGGCGCCGCCACGTGGTGGCCCCGGCCCGCATCGCGGAGCACGGGCCCGGTCGTGGTCGTGCTCGACCCGGTGGCGGACGAACGTCGGGCCCTGACTGTCTGGCCTGCTCTGGGGCGCGTGTTGGCCGCAGGGTCGACCATGCCGCCCGAAGTCGTCATCACGCACACACTGGCGGAATTCCAGGGAGTGGTCGCGGCGCGTCCTGATTTCGTGGTGTGTCCCGACGGCGCGGCGCTGGGGCTCGACACCACTCGCTGGGCGCCGCTTGCCGCGGGGCGGCGTGCGGCCCCGCGGAACCTCCGGCCGCGCGGTGTGCTGGTCTCGCGGGCCGGCAGCGGCGATGCCGCCGAACCCTGGCTGAGCGAACCGGCTTCCGTCATCTTCGGCGATTCGTTGTCCCTGTGCGCCACCGGAGCGCTGAGGCCCTCGGGAACGGCGGTCGCGCCGATGCCGGTGGGGGTCGCGTGGGGGCCGGATCCGTATGACCACGCGCCCGCGCTGCACGCGCTGCGCTTGGGCCGCTACGAGTACGCCGTCGTCCGCCAGTGGGACGCGGAACGGTTCATGGCCCAGGGGCTGCTCCTGACGGAGGACTGGTCGGTCCGGGACCTGACGGTGCCGGTGCCGGACCTGGTCGTGCTCGCGGCGCGCGACCTGCCCGCTGCCGAGCGCCTGGCGCGCGGCGACCGGTTGGCCGGGATCGGGCGCGAGCTGGCGGACCGGACGCCGGCCGAGCGGGATCTTGCGGCGGCCCTGCCGGTGGTCGGGCTGGCGGGCTTCAACCTGCTTGTCGAACCGGATTTCGAACTGGTGCAGAAGAACTTCGCCGCTGATTGGCCCCGGTCCCGCCGTTGAGCCATATTGGAAGCCTCGGAAGCGGCTTGAACCCGGGCCGGCAGGCGGAAGTCCGTCCGGGGGTATGCAGGAACCGCCAGGGAGTCGAACGGGCATGAACGCCATCTACCATCGCTTGAAGGGCACGCGCGACATCCTCCTCGAGGAGGTTGAGCGCTGGCGCTGGTGCGAGGACGTGTGGTCGCGGGTCCTGGGACGCTACGGCTACGGCGAAATCCGTACCCCGATCATCGAGCCGACGGCGCTGTTCCTGCGGTCGGTCGGCGAGGGCACCGACATCGTCGACAAGGAGATGTACACCTTCGAGACGCGCGACGGGGGCGAGAGCCTGACCCTGCGCCCGGAGATGACGGCCTCGGTCGTGCGGGCGTACCTCGAGAACGGCCTGCACCGACAGCCGGGGACACTCAAGTTCTTCTACATGGGGCCCATGTTCCGGCATGACCGGCCACAGGCGGGGCGCTATCGGCAGTTCCACCAGCTGGGGGTCGAGGCGATCGGTTCGGACTCGCCGGTGCTCGACGCCGAGGTCATCCAGCTGGCGATGGCGTTGTTCGACGCCGTCGACGCCAGGGACCTCCTGGTGAAGGTGAACAGCATCGGATGTCGCGAATGCAGGCCGGCTTATCTCGAAGACCTCAAGGTGTACCTGAACGCGCACGTGGAGGAGATCCCCGAGCCGTTGCGGGGCCGGATCGACGCGAACCCGCTGCGCCTTTACGACGCCAAGGATGACCAGGTGCAGGCGGTGCTGGCGGGGTTCCGGCCGATCACCGACGCCCTGTGTGACGCCTGCCGCGAGCACCACGGCATCGTGCTCGACACGCTTGCCCGGCTCGCGGTGCCGGTGCTGGCGGACCCGACGCTCGTGCGCGGGCTGGACTACTATACGCGCACGACGTTCGAGATCACGGCGGGCAGCGATCGGAAGCAGAGCAGTGTGGCCGGCGGCGGGCGCTACGACCACCTGGTGGAGCAGTGCGGCGGGCCGGCGACCCCGGCGGTGGGTTTCTCGATCGGGATCGAACGGACGCTGCTGCACCTGGGTGAAGATACCGTCGACCCGCAGTTGAGCCGCCAGCCCGCGGTCGACGTCTACGTCGCCTGCCGCGGCCGGCCGGCCGAGCAGCACGGGCTGGAACTGGCCGAACTGCTGCGCGGGTTCTGCCGTGTCGAGGTCGACACGACCGGGCGCGCGCTCAAGACCCAGGTGAAGTCGGCGGTGGCGCGGCGCGCCCGGCTGATGCTCACCGTGGGGCCCGAGGAGATCGAGACCGATACCGTGCAGGTGAAGAACCTGGGCACGGGCGACCAGACGGCGGTCGCCCGAGGCCATTTGCTCACGGCCGTCAGGGAGGTCCTGGAAGGGTGAGCCAGAGCAGCGAGACCAATGCGGTGCGCACGCACCGTTGTGGCGAGGTCAACACGCACCTGGTCGGCAGCGCCGTGACGGTGGCGGGCTGGGCCGCGCGCATCCGCAACATGGGAGGGCTCGTCTTCGTCGATCTTCGCGACCGCTACGGCGTGGTCCAGATCGTGTGCGAGGGCGGGCAACCGCTGGAACTGGCGCGGGACTTCCGGCTCGAGTGCGTGCTGCAGGTGCATGGGACCGTGCGGCCGCGCCCCGAGGGCATGGCCAACGCGGAAAAGGCCACCGGCGCCGTGGAGATCGTCGCCGGGCAGATCACCATCCTCAACGGATGCGCGCCGCTGCCGTTCCAGGTCGACCAGGCCCAGGAAGCCAGCGAGGAACTGCGCCTCAAATACCGGTACATCCACCTGCGGCACCCGGTCATGGCCCACAACCTGGCCGTGCGTCACCGCGCGGCGATGGCGGCGCGGAATTTCCTGGCGTCGCGCGACTTCCTCGAGGTCGAGACGCCGCTGCTGATCAAGACGACGCCCGAGGGCGCGCGCGACTACGTCGTGCCCAGCCGTATCCACCACGGCCAGTTCTACGCGCTGCCGCAGTCGCCGCAGCTGTACAAGCAGATCCTGATGGCCAGCGGGGTGGATCGCTATTTCCAACTGGCGCGCTGCCTGCGCGACGAGGACCTGCGCAAGGACCGCCAGCCCGAGCACACGCAGATCGACCTCGAGATGAGCTTCGTCAGCGAGTTCGACATCTACGCCGTCGTCGAGGAGATGGTGGCGCGGATCTTCGCGGAGGCGTGCGGCATCGACCTGCCGACGCCGTTCCCGCGCATCGCCTACGACGACGCGATGAATCTCTACGGCTCGGACAAGCCGGACCTGCGGTTCGGTTGCCCGATGCACACGATTGACGACCTGGTCCCCGGTTGCGGCTTCTCGGTGTTCGAGGATGCGGTCGCCAAGGGCGGCACCGTGCGCTGCCTGCGCGCCCCGGCTCTGGGCGGCTGGAGCCGCAAGCAGGTCGACGAGCTGGAGGATCTGGCGAAGAAGCACGGGGCGCACGGACTCGCGCGCACCAAGGTGACCGCCGCCGGTTTCGACGGCGGCATCGCCAAGTTCCTGTCGGCGGGCTTCCAGGGGGCGCTGACGCAGCGCCTGGGCCTGCAGGAGGGCGACCTGCTGCTGGCGGTGGCCGGGCCGTGGGACAAGGCCGTTGCCTCGCTGGGCGCGGTGCGCCTGGAAGTGGCGCGGCTGGCCGGCTGGATTCCCGAGGGTGCCTGGGCGCTGGCCTGGGTGCGCAACTTCCCGCTGTTCGAACGCACGCCGGACGGCCAGGGCTGGACCGCCTGCCACCACATGTTCACGCTGCCTCGCCCGGAGGACATCGCCGGCCTGGAGGACGATCCGGGGGCGGCGCGCGCGCAGCTCTACGACCTGGTGTGCAACGGCGTCGAACTGGGTTCCGGGAGCATCCGCATCCACCAGCGCGAGCTGCAGGAGCGCGTCTTCCGCATCGCCGGCATGGAACCGGAGGAGTACCTCGGCAAGTTCGGGTTCTTCCTCGACGCGCTCGGCTACGGCGCGCCGCCGCACGGCGGCATCGCGCTGGGACTCGACCGCGTCGTCATGCTTCTGACCGGCAGCCCGTCGTTGCGCGAGGTGATCGCGTTCCCGAAGACCACGCTCGCGTCCTCGCCGCTCGACGGCAGTCCCGGGCACATCAGCGAGGCGCAGTTGCGCGAGCTGAACCTGACGATCACGCCACCCGCGCCCGAAGGGACAGTCTCGTGAACCAACCGCAGCGCAGCGACGATCGGGAGCCGCCCGGGCAGATGACGATCGACCTGTCGGGGGTCGACCAGCTGGGGTTGCTCGGCCCGCGCGACGCGAACCTGCGCCTGCTCGAGGAGCGCTTCGGCGGTACGCTGACGGTGCGTGGCGAGCGACTGTTTGTGCGAGGGCCGGCCGAGAGCCTCGACCTGGTGCAGGAGGTGCTCGAAGACCTGATCCAACGCGTGCGCCACGGCCAGTTGGTGGACAAGGTCTCGCTGGGGTACCTGTGGGACCAGCGGCAGGGGCGTCGCGACCTGGCGGACGGCGCGCCCGGCGACGGCGAGACGCTGCTTTTCGCGAGCGGCAGCCGACAGGCGCTGCGGGCGAAGTCGCCGGGCCAGCAGGCCTACGTCGACGCCGTGCGTGAACATGACATCGTGTTCGCGACAGGGCCCGCCGGGACCGGCAAGACGTTCCTGGCCGTGGTCATGGCGATGGATTACCTGAAGCGGCAGCTGGTCGATCGCATCGTCCTGGTGCGGCCGGCCGTGGAGGCGGGCGAACAACTCGGTTTCCTGCCCGGCGACCTGCAGGAGAAGATCAATCCCTACCTGCGCCCGCTCCATGACGCACTGTCGGACATCACCGGCGCGGCGAAGATCGCCCGCTACATGGCCTCGGGCGTCATTGAGGCGTCGCCTCTGGCGTACATGCGCGGGCGCACGCTTAACAACGCGTTCGTCATCCTGGACGAGGCGCAGAACACGACCGTCGGGCAGATGAAGATGTTCCTGACGCGCCTGGGCTTCCAGTCGAAGGCCGTCGTGACCGGCGACATCACGCAGGTCGACCTGCCGGAGAACAAGAAGTCGGGGCTGATCCACGTCCGGGATATCCTGGCCGGGGTCGAGGGCGTGGCGTTCGTCGACCTCGACGGCAGGGATGTCGTGCGCCACCCGCTGGTGCGGCGGATCGTCGACGCCTTCGAGGCAGCCGACGCCGCCGGGCACAGCTAGCGCCGGGAGGGCCGATGTACCGCTGGCGATTCCGGCAAAGCGAAGGGGCGGCACCCGCGGCAGGCGGGCGCCCGGCGCGCGCCATGGGCCAGCGCGGGGCCGGCAAGCCGGTCGTCGAGCCGGATGTGCCCGAGCGGGCCACTGCCTGGGCCTTCGGACTCGGCGCAGCCATCCTGCTGCTGCATCTGGTGCTGTTCCCGCCCGTGCCCCGGTTGAGCGTCGATTTTCCCGCTGCGGGTGAGGTCGCCGAACGCGAGATCCGCGCGCCGTTCGCTTTCGAGGGCCCGTTGCTCGAGCGCGATGTGGAGATGGCGCGACTGGCGCGTGTCGTCGAGCAGCCGCCCGTGTTGCGGACGGTCCCGACGAGCGCCTCGGCCAACGCCGGGATGGAGATGTGGTTCGGCGCACTGGCCGATGCGCTCGCCGATTCCAACCTGCCCCTGTCCGACCGGGTCGACCTGCTCACGGTGCAGTTCCCGGCGGCCGCGGGCGAGCCGCTGCGGCAGCTGCTGCGGCCGGTACGACCGGATTCGCTGTTGCCGCGCCTGCGGCGGGCCTGGCATGTGGTCCGCGACGGAGGCGTCGCCGACATGCTGCCCCCGGGCCGCTACTCCCGCGTGATCGTCATGGCGGGTCAGGCGGAAGGCCAGCGTGAGCGCGACCTGGTCAGCTCGCAGGCGGATGTCCGTGAACGGTTGTTGACGGCCCTGCGCGAGGCTGGCCTGGGCCCGGCCGAATCGGCGGGCGCCGCCGCCGTGATGCGCCCCCTGGTCTCGCCGAACCTGATCTACGAGCCGGAGGAAACCCGCGGGCGCCAGGAGCAGGCCCGCGAGGCGGTGCCCGTCACGCGCTCCTTCATCGCGAACGAACGCATTGTCGAGCGTGGTGTCCTGGTCACCGAGCAACAGGACCGCTGGCTGCACGAGTTGGGCGACCGGCTGCGCTCGCGGGGCGGTGGCGGCGGCACGGTGGACGTGGCGGCCCGCTACGTGTCACGTTCCCTGCTCGTGGCGATGACGCTGCTCCTGTACGGCTGGCTGGCGGGCATCCACTTCCCGGGTCGGATCCAGCAGCGGCGCTTCCAGTTGGCGGTGGCCGCCATCCTGGTCGTGTACCTGGGGGGGGCGGCGATCGCGCTGTCGCGGCCGGCGCTCGGGCCGCTGGCCGTGCCCATCATCCTGATGTCGCTTTTGACCACGGTACTTTTCAAGGGGCGGATCGGCTACACCACGACCCTGCTGGCGGTGACGCTGCTGGCGGTCCTGCCGGACGTGGAGGCGGGTCACGTCTTCGCCTGGTACGTGCTGGGCATGGTCACCGTGATGTCGGTGCGTCGCGTGCACAAGCGCAGCCTGTTCTACCGGACGATCCTGCTGCTGACGTTCCTGTCGGTCGCGCTGATCTTCCTGCTTGAACTGGGCGGTGGGCAGAAGGCGCAGCCGATGTACCTGGTCGGCCTGCTCGTGCCGGTCCTGTCGGTTGCCTGCGGGCTGTTTGTCCTGCCGGTGGCGGAGCCGGCGATCGGCGTGTGTTCGGACCTGACGTTGCTGGAACTCTCGGACCTGAACCACCCGCTGCTGCAGCGGATGGCTCTCGAGGCGCAGGGCACCTACCACCACAGCCAGGTCGTGGGGCAGTTGGCGGAGCACGCGGCGCGGGCCATCGATGCGAACGCCCTGTTGACGCGGGTGGGCGCGCTCTTCCACGACATCGGGAAGATGGAGAAGCCCGAGTACTACGTGGAAAACCAGTCGCCGGGCCACAACCGGCACGACGAACTGAGCCCGAGCATGAGCGCGCTGGTGCTGGCGGCCCATGTGAAGGAAGGCGTCGAACTGGGACGCCGCTGGCGACTGCCGTCGATGGTGATCGACTTCATCCCCGAACACCACGGTACCATGGTGATGGAGTACTTCTACCACAAGGCGCTCGAGGCCGAGGGTGGCGAGACCGTGAAGGTCGACGCTTTCCGCTACCCAGGCCCGCGGCCGCGCTCGCGCGAAACGGCGATCATGATGCTCGCAGACGCGGTGGAGGCGGCCACGCGCGCGCTGGTCAAGCCGACACCCAGTCGCATCAAGGAGATCACGCGGCAGGTCATCGACAAGCGCATGCTGAGCGGTGAACTGGACCAGTCCGGCCTCTCGCTGAGCGACATCGCGCGCATCCGCGACTCGTTCGTGCCGCTGCTGACGGGGATCCACCACGCCCGCATCGTCTATCCCGGGCAGAAGGACGGGGACCGGCCGATCGACCGACGTCTCGAACCGAGGACCAAGCCGTGATCCTGGCGCTCGTGGACCGTCGGAGCGAACGGGTTCCCGCCGCCGGGGCGGCTCTCCGCGCGCCGTGGAACCTGCTGTGCACCCTGGCGGGGGAACTGGGCCCCGCGGACTGGCGTGTGGACGTGGTGCTGGTGGATGACGCGGCGATGACGGCCTTGAACGGCGGGTACCGCGGCGCCACGGGCCCGACGGACGTCTTGTCGTTTTCGTACCTGACCGGCGAGGATCCCGGCTCGGGCGCGGCGGGCGTGCGCAGCGGTGAGCGCGGCGCGTGCCTGGACCTGTGGCCCGATCCGCTCGAGGCGGGCGCGGGCGCCGGGCCCCTGGCGGGCGAGATCGTGCTGGCGCCCGTCTTCATCACGGCCCGCTGCGGTGAGAACGCCTGGCCGGTCGAGCAGGAAATGGCGTTGCTCGTCGTGCACGGATGCCTGCATATTCTCGGCTGGGAGCACGACGACGAGGCGGACCGGCAGGCCATGATGGCCCTGGAGACCGCCGTCCTTCGCGCATGCGGGCTGCCGCATCCGCTGTCCAAAGGAGCATGATCCGTTGACCGCGAACACGATGGGAAACGGCGCGGGCGGCATCCTGGCGCTGGCGGCCGGCGCCTGGGGCGCCGCGATGCTCCTGAGCGGCCTGATGGCGGCGCATTACCGCGTCAGCGGACTCTTCCGCAACGGCCTCCTCGAGGACCGGCCGCTGGGCCCGGCCCTGTCGGACTACCTGGCCCGCGACCGTCGCTTCCACGTGACTGTCGGCGCGATGTACCTGGGTTGCTCGCTGGTGGGGGGCTGGGCGCTCGGCGGCCTGCTCCGCGCGGTGTGGCCGGCGGCCGGCACGGTTCGGTTCCTGGTGGTTTTCGCGGTCGGCGCGACGATCCTGTGGTCGCTGGGCGGGCTGCTGCTGCGCTCCCTGGCGGCGGGCGCGGCCGTGGGCTACGCGCGCATCGTCGGCACACTGGTCTACCCGCTCTGCTGGCTGCTGCGCCCGTGGGCCGCGCTGATGCTGGCGGTCATGGACCGTGTCGACGACACGCTGTGGTCGGCCGACATGCAACCGCACCTGTCGACGGGCGAGATCCG
>CAIOLW010000218.1 GCA_903859215.1 uncultured bacterium | reverse complement strand
CCTCACCGTCTGCGACTGCCCGCCGAACTCGAGCCGGGCCAGGTAGCTGCCCGAGCCCACGTCCCGGCCCGCGGCGTCGCGGCCGTCCCAGACGATCTCGTGGCTGCCCGCGGCCAGCGCGCCGTCGACGAGCGTGCGCACACGGCGCCCCGCCACGTCGAACACCGACAGCCGCACCGTTCCGGCGCCCGGCAGTTCGAAGCGCAGCGTCGTCATCGGGTTGAACGGGTTGGGGACGTTCGGCAACAGCCGCAGCGCCGCCGGCGCGACGCCCGGCACCGGCGACGTCTGCTGGGGCGCAAGCGGCGCACACGCGCTCAGATTCCCGTGGATGTCCACCGCGTACAATTGGTAGTAGTGGCTCCCCGCCACGTGATCCACGAAACCGGTGTCCGCTTTGGCGACGACGAAGTTCGCCGGACCAGGCACGAAACCCGCCGAGTCGCCGCGGTACAGTTGGTAGCCCGCCAGATCGTAGGCCGCGCTGCGTCCCCAGTGCAGCGCCGTCGCCGAGCCGGAATAGCGACCCGTGAACGGCGTGGGCGCCGCCGGCGCCAGATTGTCCACTGAGTAGCCCGAAACCGGCGCTGAATCAAAGAACCCCGGCACGAAGGCCAGATGAGCATCCACCATGAACAAGGTCCAGGCAGTCCCCGCGCTCGTGGAGTCCTGCAGCGTGGGCGCCACGAACGTGTAGGTGGGCTCGCCGCGCGCGGCCACGGTGCCGACGCCCTCCCAGTACAGGGTCTTGTCGCCTTCGGTGGTGGCGCGGTACACGCCCGGCTTCGGAGTCAGGTCCTGTTTGTTCTCGTCCAGCAACGGCGCACCTCCGGCCAGCGCGGCCTGCGCCGCCGCGGCATTGGCCTGCCTCCAGATCCCGTAGAGGGAGATCTCGAGGGCAGGCCCCGCGTCCAGGGCGCTCCGGTTCCACGCCAGGCGGACCTTGCCGCCCTGGTCGTTGGCGATGTCGCGGATGCTCGTGATCCTCGGCGAGGTGAACAGGCTGGCGCCGTTGCTGGCAACCCCCTGGGCATAGATGTCCGGGTTGCCGTTGCGGTTGTCGTTCCAGGTCACGATGACGTCCCCGGCGCTGTTCGCGACAACGCCCGGGCCGACCTGATCGCCAGTAGCGGTGCAGATGGCGCCGCCGTCGACCGGCCACTGGAGGACGCCGGCCGCCGAGATCTTCTGGGCATAGATGTCGTTGAACGATCCGGTCCGCGGGTCGGTCCAGGTAGCAACCACGCCGCCGGCGCCGTCCGCCGCGATCCTCACGTCGCCTTGGTTGCCGGCGGCCGTACAGAGCGCCGCGCCGTTGGCCGTCCACTGGACCAGGCCGGCGGCCGCGATCCGCTGGGCGTAGACGTCGTAGTTACCGTTGCGGACGTCGGACCAGGCGACGATGGCCCCGCCCGCGCCGTCCGGGGCGATCGCGGGGTATATCTGTTGGCCGGCAGCGGTGCAGAGGGCCACCCCGTTGACCGCCCACTGGACGCCGCCGCCGGACGAAACCTTCTGTGCGTACATGTCGGTAATCGGCCAGCCGGCGCGGTTGTCGGCCCAGGCGATGACGGCCCCACCGGCCCCGTCCGCCACGATGACCGGCGGATACTGGCCTCCGGCCGCCGCGCAGACAACCACACCGTTGGCCGCCCACTGGGTCGTTCCGGCGGACGACACTCGCTGGGCATAAATGCTGCAATCGAAAGCACTCGCGCGATAGTCCTGCCAGGCGATGATGGCCCCGCCCGCACCGTCGGACGCGATGGTCGGCGACTGCTGATTGCTGGCGGCGGCGGCGATCACCACACCGCCGGCCGCCCACTGGACCGTGCCGGCCGCCGAGATCTTCTGCGCATAGAGATCCCCGCTGCCGCTGCTGAAATCATACCAGCCGACGACGACCCCGCCGGCGCCGTCGGCGGTGGTGACGACGTTGTATTGGTCGCTGGCATTCGTGCAGACGGCGACGCCGTCCGTCGCCCACATGAGCCCGCCGCCGGGCGAAATCCGCTGGGCATAGATGTCAGCTTGACCAGTGCGGTAGTCCGCCCAGGTCACGACAGCCCCACCGGCGCCGTCCGCCACGATCGTAGGATCCGTCTGTCCACCGGCGGCCGTGCACACGGCGATGCCGTCGGGCTGCCACTGCACCAGGCCGGCGGCTGAAATCCGCTGGGCGTAAATGTCGGCGTTGCCGTTTCGGACGTCCCACCAGGCGACGATGGCCCCGCCCACACCGTCCGGAACGCTGACGGAGCCGGACTGGTTACCGCTGGCGGTGCACAGCGGCACATTCACGACTGAGCCGGCCGGCCAGGCCGCCGCAGCGGAGCCGGGCAGCAGGAGGGCGGTGCCGAGCACGCCTGCACAGACGATGAAGAATGCAGCAGCCCTGTTCATGCCGGCCTCCGGTGGTCTGGTGCGCGGGGAGCGGACGGGCGCCGGTCGTGCAGCGCCCCCATGTGACAATAGTTGATGATATCACATTTCATTGCATTTTACTCGGATTTCTTTGCCCCGCAGAACGGGGTCGAAGTTCCCCCCGGGCTCGGCTACCTTGGCGATGCCCCACCCCCCCGCCACAGATCGGGAAAACCGAGGGAGCCCATGGCCACAGAGCGCTTCTACGCGACGATCGGCGTCGGCGTCGAACAACTGGTCAGCGCCGAACTGGAAGCCCTCGGCATCCCCGTGGCCCGCATCGAGCCCGGCCGGGCCCGCTTCGAGGGCGACCTCGACGCCGCCTACAAGGCGCTGATCCACCTGCGCTGCGCCTCGCGGGTCGTCCGCGAGCTCTACTTCTGCGAGGTCGCGCGCGAGGAGGACATCTACGATGTCGTCTACGCCATCGACTGGTCGCGCTGGCTGACGCCCGAGATGACGATCAAGGTGACCTTCAACGTGCACTCGTCGCTGCTGCGCAGCCCGCGCTTCGGCATGTACCGGATCAAGGACGCCGTCTGCGACCGCATGGTCGAGCTGGTCGGCAACCGTCCCTCGGTCAACACGGACGAGGCCGACCTCTACATCAACTGCTACCTGGAGAACCGGCGCTTCTCGGTGGGGCTGGACGGCGCCGGGGCGCCGCTGCACATGCGCGGCTACCGCGTCGCGCAGCACGAGAGCCCGCTGCGCGAGCACCTGGCTGCAGCCATGGTGCTGAACTCGCGCTGGGAGCCGGGCGCGCCGCTGCACGACCCGTTCTGCGGCTCGGGGACCATCCTGACCGAGGCGGCGCTGATCGCGACCCGCACGCCGCCCACGCACTGGCGCCAGCGGTTCGCGTGCATGTCATGGGCGGATTTCAACGACGCGACGTTCGCGGCGCTGCGCGCGGAGGCCGCGGCGGCGATCCTGCCGGCCGACGGGTTGCGCATCAGCGGCGCGGATGTGTCGGGGCAGTGGGTCGAGGCGGCGCGGGCGAACATCGCGGCCGCCGGGTTCGCCGAGATCATCCGCATCGAGGAGCGCGACGTGGCCGCCATGCGGCTGGAACCGGGCTCGTGGGTGGTGACCAACCCGCCTTACGGCGTGCGCGTCGGCGACGAGGCGAAGTACGCGCCGGCGTGGCAGGCGTTCAAGGACCGCCTCATGGAGCATCCCGGGACCAGCGTGGCGGTGCTGGGCGCGGCCGAGACCGTCGAGAAGGGCATCCGGCTGAGGCCGTTCAAGCGCAACCGCATGAACAACGGGTCGATCCCGTGCGTGCTGGCGCAGTACCGGATCGGGGAGCGTTAGCTAGTGCCGGTTCAGCATCGCGGCCAGCTCGTCCTTGCGATAGGGCTTGTGGATGCTGTCGGTGAAGCCGAACTCGGTGGGCCGGGTCATGACGGAATCCTCGGAATAGCCGCTCGAGGCGTACACCGGCATCAGGGGATACAGCTTCCTGAGATGGCCGATCGCCTCCTTGCCGCCCATGCCGCCCGGGATGGTCAGGTCGAAGAAGGCGCCGCCGACGGGCGCGCCCCTGGCCGCGGATTCGGCGCACAAGCGCAGGGCTTCCATGCCGTCCCGCGCCTCGAGAATCGTATAGCCCATTCCGCCGAGCGCCACGCCGAGGACTTCCCGGATCGAAGCCTCGTCGTCCATGACCAACATGATGCCGCTGCCTCGATGCGAAACCGCTTCCCGGGGAACGTCCACCACGACACCCAGGTCCGAAGCGGGCAGGAACACATGGAACGTCGAACCTTTGCCCACCGCCGATTCCACTTCGATACAGCCTTCATGTTTCCGGACGATGGCGTAACACGTGGCCAGGCCCAGGCCGTACCCGTTGTGCTTGGTGGTGAAGAACGGGTCAAAGATGCGCTGGAGCAGGTCGGCCGGGACACCGGACCCGGTATCGGCCACCGACAGCCTGACGTACATGCCTCCCTTGAGCGGCGGGTGCTCGCCGTCCTTCACGAGGACATTCTTCAGGGAAATGACCAGGCCGCCTCCCGTGCCCATGGCCTGCCGGGCATTGATCACGAGATTGTCGATCACCTGCCCGATCTGGAGCTTGTCGCAGTCGACGAGTCGCAGGTCCTCATCGATGTCGTAACCACAGGCGAATTCCGAGCCCGAAAGGGCAAACGACGCGTTCTCCCGGACGAGCGGCCCCATCTCGGACTGCTTCCGCTGCGGCGCCCCGCCCTTGGAGAATGTGAGAAGCTGCCCGGTCAGGCCCTTGGCGCGACCGAAGGCCGTCATGGATTTGTCGAGGTACGCGCAGACCGTCTGGTCGGTCGTGAGCTCGCGGGCGAGTTCGACGTAGCCGAAGATGCCGGCCAGGATGTTGTTGAAGTCGTGTGCAATGCCGCCGGCAAGAAGGCCGAGCGAGTCGAGCTTGTCCGTGCGCTGAAGCGCGTCGGCCAGCTTCTGCTTCTCGGTCATGTCACGGATCACCACCACCACGCCGCTGACGCCGCCGTCCCGGTCCATGAGAGGCGCGCCGGCTTCGGTGACAACCCGTTCCGTTCCCTCCCGTGAAACGAGAAGGTAGTGGCTGTCGGGTTCTACGGCCTCTCCGCCCGACAGGACTTTCGCGACGATGTCATCGCACTCCAGGCGGGTTATCTCGTTGATGACGCGAAGGACCGTGGTCACCGGCTTGCCGACCGCTTCGCCGGCCTCCCAGCCGGTGAGCATTTCAGCCACCCTGTTCATGGTGACGAGATGACCCTGCAGGTCGGTGGTGATGACCCCGTCGACGATACTGCGCAGGGTGACCGCCAGACGTTCCTTCTCGCGGGCCAGCGCCGCGATCGCCTGCGCACGCTCGGTGACGTCCTGGATGATCGAGTGCAGGAGGACGCGCCCGCCGAAATGGATGCGGCTCGACGCGATCTCCACATCACGGACCGAACCATCAGCCAGGCGGTGCTGGAAATCGAACCGCAAATTGTGTCCCATGTTGACCGAGGCCAAGGCCTCAAGGACCAACTCCGCGGGCAGGGTGTTGATCTCCGTTATCCGCATGGCCAGCAAATGCTCGCGGGTATAACCATAATATCGCTGCGCCGCATCGTTGGCGTCCACAATCGTCCCGTCATCCGGATCGATCAGGAGCATGACCGACGAGTTGCTCACGAACTGGTTGCGGTAGGACTGCTCGCTGACCCGCAGGTCGACCGTCAGCGCCTCCGCCAGCCGCCTGGCTTCAGCGTGCGCATCCTGCTGGATCCGGACCAGCCGGAACAACAGCAGCGCCATGACCGCGCCGCCGACCAGGCTGAGCCACATCGTCGCATAGGCGGCCGTGAAGAGCCCGTCGCCGTCCCGGCTGAAGGCCAGTGTCCACCGATGGCCATTGAAATCCACCGGCAACCGGCGCGAAAGTCGCGCGGCGAGCGCACGTTGGTTGCCGTTCTCCCGGGGCGAGGACTCATACAGCAACTGCTCGGGCGCGGGCTGGTCCCCATCGAACACCTGCAGCTGCAGGCCATCGTCCATCTTCAGAGTGCGGGCGCCCAATATCCCCTGCAGCAGGTCGTTCATCCGGTAGGGGCTGTAGACCCAACCGAAGATCGCCGCGCGACGCCGTTCCACCGAATCGATCGGCATGCCCTTGCGGTAGACCGGGACGTACATCAGGGTGCCGGCCTGCCTGGCCGTTTCGGTTTCCTGCACCAGGACCACTTTACCGGACAAGATCGGCAGATCCGCATCCCGTGCCTGTTCCATGGCTGCGCGCCGCACCGGCTCGGTCATCATGTCGTAGCCGAACGCGCGCAGGTTGCGGTCGGCAAACGGCTCGAGGTAGATGATGGAGGTGTAGGTTTCCCGGTTGCCTGCGGGTTTCACCGTGTAATCCGGAAAGCCCTCGGCGCGGATTTCCCGGAGATGCCGATCCAGTTCCGCGCGCGGGATCAGCAACGAAAACCCGACGCCCTGGATGCCGGGGAGATCCCTTGCGCTCTTCTGGCTCTGCGTGAAGATTTTCCATTCCCTGCGGGTGACCGCATCGGACGCTTCGAACAACGCCGCGCAATCGACCAGGATGCGGGCATGGTCGTCCAGCCTCACCGCGATGGCATCGCGGATGTCGTCACATTGCTGCGCGAATGCCCGGTCCGCGCCCCGCTCCGCGCTGCCTTTGAGATAGATGGTCGTTATGCCCAAGACCACGATGGAGGCCGCCAGCACCAACCAGGCGGCGTAATGGCTCATGCGGGGAAGGGGGACAATGGGCGGCGGTATTCCGGTAGTACCATCGGCCGGACGGCTCGCGTCGTGACGCGGGTGACGTTCTGCATCAGCGGTCGACTCGTGCCAGGCCATGATCGCGAACCTTGGGAAGAACCTCGGAGCCCGGGCGCGCCCCGTTTGGTGGGGGGACTCCGGCGGCCGTCTCTTGGGGGGAGCAGGAGCCATATGTGAGTGTCCTGCCAATCACCATCTGGTGCAAGCAGCCGTTCCGACGGGCGACAGATACATTGTGCGGTTACCGAACCAAGATGGCGTACGCCCGACCCGGCTGTCCCGTCGCCTCGTCGCAGCGAACTCAGCGCCCGGGATGCGTCAGCAGTTCCTGCTCGGAGGCGATCCAGCGATGGATCGACGGCCACTCCGCCTTCGTCACCGCGCCGCTGGCCCTGACGCAACCCTGCGCCGCCGCGAGGCTATCCGCCGCATTGCCCATGGCCTGCCAGCGATGGCGCGCGATGATGGCTTCCTGCAGTGCGAACTCGCCGTACCTGACCGGAAACCGGTCGCCGGTCAGGATGGGCCGCGCGCAGCCCAGCAGCGAGTCGGCGCGCGCAAAGCCCGGTCGGTCATGATGCAGCGCCGCCAGGTGCGCCGAGATGTTCGCCAGGGTGACATCGGACACCGCCTGCTCCATGTCGTCAGTGCCCGCCCGCAGCGGCGCGTATGACATCAGGGCCTCATCCCGCGACAGCCCGAGGCAGCGGTCCTTTTCCGTGTCATCGGTCGCGATCTCCTCCCGCACGGTCCAGACGTTGCTGCGCAACAGGCGCAGGCGCCAGTAACTGCGACCGGCCTCGACGCCGCGCAGGTCGCGCGCACGGTCGAGGTGGACCTGGGAGCTGTCGAGATACGCCGCGATCGCCGGAGGGTCCTGGGACCAACCGGCAAGGCGCAGGTAACCCGCGCCGAACGCCTCCTCCAGGAGCGACCGGCCGCCGGCATCCTGAAGGCCGCCTGTCGCCCCCGCCTCGCGCAGCGCAGCCAGGCCCTGTTCCACAATCGCCAGGGAATCCACCACTGCGCCGAGGGAGGTCAGCGCCGACCCGTACTGCACCAGCACACCGGCCAGGTCCCCGGCGCGGTCGCCCGGCGCCAGGTCGGGGTCGTGGTAGTTGCGGCTGCCGGCGGCCAGGGCTGCGAGGGCGATCCGGTCCTCGTTGATCGCACGGTGGTAGTTGGTCACCGGCATCCGCAGGCGGGCCAAGCCGGCCCAGATCAAGCCTTCACCGCGGGCTGCCTCGTGCGCGCCCAGGCGCAGCAGGCTGGCCCGCACGGGCGCTTCACGGGGGATCCCCAGGGCGGTGCCCGGTGTCCACGGCAGTTGCGCCGCGTCCTGCCACCAGCCACGCGCCTGTTCGAACATGTCGGTGTCATGGTCGAGCTCGGCGAGGGCATGGTACACCTCGCCCAGTCGCCACTGGACGTATCGATCCAGATCGACCGAGTACGCTGTCGCCGGCAGGCGAGGCAGGTCGAGGCGGGCCTGCTGGAAGATGGCCGCCGCGGCGAGGTAGTTGTCCCGCGTCGGCGGACCGAATTGCTTCAGGTGATCGCCCTCTTCCAACCGCGCGTAGAATCCCGTCCAGGTGGGTCCTTCCTGCGACGCAGTGTGTTGGGACACGAACAGCGTGGCCAGGACCGCGATCGCGGCGATCCCCGCCGCCAGCGTGAGCCGCCGCAGCCGCGGCCGCGCGCGCAGCGCCCGTCGCAGGCGCCGAACCGCGCCCGGGCGCCGCAGCGAGATCGGTTGGCCGGCCAGGAACCGCCGCATGTCCGCTGCCATCGCGGCGGCGGCCTGGTAGCGGTGGCCCGGATCCTTTTCGAGGGCGTGACGGACAATGAGGTCGAGGGCGTTGTCGAGATCGCCCAGTCGCCGCGGTTCGCTGGTCGTGATCTCCAGAAGTGCCCGCGGCGTCGAGAGGCGGCTCAGCTTGTAGGGGACGTCGCCTGTCAGCAGTTCGAAGGCGATGACGCCGAGCGCGTAGATGTCCGAGCGCGCGTCGATGGCCGCGGTGCCACCGGTCGCCTGTTCGGGGCTCATGTACAGGATGGTGCCCATCAGCTGCCACGTCTGCGTGGCAAGCGTTTCCAGCGGCACGTCGCCGTCGTTCAGTTGCGCGATGCCGAAGTCGAGCACCTTCACGCGGCAGTCGGCCGTGACCAGGATGTTCTCGGGCTTGAGGTCGCGGTGGATCACGCCCTGATCGTGCGCGCACTGGACGGCATCGCAGAGATCGGCCAGGACGCGCAACCGGTCGGCCAGCGGCGGCTGCGACTCGACCCGCCAGCGCGTGAGCGTCAGGCCCTCGACGCACTCGGTGGCCAGGTAGGCGATGCCGTCGGCCGATCCGGCATCGAGCAGGCGCGCGATGCCCGGGTGGTCGAGCCGGCGCAACGCCTCGATCTCGCGTTCGAAGCGGCGCTCGCGCTGGCTCGTGACGAAGCCGGGACGCAGCACCTTGAGGGCCACGACCGGCGCCGTTTCATCGTCCGCCGGCGTCCTCGCGCGGTAGACGACGCCCATGCTGCCCTGGCCGACACGGTCGAGCACGCGATACGGGCCGATCCGCTCCGGCAACGATTCCTGTTCGGGCCCTCGGAACCAGCCGGCGACCGGTTCGTCACCCTCGACGTGGCAGGCCAGCAGGGACAGCACCTCGGCGGTGAGTTCCGCATCGTCCCCACAGGCCTGGCCGACAAAGGCCGCGCGGGCCTCCGGCGGCTGGGCCAGGGCCTCGGCGAAGATCCCGCGTGCGGCGTTGAATCGGTGATGGTCGATGACGGTTCCTCACGGCGACCTGAGTTTCGCCACATATTCGGGGTAATGTATCGGTTGTGCCATTGAAAATGTGTCCAGCCGTACCGCAGGTAGGCGCGGCCGGGTCTCTTTCACCCGCTTACGCCGCGTAGCTCAACTCATGCCGCCGCTGCCGCGCCAGCGCCCGCGTGTTGACCGCCCGCCAGTAGTAATCCACCCATCTGGCCGGCAGGCGGGTCCGACTGACGAACAACCGCCGCCCCAGCAACTCATCCACTGTCACGCGGTGATCGATGGTGCCGCGCGCCTCGGCCGGCGT
>CAIOLW010000217.1 GCA_903859215.1 uncultured bacterium | reverse complement strand
GCCGGCGGTGCTGGTGGCTACGACAACGAGTCGGATGTGGGTCCGACCGATGACCACTCCGGCACCGGCATTCCCGCGACCGACAGCAGGATCAACTTCGAGGACCTGATGATCTTCGCCCTGAACTTCGGCGTCGCCGGCCCCTCGAAGGCCCTCGGCTACGACCACACCGCGCCGGTCCTGGCCTGGACCAAGGTGGGCGACGGTGCGTGGGCGCTGCAGCTGAGCACGCCGTGCGCCGCCCTCAAGGGTCTGCACCTGACGGGTGTCGCCGACGGTCAGATCGTCGCTGTGCCGGGAGCCCTGCTCGCCGACCAGTCGAACCCGGTGATGTTCGAACTGGGCACGGGCCTGGACATCAACCTGGCCGTGATGGGCTCGAACCTCGGCATGAGCGGCTCCGGCGAGCTGCTGCGTATCGAGGGCATCAGTGACATCAGTTCGATCGTTGTCGACGCCCGTGGCCTCGACAATGCCGCACTGAAGGCCGAGATCAGCGTCGGCACCCAGCTGCCGGGCGCCTTCGCGGTGCGGCCGAACTACCCGAACCCGTTCAACCCGCAGACGACCATCTCGTTCGACATGTCGCGCACTGGCCCGGTCCAGGTGGGCATCTTCGACCTGGGCGGCCGCTGCGTCCGCACGCTGCTCAACGAGAGCCGCGCGGCGGGTACGCACACGGTGCTCTGGAACGGTATGGATGATGCGGGCAAGCCTGCCGCGTCGGGTACGTACCTGTACCGTGTCCGCACGGACGGCCAGGAAGTCACCCGGAAGATGTTGTTGATGAAGTAGGACGGTGGGACGCGGGGCCCCGCTTCGGCGGGGCCCCGCAAGCCCAAGGTTGTTCAACGTACCAGATGCGAGCTGGCGACCGACACCCCTGGAGACAGCAACGTGGCACGCCCCGCACACCATCGACGCACGACGCGTCCTTCCGCCGCAGCCGCGCTCCCGGCGGTGTTTTTGGCGATCCTGCTGTTCGTCCTGCCGGGGCGGGCCCGGGCCCAGGCGACGATCGGCTTCGCGCCCGACCACGGGCAGTTCCAGTGCACCGAGACCTGGACCGTCGACGTGGTCGTCGACGGCATCCCGACCGACCTGCGCGGCGCCTGCCTGGTCGTCGGCTTCGACCGCAATGTCATCCGCCCGCTCTCCGCGACGGCCGGCGACATGTTCACGGACGGGGGCTGCGCCTGGTTTGCGCACAGTCCGATCGTGGCGGATGCCGACAGCGTCGTCCTGAGCCTCGCCACCCTCGGCTGCACCGTGACCGGGGCGGGCTCTCTTGCGCACCTCAGTTTCGCCGGCCATGCCGGCGGCGTCAGCCCCATCGTCCTGCGCCGCGCCCAGCTCCGCGACGGCGAGAACGCGCCGAACCCGTACGTGGCCGGCAGCGCCCAGGTCAGCTTCGATTGCGCCGTGGCCAGCGAATCCCGCAGCTGGGGCACGCTCAAATCGCTTTACCGTTGAACCCGGAGGCCGCATGAAACCGCTCGGCACGCGACTGCTCCTGACCGCCGTCCTGATGGGCAGCCTGGCCATGCCGGCTGCCGCTCAGTCGTTGCGCCTGGACCCGCCCGAGCAGACGCTCAGCCGCGGGCAGGCCGGATCGGTGTCGCTGCGCCTGGACAGCGCCGTGGCCGTGCGCTCGATCGAGCTGACGCTCCAGGGCGACCCGGCGCTGATCACCGCCATGGGGTGCGTGCACGGCGGCATGTTCTCTTCGGTGCCCTGCATGGTCTGGGAAAGCTGTGAATTCCCTTCGCCGGGCGTGTGGCACGGGTTCGCGGTCATCATCGGGTCGACCTGCCAGACGACCGGCCCCGGCGAGCTGCTCCGGTTCACGTTCACCGGCGGCGTCGACGGGAGCACCACCCTGCAACCGGTGTCGGTGGTGCTCTATGGGCCCAACGGGATCGCGATCCCCGGGGTCACGGTCGACAACAGCGCCCATGTCGTGGTCGGCGCCTGGAGCCCGGCCCCGGTGCCGGCTGCCGGGAACTCCGT
>CAIOLW010000216.1 GCA_903859215.1 uncultured bacterium | reverse complement strand
TTCGTCACCGCGCACGGCGGCACCACCGCCGGTGCTGAGGCCTTCCTGGTGCAGGGCATCGTCGACGGCAAGGCCTACCTCAACATCCATACCAGCGTGTACGCCGGCGGCGAGATCCGCGGGTTCCTCACCCCCCAGGCCACGCCGACCAGTGCGACGTCGTGGGGCGGGGTCAAGTCGCTGTTCCGCTGAGCCCGACCCTGCCGATACCGGCGGCCGCCGTCCTCCCGGGCGGCGGCCGCCTCTTCGTTCCCGCTACGCCTACGGGATTTCCGGTCGATAAATAAGGAGTTACGTTATAGTGTGACACACTGACCTGTCGGCCGCGCCAGCCCGATCCGGGAGACGATGCCATGTCGCCCGCCAGACCCTACCGGAACTTCCTCGCCGTCCAGCTCGTGCTGGCCCTCGGGCTGGCCGTCGTCACCGTCCTGATGTTGCACACCGAGCGTGACCTCCGGCGCAGCCAGCAGATCCACATCCGCTCCTTCCAGCTGGCCGACGAGCTGCGCCAGAGTTCGGACGACCTCACCCGCATGGCGCGCACCTACGTCGTGACCGGCGACGAGACATACGAGCGCCGTTACTGGACCATCCTGGGCATCCGCAACGGCGAGCTTCCGCGCCCCGTGGACTACAACCGCCTCTACTGGGACCTGGTCACCGCCGACAACCCGAAGCCCCGCCCCGACGGCCCCGCCGAATCGCTGCGCTCCCTGATGCTCAAGACGGGATTCACCGAGGCCGAACTGGCGAAGCTGACGTCTGCGCAGCACTACTCCGACGCCCTCGTGGCGACCGAGCGGGTCGCGATGAACGCTGTCAAGGGGCTGTACGACGACGGGACGGGGCACTTCACCGTCAAGGGAGCGCCCGATCGCGAACTGGCCCGGCGCCTGATGTTCGACGAGGCCTACCACCGCAACAAGACCAACATCATGAAGCCCATCGACGACTTCTACGCCATGTTCGCGCAGCGGACCGCCGGCGAGGTCGCCAAGTACGAGAGCCGCTCCCGTCGCCTGATCGAGTCACTGGCCGGGCTTATCGTCGTCATCATGGGGGTGTTCGCCACGCTGCTCGTGATCATCGCGCGGCAGAACCGTGAGGCGCGGCGCTCGAACCTGGCCGTCGAGTCCGAGCGGCGCCTGTCCGACGCCATCATCCAGGGCATGCCGGGCATCGTCTGCCTCGTCGACGCCGACGGCCGTTTCCTGCGCTGGAACGCCAACCTGCAGACCGCTTCCAGCTACTCCGCCGCGGAAATCGCCGGCATGCAGCCACTCCACTTCTTCGGCGATGACGAGGGTCCGCTGGTCGCCCAGCGCATCAAGCAGGTCTTCACCCACGGCGCCGCGGACTTCGAGGCCTCCCTCGTCTCGCGGAACGGCGATCGCACGCCCTATTATTTCACCGGCGTGCGCTGCCTGCTCAACGACGAGCCCTGCATGATCTGCTGCGGCATCGACATCACGGCGCTCCGGCACGGCGAAGCCGCCATGCGCGAGAGCGAGCAGTTGCTGCGCGACTCGCAGGTCATCGCCGGGCTCGGCAGCTACGTCCTGGACGTTCCCGCGGGCATCTGGCGCAGCTCGGAAGTGCTGGACCGGATCTTCGGCATCGACGAGGGCTACGACCGCACGGCCGCGGCGGGCTGGGTCCAGCTGATCCACCCCGACGACCGGGCCGACATGGCCGCCTATCTCGCCGACGAAGTCATCGGGCGCGGCTCCCCGTTCGACCGCGAGTACCGGATCGTGCGGCACAATGACGGAGCCGAACGCCGCGTGCACGGGCTGGGCCGGCTCGAGTTCGACGGCGAGGGTCGTCCGCTGAAGATGCTGGGGACGATCCAGGACATCACCGACCGCACGGCGGCGGAACAGGAGCGGGCCAAGCTCGAGGGCCAGCTCGTGCACGCGCAGAAGATGGAGTCGATCGGCCGGCTCGCCGGCGGCGTGGCGCACGACTTCAACAACTTCCTGCAGGGCATGATGGGCTACCTGGAGTTCTGCCGCGACGACCTCGAGCCGGGCCACCCGGTGCGCTCCCACATCGACGAGATCGCCGACAGCGCCCGCCGTTCCGCCGACCTCGTGCGCCAGTTGCTGGCCTTCGCCCGCAAGCAGAACGTCGCGCCCGCGGTCATGGACCCCAACGAGACCGTGGCCGGCATGCTGAACATGCTGCGCCACCTGCTCGGCAAAGGCATCGACGTGAGCTGGCGCCCGGGCGTCGACGTCGGCACGGTCCGGATCGACCGCTCGCAGTTCGACCAGGTGCTGGCCAACCTCGCGGTCAATGCGCGCGATGCGATCACCGGCGCGGGGACGTTCACGATCGAGACCGGCAGCGTGGCCATCGACGAGGCGTTCTGCGCCGACCACGCGGACAGTTCGCCGGGCGATTACACGACGATCACGGCGAGCGATGACGGTTGCGGCATGGACGCCACGACGCTTGAACACGTCTTCGAGCCGTTCTACACGACAAAGCCCGTGGGCGCCGGCACCGGCCTCGGCCTGGCCACCGTCTACGGCATCGTGAAGCAGAATCGCGGCTTCATCGTCATGCGCAGCGAGCCCGGCGCCGGGACCTCGTTCATCATCCACCTGCCGCGACTGGCCGTCACCGCACTGCCCACCGTCGCCGCCGACGAGTCGGCGCCGCAGCCGGGCGGCCACGAAACCATCCTGTTGGTGGAGGACGAGCCGACCGTGAACCGCGCGGTGCGCCGGATCCTCGAGCGTTGCGGCTACACGGTCCTGTCGGCAGCGACGCCCGAAGAGGCGAAGCGGCTGGCGGTCGGTCATCCCGGCGAGATCCACCTGCTGCTGACCGACATCGTCATGCCGGGCCTGAACGGGCGGGAACTGGCCGCGCAATTGCGGCACCCGCGACCGCTCATGAAGCGCATTTTCATGTCCGGCTACGCGGACGCCGCCGTCGGCATCGAGTTCACCGTGGACGAGAGCCGGGATTTCCTCGCGAAGCCGTTCACGCGCGACAGCCTCGTCGGCAAGGTGCGCGAGGTGCTGGACCGGGAATCCGGGGCGTAGGCGGAACATCCGTCAGTTGTCGTCGGCCTCGTCCCAGTGGAACTTGTGCAGCATCCGGTGGGCCAGCGGCGCGGCGACAATGCCGGCCATGATGATGAAGACGAGGCCGGCATACAGGGCGTAGGCGCCCGCGAAGATCTTGCCCGCGCTCGTCACCGGCGCGTTCACGGGGCCCATCCCGCCCAGCAGCATCGCCGCGTTCAGGAAGGCGTCGCGCCAGGCCAGGCCCTCGTAGTGCGCGTAGCCCACCATGCCACCGCCCAGCGAAGCGGCCAGGACGGCGCTCGCGACCGCGAAATGACCGGCCATGCGGCGCAGGAACTGCATTCGCGTCGCCAGCGGCGTGGTTCGTCGTTCGTATTTCACGCGTCTGTCGCCTCCGATTACGCCCCGGCAGGCCCCACTGGCCCGCTCCCGACCCATGGCCCTGTCGTTATAGGCCCTGCAGGGCGGTTCCGTCCAGCCCGGGTTCGCCGATCCGGCCGCTCAAGCCGGTGTCCCGCCCGCCGATACAGCCCCTGCGGACAACATCGCCCGGGCGAACTTCAACTGCGGGGCCCGTCTCCATGCGGATCGTCATTGTCGACGACAACATCGTCAACCTGGAGTTGGTCACGCACCTCGCGCGCAAGGTCGACGATTGCGAACCCATCCCCTTCCAGAACCCGCTGGCTGCCCTGCTGTGGTGCACGGAGAACGACGTCGACGTCGTGATCGTCGATTTCATGATGCCGGAGATCGACGGCATCGCGTTCATCCGCGGTTTCCGCGAACTGCCCGACAAGGCCGACACGCCGATCCTGATGCTCACCTCCGACCATGACCGCGAGACGCGGTACGAGGCGCTGCGCTGCGGCGCCAACGACATCCTGCAGCGGCCGGTCGACGCCATCGAGTTCTGGGCGCGGCTGAAGAACATGACGGCGCTGCGCCGCAGCCAGCAACTGCTGGCCGACCGCGCAGCGCATCTGGCGCTCGAGGTCGCGAAAGCGACGAAGGAAATCGCCCAGCGCGAGGACGAGATGATCACGCGCCTGTCGCGCGCGGCGGAGTTCCGCGACCCGGAGACCGGCGCCCACATCCTGCGCATGGCGCGCTATTCGCACCTCATCGCCGTGCAGATGGGCCTTCCGAAGGGCCAGTGCGACCTGATCCTGAAAGCCGCGCCCATGCACGACATCGGCAAGGTCGCGATTCCCGACAGCATCCTGCTCAAGCCGGGGAAACTGACCGCCGAGGAGTTCGAGATCATGAAGGGGCACGCCGAGGCGGGCTACCGCATCCTGCGCGGCAGCGCCTCGCAGATGCTCCGCATCGCGGCCGGCATCGCCCGGTCGCACCACGAGAAGCACGACGGCTCCGGGTACCCTCTCGGCCTGTCCAGCGGCATGATCCCGCTGCCGGCCCGCATCGTCGCCATCGCCGACGTGTTCGACGCACTGACCAGCGCGCGCGCCTACAAGGACGGCTGGCCGATCGAGCAGGCGCTGCACTTCCTGGCCGCGAGCAGCGGTACGCACTTCGACCCGATCTGCGTGAGCGCGTTCATGGCCCGGGTCGACGAGGTGCGGGCGATCCACGCCGCGTTCCCCGGGGCCGAGGAATCCGAAGCGCGCAGCCACGACCTGCAGTACGTGCCGGCCTGACGCCTGCCCGCCGGCCCGGACTACTTCCCTTCCGGGTGCGCCGTCGCCTGCGCCTCGCGCTCGCGGTACAGCCCGATCGACTGCTCCAGCTGCGCGGCATAGCGCGACTTCAGTCCCTTGAGCACCGCCAGCTCGCCCTCGGCCTTGTCGACCTGGCCCAGCGCCAGGTACGTCTCGCCGCGGTACTCGCGCGCCTGCGCGAAG
>CAIOLW010000215.1 GCA_903859215.1 uncultured bacterium | reverse complement strand
GGCTCGCCGACGGCGCAGTGGCCGACCGTCGATTGGGATGCCTTGCGCGAAGGCGGCGAGGGCGCCGTCGCCGCGGGTCGGACGCTGGCCGCGGCGGTGTTCGGCGCGGTCCTGCTGCGCGGCCTGCAGGAAGGGCCTTCCGTCGCTGCCGGCACCGTTGTGCCCCGGGTGTTCCTGGCCGAAGAGGGTCTGTCGGAGGGCGTGATGAAGGCCTTCAAGCAGGATGAAGCGGCGCACAAGGCCTGGCGAGAAGGCCTGGCGAGCGCGGAAGACCTGCTGCGGGTCTGCGGCAACTGGTTCGACCAGGTCTGCACGGCCGATGGGACGCAGGGACAGGCGGCCCACATCGGGCTGGCTCGGGCTGAACTGAGGGACTTCGGGGACCGCGCAACGTTCGTGTGCAAGCGCGCCATCAGGGAAGCCCTCTACAGCGTGCCGATCGACCCGCCGCAACACCTGCTGTCGGGGTACCCGACCTACGACAATTGCGACCTCGAAGTGGGCGTAATCCCGTACGTGGCGAAGATCATCGCCGACAACGGCCTGGTCCTGGACGAGGGCATGGAGCGCGCGAACGGGGGGGCGACCGTCATTCTGCGCCGCTGGAGCAGCACCGACTCCACCGACCTCGAGCGCCTGGCCAGCCTGTTCCGGCGCCTGGCCTGCGCCGTGCGCAAGCCGGCGGGGCGTGTCGACGAGGACCTGGCGACGCCCGACCTCGGGCCCATGCTCGAGACCCTCGGCTGCCGTCCCGTTGCCGGGCTGGCGCCGTGCTGGCGTGTCCTGGGGGAAGATGTCCTCGGCTTCCGCGCCGTGGAGCACTATCGCGACGGCATGCTGCAGAAGAGACGTCTACAGATCAGCGCCGTGTTCGGTTCCCGCGCCGGCCCGCCGGGGCTGTCGCCGGTGACGGACGAGATCATGCGGCGCGGCGGTGCGGCGTGCTGGGTGGACAACGGGCTGGTGCTGATCGCGCACGAGACGGACATGCCGGCGCGCGACGAGGACCTGCGCCGGGCGCTGGAGGGCTTCGTCGGCCTGGCGGCCGAGCTTCGGCTGCAACTGTACCGCGAGCAGGTGGTCGTCGAGATGCTGACCGCCTCGATGCTGCCGGCCCAGCCGGAACCGGGAGCACCGGTGAACGACTGGATCGCCCGGCTGCGCGGCCTGCCGGCGCGCCTGGAAGTCGACTTCGACCGGATGCGGCGCCACTGGTACCGGCAGCGCATCGTGGAAGACCTCACCACAAGTATCGCCGTCGAGCCGGTGGACATCGTCCGCAACATCGTCGCCGCGGTGGACAACGACGAGGACCGCAGCTTCGTCCGCGCGAGGTTCGTCATGCTGCTGTTCGGCCGCGATGCCGAGGCGGCGCTGGCCGAGCTGGAGCGCGTCGAGTTCGGCCCCGCCCGCCACGAGGCGACGGTCGAGTTGCTCGAGGCGGCCGCCGAGGGCGCCAACGCGGAGCTGCTTGAGCGCGTGTTCTCGCACTGGCACGATGTCGATGCCCGACGCCTTGACTACGAGGTCGAGTGCAGTTCGCTGCTGGACCAGGCCGTTTCCGGCCTCGGCCTGGCGCGCCTGCATCAGGGATATGCGCCCGAGACCGCCCCGGCCGTGTGCTGCGACTGGCTGAACTTCATCTTCAGCCGCTCGCCGCGGTCGCGGCGCGACCCCGACTGGCTGGCCCGGCTGGATGCGCTGACGAACGACGAACGGGCGCTGCAGGACATGCACCTCGATCGCCTGAGTGACCTGTTCCTGACGCTGCAGCGCCACGACCTGCCCGGACGGCGCGGCGTGATCACGGCCATCGGCGCGGC
>CAIOLW010000214.1 GCA_903859215.1 uncultured bacterium | reverse complement strand
GTCGAGGTGGCGGCGCGCTCGGTGCGCGGCGGGCGCGCGGGCGCGTTCGTAGTGGCGGCGGCGTTCGCCCGCTTCGGGTCCGGTGCGCCGGCCGGACCGGCCAGCCCGCGCAGGCTCAGCGCGTGGACGCGGCGCACGGGCTCCTCGGGCGTGCCGATGACCAGTGGCGGCGCGAATGGCGCGCCGGCCTCGCCCGCTTCCTCCCCCACACCGGTCTCGCGCGCCAACCGTGTCAGAAAGTCGACCGCAAAGTCGCCGGTGATCGCATCGTAGTAGACGTAACCGCCCTCGCGCACGGCGCCGACCACGGCGCGCCAGACGGCGCGCGCATCGCCGGCGGGTGTGGCTTCGCCTTCGGCGACGGCGTTCGGATGCCGGCCGCTGACGAACGCCTGCGAGACGACGGCCTCCGGATCACGCGCCGCGGCCCGCACCTGGAAGCCGGCGCGCTTGGTCGTGATGGCGATGCGCCGCACCATCTTCGCCACCAGTTCGGGCGACGGCGGCGCCTCGTAGACCAGCGGCGTCGACGGGAAGTGCACCAGCGGCGTGATCGAGAAGATGATGCGCGGGCGGCGGCCCTGGCCTTCCAACTCGGCGCGGAACCAGGCCAGGAGCGCGGCGTACTCGGCGAAGTCGTCGTCCTGCTCGCGGCCCGTCGCGATCAGGAAGATCTTCACCTGGCGCATCTTCGCGCCCGCGATGGCCGTCAATGCGCGCCGCAGCTTCTCATCCTCGAGCCGCTTGTTCAGGTAGGCGCGCAGGCGGTCGGAGATGCCCTCCATCCCGCAGGTGATGCTCGTCTTGCCGACCGCGTGCATCAGCTCGAGCATGCGCGGGTCGCCGGCCAGCTGGTCGAAGCGCTGGCTCTTCAGCCCGATGCGATCGAAGCGCTGGCTGAGCCGGTCGATGATGCCGCGGATGTCCTCGTGCATGTCGAAGTTGAAGCTGAAGACGTCGGCGCGGTGGGCGCCCGACCATGCCTTGAGTTCGCGGGCGCGCGCGTCGATGTCTGCGCCCGGCACGCTGCGGTAGCGCGGGTGCAGCCACGACTCGTAGCAGAAGCTGCACTTCCAGCGGCAGCCCTCGGTGACCGGCACGGTGATGATGCCGGTGCGCGAGGGTTCGTAGCTGACGGGCATGGCGGCAGCATTGGGCCAGGCGGACCCCGCCGCAGGGTCCGGGGGCGTCGCGGCGGCTTCGGGCAGGCGGCCGGCCACGGCGGGAGCGGCGGCCTCGCCGGGCAGCACGAAGCCGGGGATGTCGCGCAGCGTGTCGAGGATCGCGCGCTTGCCGAGCCCCGCGGCGCGGCCGTCGCGGCACCGCCGGAACAGGTCGGCGATGGCCGCCGCATCGTCGCCCACGAAGATACCGTCGACGCCCGACTCGTCCGAATACAGGGCGGCGACCGCCCCCACGCTGGCCCCGCCGGCGATGACCAGGGGCGCGCCGGCATCGTCCAGCCGCTCGCGCCGGTCGGTCGGGATGCCGCTGCGCAGCAGCATCGCCGCCAGGTTGACCGTCTCCTGGGGCACCGAGACCGAGACGCCCAGGCAGTCGAAATCGCGCGCGCCGCGCTTGGTCTGGGTGCCCAGCAGCCACGGAATCCTGTCCTGGGTCATCAGTTCGCCGTCGCGGGGCGGCGGCAGCCAGGCCAGGTCGGGGTAGGCGCCGCCCAGCCCGTCGATGATGGCGTGGATGAGCAGGTGCGAGGTCGAGACGGCGGTGTCGCGGTAGGTGGACAGGCGGGCGACCAGGACCCGGAACGGGCGGCGCTCCCACTCGGCGGCCGGGACGGTGTTGATCTCGCCCCCGCGCAGCCAGGTGCCGCCCGCGCTCAGGCGGGGCCACTGGCGATCGTACCAGGCGGCGTGGGTGGTGGCGGGGGTGTCCATCGGGTGAAGATGGGTCCCCGGGGGGCGGCTGGAAACGGAAAAAAGATCAGATGCGTGAATACTGTAAGAATGATATTAAACGTTCAAAAAAAGAGGGGTTGTCACCCATCAGGCAGCCACCTCCATTGCGGTAACATGATGAAATATGCTACTCTTTCTCAGGCACCCGGAGCGCACGGATGCGCCCCGATGCGGCGGGCTGACGGAATGCCCGCCATCGCTCTCATCACCTCGCACCGGAGGCCACTATGCATCGCCCCTGCACGGGCATCATGCCCCTGTTGTTGTTCTTTGTTGTCATCAGTGGTGCGCCCGGATCCACCCTGGCCGCGACACCCGCCGGCGACGTCGTCCACGAGGATCGCTTCGACGCCGCGCAGTTGCGCTGGACAGCCCAGGCCGATGGTTCGGTGGCCGCCGAGTTGCCCGGAACGCGACTGGTTCCGGTGCCCGGCCGCGCCATGCTCCCGAGCCGCGAGATGCTGCTGCTGGTGCCGGCGAACCGCCGCGTGGCCGATGTCGTGATCGAACCGCTGGCCACGACGCTGGTGAAGGTGCCGGGGCGGATGGCCCTGTCAGGCGAAGTGACGACGGGCAACGGCGGCAAACTCGGTGTCGCCGACGTGGCGGCGATGATGGACAAGCGCGCGACGGGCGCGTGGGTGTCGGGCTGGTCGACGCATGTGTGGCGCGGCTACCAGTTGCTGGCGGTGGCGGTCACGCCGCTGCGCACGATGCCCGGCGACGACGTCGGCGCCTGCGAGTTCCTGTCCGACTACGCGGTGCGTGTGGTGTGGGCCGACGGCGCCGCGCCCGACGTCGCCGAGCGCGAGCGCCTGGTGCCGGGCGAGGCCGAGGACAATCGGCAGGTGCTCGAGCGCCTGGTGGCGAATCCCGAAGCCGTGTCGGCGACGCGCCGCGCGGACGGCACATTTGTCAGCGCGCCGGCCGGCTTCTCGCCGGACAAGACGCCCAGCCTGACCGGCAGCCCGGTCACGTGCCTGATCATCACGAACAACACGCTGGCCGCGTCGTTCCAGGTACTGGCCAATTACCGCACCGCCCGCGGCATGCCGACCGTGGTGGCGACGCGCGAGTACATCGCCGCGAACTACCGCAACGGCGCCGACATCCAGGAAACCATGCGCATGTACATCCGCGACGCCTACACGAAGTGGGGCGTCCAGTACGTACTGCTGGGCGGCGACTCGGACGTGCTGCCCCCGCGCTACATCGACAACTCGCTCTACCCGCCCAACGCCTACACGTCCATCCCGTGCGACCTCTATTTCGCGTGCCTGGACGGCAACTGGAACGCCGACGGCGACGCCTGGTTCGGGCAGCCGGCCAAGTACGACCTACCCGGCGACAGCGTGGACTTCGCCGCCGAGGTGTACGTGGGTCGGGCCCCCGTGAGCTCGGCGGCCGATGCCGCAACCTTCGTGCAGAAGGTCATCAACTACGAGTCGCTGCCCGCAGGGACGGCCTGGCCGAGCCGCACGCTGTTCGCCGCCGAAGTGCTGTTTCCCGAGGACTACAAGCCCGGCGACATGATCCTGCTGGACGGCGCCAGCTACGCCAACGAGCAGGTCACCACGCTGATCCAGCCCTGCACCACCCTGCAGTCCCTGCGGATGTACCAGACCGACGCTCTGTACCCGCGCGACCTCCCGCTGACGCGGGCATCCCTGATCGACACCCTGAATACCGGCAACTACGGCATCGTGAACCAGATCGGGCACGGCTACTTCTTCAACATGTCGGTGGGCGACGCGAATTTCATGACCACCGACGCCGACAACCTGGCCAACGGCACGCACCAGTTCCTCATGTTCGGCCTGAACTGCGCCTCGGCGGCGTTCGACAACAGCTGCCTGATGGAGCGCTTCGTGCAGAACGCCGACGGCGGCGCCGTGTGCGCGATCGGGTCGTCGCGCGAGGCCTTCCCGACGGCGGCCAATTCGTACCAGCAGGAGTTCTTCCGCAACTTCTACTGCGTCGGCGAGCACCGCCTGGGCCGATTGCAGGCGCTCAGCCGCCTGCCGTGGCTGGCCAACACGTCGGACAACTACCTCGACCGCTGGACCTACGAGAACTACACGCTGCTGGGCGATCCCGCCCTGGCGCTGTGGAGCTCCGCCCCGCGCACGGCCACGGTGACGGCGCCGACGAGCATCGCCGCCGGCCAGCGCACGGTGAGCGTGACGGTGACCGCCGGCGGCCTCGCCGTGCCGGGCGCCACCGTCTGCCTGGCCAAGTCGAACGAGGAACTGGTCTACGGGACGACGGACGCGGCGGGCGCGGTTTCGCTGTCGGCGCTGCTGCCCAGTGCAGGCACGGCCACGGTGATCGTGACCGGCCCCAACCTCGCAACGACGACGCGCTCGATCCCGGTGACCCTGAGCGGACGCTACCTGAAGATCACGGGCATGCCGTTCGTCGACAACGGGACCGGCGGCAGCATCGGCAACGGCAACGGCGTCATCGACGCCGGCGAGCGCATCGCCTTCTCGCCGACCTACGTCAACTCGGGCACGTCTTCGGGCACGAGCCTGCGCGGCGCGCTTTCCACGACAATGACCGGCGTGACCGTCGTGACGACGTACGCCACGGTCAGCAACGCCGCCGCCGGCGCCAACACCGCCGTGACGTCGCCGCTCCTGGTCGACTTCGCCAACACGATGCAGGACGGCTACCCGGTGACGTTCAAGTCGGACGTCTACTCGGGCACGACGCACTGGTACTCCGAATACACCGTGGCGGTCAACGCGCCGCAACCTGAAGTGACCTCTCTGGACTGGCAGGACACGACCTTCGGCAACGGCAACGGCATCCAGGAGAACGGCGAGCGCGTGGCCATCACGGTCGAAGTGAAGAACTTCGGCGTCGGCGCCTCGGGCACGCTGACCGGCAGGCTGCGGACGGCCAGCCCGAACGTCACGGTGCGCGACTCGGTCGCCACCTGGACATCGCTGGGCCTGCTCGCGCGCAACACCGCCTCGACCACGTTCTCGCTGTCGCTGGCCGACACGGCCGTCGCCGGGAAGGCGTGGATCCTGCTGCAGGACGGGTACGGCCGCAAGGTGCGGCACGACTTCTCGCTGGGCCGGCCCACGCCGCCCACGCAACTGGAGGCCAACACTTCGCTCGGGCCCAATTCCATCGAGTTGCTCTGGGTGCCTTCGAAGAGCGCGGACGTCTACGGGTACAACATCTACCGGGCGGCGACGGCCGCGGGTCCGTTCACGCGCGTGAACACGGACGTGGTGGCGCGCGTTTCCTCGTGGGTCGACACCGGCCTGCCGCTGCTGACGCCCTTCCACTACCGGATCGTCGCGGTGGACTCGTCCCGGGTGCCCAGCGCGGCCTCGGCCGTCATCAGTTGCTCCACATCGCCCGCCGAGATGCACGGCTTCCCGGCGTCGTTCGACGGTGAGACCACCGGTCCGCTGGCCGTGGGCGACATCGACGGCAACAACGACCTGGAGGTCGTGCTGGCCAGCGGCCAGGTCTACGCCTGGCACCACGACGGCACCGAGGTGCGCAACGGCGACGGGGTCGCGCTCACCCTGGGCCAGTTCTCGAACTTCGCCGACGGGACGCTGCTGGAACTGTCGGCCGTCACCATGGCGGATCTGGACGGACTGCCGGGCGCCGAGATCATCGCCAGCGAGCGCAGCCCGGTCGCGCGGATCCACATCTTCAAGGCCGACGGCAGCGAACTGGCCGGGTGGCCGCGCCCGCTCATCGGGCCGAACGGCTCGACGTTCAACTGGGCGGCGCCGGCTGTCGGCGACATCGACGGCGACCACCTGCCGGAGGTCGTTGTGAACACGCTCAACGGCGTCGTCTGGGCCTGGAACGCCGACGGCACCGAGGTGCGCGACGGAGACAACGACCCTGCCACGCAGGGTGTGTTCTTTGTGCGCGCCGGGGCCGAGTGGGAGTGGACGCGCAGCGGCCCGACCCTGGTCGACCTGGACCACGACGGGGCGCGCGACATCGTCTTCGGCACCAAGAACGACGCCTCGGGCATCAAGCGGCTGTTCGCGATGCGCTGGGACGGTACGTTCCTGCCCGGTTTCCCCAAGCTGATGAACGGCGGCATCAACGTCGACATCGCGGCCGGCGACGTCGACCGGGACGGCCGGGTCGAGCTCGTGACCTATGACGCACAGCGCTACGTCTACGTCGTGCGCGAGGACGGCACCGATTACCCAGGTTTCCCGGTGCGGACGCCGTACACCTCCAGCAACGACTGGGCGACCAGCCCCGCGCTGGCGGACCTCGACGGCGACGGCAAGCTGGAGATCATCTATACGCCGAACGCCACGGGCCTCAGCTCGAAGATCGTCGTGCTGAGCACGAACACGGCCGACGGCACGTCCGGCCTGGTCAAGGCCGGCTGGCCGGTGGACCTGCCCGGCAGTTCGGAGGCCAGCCCCGTGGTCGGCGACCTGGACGGCGACGGCGTGCCCGAGATCGTGCAGGGCATCGGCGGCGGCGACGTAGGCGCGCCCTACAACCTGTACGTCTACCATGCGAACGGGCTGCCGATGAACGGCTTCCCGATCACGCTGAGCGGCCCGGTGCGCACGTCGCCCGTGATCACCGACATCGACGGCGACCAGGGCGTCGACCTGGTGTACGCGGGCTGGGACTTCCTCTGCCACATCTGGGACCTGCCGTTCGCCTACGACGCCGGCAAGGTGCCCTGGCCGACGTACAAGGGCGACATGAAGCGTGACGGCGTGTACTCGGCGCCCGGTGTGTCGGCGGTGGGGCCGCACTCGATCGTGCCGACGGCGCCCGTCGCCCTGGACCGCCCGTACCCGAACCCGTTCAACCCCTCGGTGACGGTGCGTCTGTACCTGGACTCGACCCGCGCCGTGACGCTGAGCGTGTACAACGTGCGCGGCCAGCGCGTGCGCATGTTGCATGAAGGCCCGCTGGGCGCCGGCTGGCGCACGGTGGTGTGGGACGGCAAGGACAACTCCGGCCAGCCCTCGGCCAGCGGCGTCTACTTCCTGCGGGCCGAGAGCCCCGGCGCCCCGACCGCGACCCGGAAGATGATGCTGGTGAAATGAGCCCCGGCTCGACGGCGACCGACGCGCATGCTATCGTCCCTGACGGAGCGGCCGCGCGTCGGCCGCCGCCGGCGCGGCGACCCCTGCACGGGTTCGCGAGCGCGCCCGGCCGACCCTGATCGACCGCGGAAAGGCGCCGCCCCGTGCGCATCTGCCTGCTGACCCCCCAGGACCTCGCCGCGGACCCGTTCCCGGCCGACGACTGGCCCTGCGACCCGCGCCCCTACCTGCCGGATGCGACCTGGCATGTCGAGACACTCGAGAAGGCCACGTCGGTGCGCGCCATCCGCCGCCTGGTGAGCGAAGGCTTCGACGTCTTCTTCAACCTGTGCGACGGCACACCCGAATGCGACGTGCCCGGCATCGAGGTCGTGCGCGCCCTGGAGCGGCTGAACGTTCCGTTCACCGGCGCCACTTCGGAGTTCTACGAGCCCTCGCGCGTGACGATGAAGCGGGTCTGCCGCGAGCTGGGCATCGCCACGCCGGCGCACGTGCTGGCGCGCACCGACCAGGATGTGGCGCGCGCCGCGGCGCGCCTGCGCTACCCGCTGATCGTCAAGCACCACAGCAGCTACGCCAGCGTGGACCTCAGCCGCGCCTCGCGCGTGGTCAGCGAGGCCGGGCTGCGCCGCCAGGCCGGCAAGATGATCCGCCGCCACGGCGCCGCGCTGATCGAGGAGTTCATCGAGGGCACCGAGTGCACCGTGCTGGTGGCCGAGGTGCCGGGCCGCCCCACCCGGCCGCGCACATACCCGCCGGTGCAGTACATCTTCCCGACGGGCGAGACCTTCAAGCACGAGAAGATGAAGTGGCTCGACTACGACAACATGACCTCGGGCCCGGTCACCGATGCGCGGCTGGCGAAGCGGCTGCGGGACGAGTCGGCGCGGCTGTTCGTGGCGCTCAAGGGCGCCGGGTTCGGGCGGGCGGACATCCGCGTGGACCACGCGGGCACGACGTGGATGCTCGAGATCAACGCCAACTGCGGCATCTACTTCCCGCCGGACAGTTTTGGGGGCGCCGACATGTGCCTGGCCCAGGATCCCGAGGGACACGTCGGGTTCACGCGCCGCCTGGTCGAGGCCGGGCTGTGGCGTCACCGGCGCCGCAAGCGCGCAACGCGCTGAAGCGCGCCCGCATCAACCGATCGACGACAGGAGCCGAAATGCGCCCGAACCGCCTGGCCCGACTGATCCCGGTGCTGTTGCTGACCGCGCTGGTGGTCGCGTGCGGCAAGGACAAGGCCACCGACCCGGCCTCCACGGTCGTGCCGGACTTCCAGCTGACCGACGTGAACCCCAATTCGCCGACGGCGGGCCGGCTCGTGTCGCCGCGCGACCACCTGCACCAGGTCTCGGCGTGGTACTTCGGGCACTCCACCTGAGGCATCTGCGTTAGCCAGTTCGGCTATCTCAATGTCATGCAGGACGAGATCAACGCGGACAACTGGCCGCAGGCCGTGCGGATCATGGGCGTGAACGCGGCGGGCCTTGAGAGCGGCAATTCGGCGGCCGTGGTCGGCAAGGACCTGCCGTGGCTGCAGGACACCGCGGCCGTGAACGCCTGGGGGCTGTGGGATGTGACGTGGCGCGACGTGGTGATCGTCGACGGCAGCAACCGCAAGGTCGCGGTCTACAACCTGACCACGCACGACCTCGCGGACCCGAACAACTACCTGGAACTGAAGGCCATGCTGCACGCCGCGACGGCCTCGCGCTAGCGGCCCACCTTCAACTGCGAATCATAGACCGCGCGACGGACCTTGCCGAGCTGGACCTCCTGCTCGGCCAGGTCCTTCCTCTTGCCGGCCTGGTCCACCTGCGCGTCGAGGACGTTGCCCTCCAGCTTCGTGATCGCGGCCTGCAGCCTGCGGTACTCGGAAGCGGCGTCCGGGTCGACGGTGCTCGTGATCGAGTCGCGCTCGCGGCGCTTGACCGCTAGGTCCATCTCCAGGCGACAGGCCCTGGCGACCGCCTCGTGGAAGACGCGCACGGCGCGGGCCGTCTCGATCTCGCGACGGCGCAGGTCGCGGCGCCGTTCCAGCAGCTGCTTCTCGGTCCGGGCGAACTTGCGGCGCCCCTCAAGCTCGGCCCGCTTGACGTCGTTCTTCTCCGACTTGGCCAGCGCGATCTGCGCGTCCAGTCCCTTGATCTCGCTGGCCTTGATGTCGATGTGCGTGTCGGCCACGGTCGCCAGCATGCTGGCGCGATCAAGCCGCCGTTCGGCCTGCGCCTTCTCGGAGACGGCGTTCTGCAGGTCGCGCGCGATCTCGGCCTCGGACCGGTAGTCCACCAGGACGGTCAGCGTGTCGCCCGCGGCGACGTAGAGCGGCGACGCGGCGCTGCCGGCGATGGGCGCGCCGACGGGCGGTTCGGCGGTCACGGCCGGACTCACGACGTCCGGCGTGGGGACGGCGGCGACCGGCGCCATCGGCAACTCGACGGGCGCGATCGCCGTGTCGCCGGTGGCGGGCACGGGTTCGACCTGCGCGACGGCTGGCAGGGCAGCGGTGGTCAGGCCGACGAACAGGACCAGCGCCAGGGCGGCGGCGGCGGACAGCGACAACGAAGCGGCGCGACGAGACATGGTTCGACCCCCGGGAAACGACATGCGTCCCATGTTGGATGGCAACAGCGCCACGATAGCGCCGGCGACGGCGCGCGGCAACGGGCTCCTTAGCCGGCCGTGCGCCAGCGGAACTTCTCCAGCTTCGTCTGGAAGCGGTCCAGGTAGGTGAAGAACACCGGCGTCACGTACAGCGTGATCAACTGCGAGAACAGCAGGCCGCCGACGACGCACAAGCCCAGCGGCCGGCGCGACTCGGCGCCGGCGCCCAGGCCCAGGGCGATGGGCAGCGTGCCCATCAATGCGGCCAGGGTCGTCATCATGATGGGCCGGAAGCGGATGCTGCAGGCCTTGACGATGGCAGCCTCGGAATCCATGCCGCCGCGCTTTGCATCGATGGCGAAGTCGATCATCATGATGGCGTTCTTCTTCACAACGCCGATCAGCATGATCAGGCCGACGAAGCTGAACATGTCGAGCTGCACCCGGAAGACCAGCAGCGTCAACAGCGCGCCGAAAAGCGCGAACGGCAGGCCGGTCAGGATCGTGATCGGGTGCACGAAGCTCTCGTAGAGGATGCCCAGGATCATGTAGATGACCAGGATGGCCAGCGCGAGCATCGCCAGCAGGCCCGACTGCGAGGCCTTGAAGGCCTGGGCCGTGCCGGAGAATGCGGTCGTCACCGACGACGGCAGCGTCTCGGCGGCGGCCTTGTTGACGATCGCGACGGCGTCGCTCAGCGCCACGCCCTCGCCGAGGTTGAACGAGATGGTGACCGCCGGCAGCTGGCCGGCATGGTTGACCGTCATCGGCCCGACGCCCGGCTCCATCGTCGCCACGGCCGACAGGGGCACGAGGTCGCCGTCGTTCGAGCGCACGTAAAGCTGGCCCAGCGCCGACGCGTCGCGCTGCGACTCGGGCAGCAGCTCCATCAGCACGCTGTACTGGTTGTTCGGGGCCAGGATGGTCGAGACCTGCCGGGTGCCGAACGCCGAGTAGAGCGTCTCCTCGATGACCTGGGGCGAAACGCCCAGCGAGGCGGCGCGGTCGCGGTCGATGCGCACGTTCAATTCCGGGCTGCTCACGCGCAGGTCGCTGTTGATGTCGCGCAGCTTCGGCTCCTGGCGCAGGCGCGCCTCCAGCTTCGGCGCCGCGGCATACAACTGGTCCAGGTCGGGCGACTGCATCGTGTACTGGTAAAGGCCCGAAGCGAAGCGCGCGCCGATGTTGATGGCCGGCGGGTTGGTCACGAAGACGCGGAGGCCGGGGATCTTCCCCATCTCGCGCCGCAGCGAGGCGACGACCTCATCGGCATTCAGTTTGCGGTCGTGGCGCGGCTTCAGCCGGATGAACAGCCGACCGCCGTTGCCGCTGGCCGTGGGGCCGCCGGCGCCCACGCTGGACATGAAGGCGTCGACGTTCGGGTCCTTGGCCAGCACCGCGGCTGCAGCCTGCTGGTGCTCCTTCATCGCGTCGAAGGCCAGGCCCTCGGCGCCCTCGGTGGTGCCGGTCAGGAAGCCGGTGTCGGCGGTCGGGATGAAGCCCTTCGGGACCACGCGGAACAGGACCATCGTCCCGGCAAAGACCGCCGCCGAGAGCAGCAACGTGGCGCCCTTGCGCCTCATCGCCAGGGCCAGCGTGCGTTCGTACCAGGCCAGGCTGACGACCCAGATGCGCTCGATGCCGTCGTAGAACCGGTTGTGCTTCATGTGCTGGGGACGCAGGAAGCGACTGCACATCATGGGCGTCAACGACAGCGAGACGAAGCCGGAGACGAGGATCGCCGCCATGATGACGACGGCGAACTCGCGGAACAGCCGCCCCATGATGCCGCCCATGAACAGGATCGGGATGAACACGGCGGCCAGCGACAAGGTCATCGAGACGATGGTGAACGAGACCTCGCGCGCGCCATCGCGGGCGGCCTGCAGCGGCGGCTTGCCCATCTCCATGTGCCGGTAGATGTTCTCGAGCATGACGATGGCATCGTCGACGACGAATCCCACCGACAACGTGAGCGCCATCAGCGACAGGTTGTCGAGGTTGAAGTGCATCAGCGACATCACCCAGAACGTGCCGACGATCGACATCGGCAGGGCCAGGCTGGGGATCACCGTCGCCGAGAGGTTGCGCAGGAACAGGAAGATCACCAGGATCACGAGCACCAATGTCAGCAGCAGCGTCACCTTGACGTCGTGCACCGACTCGCGGATGGGCTCGGCGCGGTCGAACATCACTTCCAGCTCGGCGGCGGCCGGAAGCTGGTCGCGGAACGCCGGCAGCAACGCGCGCACGGCCTGCGACACGGCGTCGGTGTTGGTGCCCGGCTGGCGTTGCACGGCCAGCATGATGGCGCGGTCGTCCTTGAACCAACTGGCGGCCTTGTCGTTCTGGACGCTGTCCAGGACACGGCCGAGTTCCTGCAGGCGCACGGGCGCGCCGTCGCGCCAGGCCACGATGATGGGCCGGTAGTCGGCGGCGGCGTTGAGCTGTCCGTCGGCGCGCACGGTCACGGCGCGGTCGGTGCCGTACAACGTGCCGGTGGGCAGGTTCACGTTGCTGGACTGCACCGCCGTGACGACCTGGTCGATCCCCAGGCCGCGCGCGGCGAGTTCCTGCGGGTCCAACTGGATGCGCACGGCATACTTCTGCGAACCGTACACCTGCACCTGCGCCACGCCGCTGACCATCGAGATGCGCCGGGCGACCAGCGTCTGCGCGAACTCGTCGACGGCGGACAGCGGCAGCGTCGGCGAACGCAGCACCAGGTAGAGCACCGGCTGGTCGGCCGGGTTCACCTTGCGGTACGACGGGGGCGCCGGCATGTCGCGCGGCAACTGCCGCGCAACGTCCGAGATGGCGGCCTGTACGTCCTGGGCAGCGGCGTCGATATTGCGGTCCAGCCTGAACTGGATCGTGATGCTGGTGGAGCCGAGCGCGCTGGTGGACGTCATGTTGTCGATGCCGGCGATCGTCGAGAACTGCTTCTCCAGCGGCGTCGCCACGGCCGAGGCCATGGTCTCGGGGCTGGCGCCCGGCAGCGAGGCCGACACGGAGATGGTCGGGAAGTCGACGTTCGGCAGGTCGCTGACCGGAAGCTGCCGGTAGCCGATGACGCCGGCCACCAGGATGGCCACCATCAGCAGGGTGGTCATGACCGGGCGGTGGATGAAGATGTTCATCGGGCCGCGCCCTCGGCCGGCTTGCCGGCTGTCGCCGGCGCAGCGCCGGCTGGCGGCGCGCCCTTGACCGTCACTGCGGCGCCGGGCACCACGCGCATCTGCCCATCGGTGATGACGGCCTGGCCGGCGGTGACGTCGCCCTCGATGACAGCCAGCGCCCCCACCGTGCGGCGCACGGTGATGGCTTTCTTCTGCGCCTTGCCTGTCTCGTCGATCACGTAGACGAACGTGCCGGCCTGGCCGGCGACGACCGCCATCGCGGGCACCGTCAGCGCCAGCGGTTCGATTTCCAGTTCGACCTCGACGTCGACGAACTGGCCGGGCCACAGCGAATCGTCGCCGTTGGCGAACTCGGCCTTCATGGCCACCGCGCCGCTGTTGGGGCCCACGGCGTTGTCCACGAACACCAGCTTGCCGACAATGGACTCTCCGGCTCCGGCCTTGCTGCCCGAAGGCCGCGCGCGCACGACCAGCGGCCCGCCCGCCTGGTGGCGCCGGATCTCGGCCAGCTGCGTGGCCGGCAGGGAGAACGCGACGCGGATCGGGTCGAGCTGGTTGACAACGACCAGGGGACCGCCGCCCGCCGCCACGACGTTGCCCTTCTTGACCAGCACCGCGCCCGTGCGCCCGGCCACCGGCGACGCCACGGTCGCGTAGGCCAGGTTCAATTTCGCCTGCTCGACGAGCGCCTGGTCAGCCTGCACCGTCGCAGCGAAGACATCGGCCTGGGTGCGCACGGCGTCGGCCTGCTCACGTGTCACGTAATCCTTTTCCACCAGCCGCGCGTAGCGCTCGGCCTGCGCCGCGGCGTTGGCCGCCTGCGCCTGGTCGCGCGACAACTGTGCGCGCGCTGCGTCCAGCGACGCCTGCAGGGGACGCGGGTCGATCTGGAACAGGGCCTGCCCCGCCTTGACGTCCTGGCCGTCGTTGAAGGCCACGCGCGTGATGACGCCGCCCACCTGCGGACGCACCGACACCGATTCGATCGGCTCGACGGTGCCGACTGCCTGCAGCAGCACCGGCATCGGCTGCGCCTGGACCTGACCGGCCACCACCGGCGCGGGCGGCGGGCCGCCCTTGCCGGGAGCGGCTCCCGCGACCATGGCGGCGACCAGCCCGAAGACCGGCAGCGCGATCACCAGGACAGCTGCGCGTCGAAGATTCCATCGCGTCATTTCTCGACCTCGGGATGCAGGGCGCCGGGCGCCAGGGGGTTCTCGCCGTGCAGGCCCAGCACGCCGGCGTCACGCGCCAGCTGGGCCAGGGAGATGTACCAGCCGAGCCGCGCGTTGACCTGCGCAGCCCTCGCCTCGGCCAGCGCGCGCTGCGCCGAGAGCAGGTCCAGGATGTCGCCCACGCCCTCCTGGTAGCGCCCGCGCGCCACTTCCTCGGATTGCGTGGCGCTGGCCAGCAGTTCGTCCACGGTGCGCACACGCTCGGTGGACGTCAGGAAATCGCTGTGGGCGACGAAGATCTCGTAGACGACCTGCTGCCTCAGGCCGCGCGCCCGCTCGGACGCCGCCTCGGCCTCGGCCTGCGCCTGCGCCAGGTCGTGCCGGCCCGAGAAGCCGCCGAACAGCGGCAGGTTCAGCGTCAGTGCCCCCGCGGCCCGGTCCTTGTAGTCGTCCTGCCCATCTGTCCACGTACGCCCGGCCGAGCCGGACAGCGACAGCGACGGCAACAGGTCCGAACGCGCCGCCCGGGCCCGGGCCGACGCGGCCTGCGCGCGCGCCTGCGCCGCCATCAGGTCGGGCCGGTTGGCCACGGCCTGGTTGATCAGCGCCTCCACTTCCTGCGACACGCCGCCCAGGGGCACATCGGGCACGCCGATCGCGACGTCGTAGGGCACGTTCGCGGGGTAGCCCATCGACACGGCCAACGCGCCCTTCGTGGTGCGCACCTGGCCCTCGGTAGCCTGCAGTTCGAGCTTGGCCTGGGCGCGCGCGGTGCGCGCCTGCAGCACATCGGCGATGGTGGCCAGGCCCACGTCGTGGCGCGTCTCGGCGGCCGTGACGCTGCTCTCGGCCTCGGCGTACGACAGCCGGTTCGCCTCGAGGACCGCCTTGGCCCCCGCGTAGCGGTAGAAGGCGCCTTCGACCGTGAAGATGGCGTCCTGCAGCACGGCGTTGTGGGTCCAGTCGGCCGCCAGCATGGCCTGCCGCGCCGCCTCGACGCGGCCGCCGCGACCGCCGAAGTCGAGCACCTTCCACGACAGGGTGGCGCCCGGGCCGTAGGTGGTCGCCCAGTCCCCGGCTCCGGCAGCGGGGTCGTTCGTGTAGCTGCGCGTGGCGCCGGCGGTGCCGTCCAGGGTGGGCAGGCGGTCGCCCTTCGCTGAACCGTAGCCCGCGGCGGCGGCCTTCGCGTCGGCCCACGCCGCGCGCGTGACGGGGCTGTTGGCCAGCGCCACGTCCACGACCTCGGCCAGGGTCAGGCGCGCCAGGCGGTCGGCGATGGCTTCGGGGGGGATGGCCGGGGAGTCCGGCAGGGCGTCGGCAGTCGCCGTCTTCACCGGCGGCGGCGTCCAGAACCGGTCCGCGGCGGACGCCACGCCCGCCACGCCGCCGGTGTGCGGCGGCGCGGCCGCGCAACCGGCGATCAGCGGCAGCAGCAACGCCAGATGGGCGCGCCGCGGCCTCCAGGGAAACATCTGCATCAGTTACCTGCCATCCGGGGCTCACGGGCAGGACGCCCTGCCCGGCGTGCCATGTTAACACATTGGCAACGCGCAAGGTAGGGCGTGTTTTGTCCTGGCCGCAAACCCCGGCCGCGCGCTACCGCACGCGCGCCGGCATGATCATCATCGCATGGCCGTTCCACTGCAGTCGCTTCTGGATGGCGAACGCCGTCTCGTTGTGCAGCAGGTGCTGGAACCACTGGTCGCGCTGGAAGATGATCTGGCCCGCGAAGAACGTCACGTCGTGGAACTCGTGCACGACCGACAGGCAGAGCTTCTCGCCCTCCTCGACCACGTCGGTGCCCAGCGCCGTGCGGCCCACCGCGGGGATGCCCAGCTTGTGCGCCAGTTCGAGGTACTTGCCGACGGTCTCGTCGCACCGCTCCTGCAGCGTCTCGATGGCGTGCTCGCCCTTGAACTCGCCCGAATCGAGCACGCCGACGCAGACGATCACCAGGTTGTGGTAATGCCCCTTGAACACCCGCTTGATGCTCAGCAGCGTGTGCACGCCCAGCCCGCTGTAGCCGGCCACGAGCAGGGCCGCGGTCGGCAGGCGCGTGTCGAACTCGGGCAGCTCGGGCGGCGCCTTGGCCTCGACCGCCGCGATGACCGGCTCCATCTCGCGGTGCAGCTTGGCCAGCTTGCGGCCCAGTTGCCGGTAGTGCGCGCGGATCAGGTAGCACAGGCCCAGCAAGCCGCCGGTGACACAGATGGTGATCCAGCCGCCCTGGCTGAACTTCTCGAAGATGGTGACCGCCAGGATGGACACGCAGAGCACCAGGCCCACGCCGAACAGTCCCGTGCGCCGGCGCCAGTGGGCGCGCCGGGCCCGCGTGCGGATCGTCCACAGGAACATCGCCAGCATCGAGATCGAGAACGTCAGGAACACATTGATGCTGTACATGACGACCAGGTGGCCGACATTGCCGCGCGCGTACAGCAGCAGCGCCAGCGCCAGCGAGCCCATCAGGACGATGCCGTTCTGGGTCGTCAGGCGGCCCGACAGCGAGGCGAACCGCCGCGGCGCCCAGTTGTCGAGCGCCATGTTGGCCAGCACGCGCGGTCCGTCCAGGAAGCCGGCCTGGGCCGCCACCACCAGCAGCAGGCCCTCGGACAGCAACGTGATCCAGATCAACGGTTTCCCAAGGGCTGAGCCGCCGACCATGTTGCCGAACAGCACGGCGTTCATGGTCTTGCCCTCCTGCGGCACGACGTGCCACAGCATGTAGCAGATGAGCAGGCCGCCGGCGGTGAACGACAGCGAGGTGGCCATGTAGGTCATCGTGCGGCGCCCGTTCTGGACGCGCGGCTCGCGCAGGATGGGCAGGCCGTTCGAGACGGCCTCGATGCCGGTGTACGTGCCGCCGCCCATCGAGAAGGCCCGCAGCAGCAACGCCGCGATGCCCCCCAGACCGATGGTGGCCATCCCGTGCGAGAAGCCGTCGTGCACCGCGACCACCGTCTGCGGCGCCTGCCCCGCGTGCGCGATGATGCCGCCCACGATGCCGACCACGTGCGTGACCAGGAAGACCAGGAAGACCGGCATCAGGATCATCACCGACTCGCGCACGCCGCGGATGTTGAGCACCGTCAGGCCGACGACGAACAGGACCTCGGTCGCCAGCTTCAACCCGTGCCAGCCCAGCGGCAGGAAGCTGTACACCGCGTCGCCGGCCGCGGCGATCGAGACCGCGATGGTCAGCACGTAGTCGACGAGCAGGGCGCAGCCCGAGATGACGCCGATGTTGTCGCCCATCAGCTTCGTGGCCACGACGTAGCCGCCGCCGCCGTGCGGGAATTCCTCGATGATGCGCTTGTAGGCGGCCGAAATGATGAAAACCGTGCCGGCCGTCATGATCGCCAGCGCGAGCAGCAGGTAGGTGTGCTCGCCCAGGGTGCGCAGGGCCTCGTCGGGGCCGTAGCACGACGACGACAGGCCGTCGGCACCGAGGCCCACCCAGGCCAGGAACGGCACCAGGGTCAGATGCTGGAAGAGGGAACTGTCGGCCAGGCTTTTCGGCCGGCCGAAGAGGAATCGCCGCACCTTGGCGGAATACGACGACGCCCCGGAAGACTCTTCGTCCTCCGGGGCCAGGGGGGCCTTCTTGGCGCCCATGCTGGCTCCTATTCGTCGCCTGCGAGGTTAGCTGACGGGCTCGGGCCGAATAGTGCCCTACGCCAGGCTTCCGCGCGGAAACCAGCGGCGATACGCCCCGGGATGTTGGGTCCCCCGCTCCCGCCTGCGCGGGACTCGGCGATCTTGGTTCAGGTGACGGCGCACGAGATAACGCCCCCGGCGGCCGGCGGCAAGCTAAATCGTTGGCGGCGCGCGGGTCCCGGCAAAGAGCATAAACGATGCCGACCGCGCAAACTCGAAGCGCGGTCGGCAGTTGGCTCATTCCGACTGTGTCGGCGCGCAGATCGCCGCGCCCGCCCTACCGCACCCGCGCCGGCAGGATCACCATCGTGCGCCCGCTCCACTGCAGCCGCTTCTGGATGGCGAACGCCGTCTCGTTGTGCAGCAGGTGCTGGAACCACTGGTCGCGCTGGAAGATGATCTGCCCCGCGAAGAACGTGACGTCGTGGAACTCGTGCGCCACCGACAGGCAGAGCTTCTCGCCCTCGTCGACCACGTCGGTGCCCAGCTGGATGCGCCCCACGGTGGGGATACCCATCTTCTGCGCCAGTTCGACGTACTTGCCGACCGTCTCCTCGCACCGCTCCTGCAGGCCCTCGACCGCGTGCTCGCCCTTGAACTCGCCGGTGTCCAGCACGCCCACGCAGATGATGACCAGGTTGTGGTAGTGCCCCTTGAACACGCGCAGGATGCTCAGCAGCGTGTGCACGCCCAGCCCGCTGTAGCCGGCCACGAGCAGGGCCGCGGTCGGGTAGCGGGTGTCGAACTCGGGCACCTCGGTCGGGGCCTTGGCCTCGACGGCGGCGATGACCGGCTCCATCTCGCGGTGCAGCTTGGCCAGCTTGCGGCCCAGAGTGCGGTAATGCGCGCGCACGAGGTGGCACAGGATCAGCAGCACGCCCGTCACGACGATGGTCAGCCAGGCGCCCTCGAGGAACTTCTCGTAGATCGTGACGACGAGGATCGTCGCGCAGACCACCAGACCCACGCCGAACAGCAGCGAGCGGCGACGCCAGTGGGCCCGGCGCTCGCGCGTCTGCACGGTCCACATGACCATCGACAGCATCGACAGCGAGAACGTCAGGAACACGTTGATGCTGTACATGATGACCAGCGAGCGCACGTTGCCGCGCGCATACAGCAGCACGCCCAGGGCCAGGGCTCCCATCAGCACGATGCCGTTCTGCGTCGTCAGGCGGCTGGACAGCGAGGCGAACCGCCGCGGCGCCCAGTTGTCGAGCGCCATGTTGGCCAGCACCCGCGGGCCGCCGATGATGCCCGCCTGCGCCGCCACGACCAGCAGCAGGGCTTCGGACAGCAGCGTGATCCAGATCAGCGGCTTGCCGAACGGCAGGTGCCCCACCATGTCGCCGAAGAGCACGGCGTTCATCGTCTTGCCCTCCTGGGGCACGACGTTCCACAGCAGGTAGCACAGCAGCAGGCCGCCCGCGGTGAACGACAGCGAGATCGCCATGTAGGACATGGTGCGCTGGCCGTTCTGGACGCGGGGCTCGCGGATGATCGGCATGCTGTTGGAGACGACCTCGATACCGGTGTAGGTACCGCCGCCCATCGAGAAGGCCTTCAGCAGCAGCGCCAGCATGCCGCCCATGCCGAGGGTGGCCAAGCCCTGCGAGAAGCCGGTCTGTACGTGGGTCACGGTCGCGGGGACCTGGCCGATGTGCGCGAAGATGCCGCCCACGATGCCGAGCGCATGCGTGACCAGGAAGACCAGGAACACCGGGAGCATCGTCATCACGGACTCGCGCACGCCACGGATGTTCAGGATGGTCAGGCCGACAACGAAGACGACCTCGGTCATCAGCTTGAGGCCGTGCCACCCGGGCGGCAGGAAGCTGTAGACGGCGTCGCCGGCGGCCGCCAGCGACACCGCGACGGTCAGCACGTAGTCGACCAGCAGCGCGCAGCCCGAGATGACGCCGATGTTCTCGCCCAGCAGCTTCGTGGCCACCACGTAGCCGCCGCCGCCGTGCGGGAATTCCTCGATGATGCGCTTGTAGGCCGCGGAGATGATGAAGACGGTGCCGGCGGTCATCGCCGCCAGCGCGAGCAGCAGGTAGGTGTGCTCGCCCAGGGTGCGGAACGCCTCGTCCGGGCCGTAGCTCGACGAAGACAGGCCGTCGGCGCCCAGGCCCACCCAGGCCAGGAACGGCACCAGGGTCAGGCTGTGGAACAGGCCCGTGTCGGCCAGGCTGCGGGGACCGCCGAAAATGAACCGCTTCAGGCGCCCCTGCAACGACCGCGATTCTCCGGATGACGGATCATCATCGTGCGGGGTCACGGGTGGCTTCGAGTCGCCCATGAAACTCCTGTGGGGTGCGCCGACGGGGTGGACAGGCCAATACGAGGGCCAACCAATAACACACCGGGCGCGGCGCCACAAGACAGGGGGCTCCCCCGCCCGGCGCGCCGCGCCCAGAGATCAAGAAACTACCGAACCAGGCTCATCCGCGCGGTCCGGCTGGCCCCACCGGCCTCCAGGCACGCGAAATACGTGCTTGAGGGCATCCCGCGCCCGTTCGCGTCGCACCCGTCCCAGGCGATCTCGCCCGCCCCGGCCGGCCGCTCGCCGTCCAGCAGCGTGCGCACCAGGGCCCCGGCCAGGTCGTAGACCGCCAGCTTCACGTGGCCGGCGGTCGGCAGCTCGAAGCGGATGGTGGTCCGGGGATTGAACGGGTTGGGACTCGCCTGGAGCTTCAATTGCGACAGGGCGGCCGGCGCCGGCTCGGCCGCCGCCGAACGATTGATCATGAACGTGTCCAGGACCGCGGCGCCGTTGGCCGAGGCGAAGCCCAGGTGCGAGCCGTCGATCGTGACGCGGCAGTACTGGAAGGTCTGGATCGCGGTCACGACGTTCGGCGCGCCGGCATTCGGCGAGTACAGGGGAGCGCCGCCGCCGCCGGTGGTGATGTGCTGCACGCCGTCGACCACCGCGCGCGCGTAGTAGTGGTTGTGGCCGCAGAAGACGATGGCCACGCCGTACTTCACGAACAGCGGCTGCAGGTAGTCCTGCACCTCGGTGTTGTTGGCGTGACCGCCGCCGGCGCTCCAGCCCGGCTCGTGCAGCACGACGATGCGCCAGGGCTTGGTGGTCGTCGCCAGGTCGTTCTCGATCCAGGCGTACTGCGGCGATCCGGGCGCGTAGTTCACGTACTGGTCGATGTACGTGAAGTGCGCCGGGCCGTAATCGTAGGACCAATAGCGCGCGCCGGCGTACGGGTACGGGAAGTACTTCATGTACACCGAGCCCGAGTCCTCGTGGTTGCCCATGCAGGCCTGGAACGGCATCATCCCGCCCATGCGCCGGAGGTTGGGATACGCCGAAGAGAAGTACTCGTTGTCCCAGGACTTCTCGTCGTCGCCGTTGGTCACCATGTCGCCCACCGACACGATCAGGGTCTGGCGCGCGGGATCCACGTCGACCGAGTGCAGCATCTGGCCGACGACCTGGTTGTGGATGAGGCCATTGGTCCGCGTGTCGCCGTAGGCGACGAACTTCAGCGTCGTCGACGAGGGATCCGGCGCGGCGCGGAACGAACCCGTATACAGTGTCCCGCTGTAGTTGACCCGGAACTTGTAGAGCTGGCCCGGCGTCAGCCCGGTCAGCACCTGCGTGTGCTGGTGGTCGGGACCGAACTCCTGTGTCTGCACGCTGCCGAGCGCATAGCTCGTGTCCGTCCCCCACTCGAACGTGCACGGCCAGGTCGACGGCGTCTGCCACAGCACCTGCATCGTTGTGGGATCACCCAGCCAGATGGTGTAGGGCGACTTGCGCAGCTCGGCCGCCGGCGGCGCCGTGGCCACCGTCCAGCCCTTGGTGTAGCGGGGCGCGCACGTCGGCGTCGTGGCGCTGCGACCGGCGGCGTTCGTGGCCGTG
>CAIOLW010000213.1 GCA_903859215.1 uncultured bacterium | reverse complement strand
GCGCCCGCCACCACGCGGTGGCGCCTGCCGCGCGCGCTGGCCTGCAGTTCGCCGCTCCACCACTTCCCGCGGGCCTCGTCGTGCTGGACGACGCGGTCCTCGGGCTGGCCGGCATCCGCCCAATCGTACGGGTAGTTCCCCCGGCACAGGTAGTCGTCGTACGAGAGCCGCGCACGCACCGACACACCGGCCGAGAGCGCCCGGTTGCCGGACAGGTCGAGGGCCAGTCGCCTGTCGCTGACGTCGGCGACCGTGTCGCCAAAGAGCATGCTCCAGTCGCCGGTGGGCACACGCTTGTCGCGCCGGACCCAGGCGGCCGTCGCCTGCAGGCCGCCGGATGCGTACTTGCCGTAGAGGTGGCCGGCCGCTTCGCGGTCGCCGTCCCGGAAGATGCCGTTGCCGGTGGCGGGGGAGTCGTCTTCGGGCCAGTAGTAGTCCTCGCCGTCATCGCGGAAGGCGTCGCCCGCCAGCAGGAGGCTGCCGCCGTCGCCGACCGGCCGGCCCCAGGCCGCGCGCGCGCCGCGGCGCGAGTGGCTGCCGTATTCGACGTCTATTTCGGTGTCGGCAAGCTCGTCGCCGTCGTACGTCACGAGGTTGATGACCGCGAAGAACGCTCCGGCGCCGTACAGCGCGCTGCCCGGGCCGCGGATGATCTCGATGCGCTTGACGATCCCGATATCCACGGCCAGTTCGGGGCCGATGGCGGCCGTGCCGTAGATGATGTCGTTACCGGGATGGCCGTCGTGGAGGATGAGCACACGGGTGTTGAAGTCGCCGGGGCGCCCGAAGCCGCGAACGCCCACGTAGTCGTAGGCCCGGTCGCTCGTGACGTTGAACCCGCGCACCGAAGCCAGGACGTCAGCCAGCGTGCGGTACCCGTGGGCACGGATCTCGTCGGCCATGATGACGGTCACGGAGGCGGGGGCGTCGGTGATCTTCTGGTCGTAACTGGAGGCGCCGTAGACGACGTCCATGCCCATCAGTTCGTCCAGGTTGAACGCCGTGTAGTCGGGGGCGGAACCGTCCTCAGCCGCCCGCAAAGGGGTGCCCGCGCCGGCGAGCAACGCCAGCGCACACGCGCCTACCAGGCCGGCTTGCCGGCAAACGAGCATCCATCCCCCCTGGATCAGCCACAACGGGCCGGCGACGAGGCCGGTCCGTCCTTCCCTGCTAGATGTTCGGCCCCGGGAACCGATCATTGAGCCTCAATCCTGCTCAAATCCCGCTGGCAAGTGCCGATACCCTGAACCGGAAGAACGGCGTACCGGGGGAGCCGCGGCGATGAAGGCCGGGGCCGTGTCGCCGCGCCGGTTCCCGTCGGCGGAAGGTGGAAGTTGCCGAGATTGCGAGGCATTCCTGTGGCGTTGGGCCTGGTGCTGGCGTGCGCGCTCGCGTCCGGGCCGGCGTGCGCCATGGCGCCGCCGACGCCCGAAGCCCAGATCAAGGCCGGCATCGTGTTCAACCTGGCGCTGGTCGTATCCTGGCCCGACAGCATGGCGGGCGGCAGCGCGTTCGGCATCGGCGTCATCGGCCATGACGCTGCCGACCCGTATCTGGGCTCGCTGGCCGCCAAGACCATGCGCGGCCACGCGCTGGCGCTGCGGGATCCCCTGCCGGCAGGTTCGCTCGCCGATGTGCAGATCGTGTTCATTTCCCGCTCGCAGGTCACGGCTTTGCCTAACCTGCTGGCGATGCTGGCCGGCAAGCCCGTGCTGACCGTCAGCGAGATGGACGACTTCTGCGAACGTGGCGGCATGGTGCAGATGCGGCGCGAGCGCAACCGCGTGCAGCTGCGCGTGAACCGCCATGCGGCCGAAAAGGTCGGCCTGCGCTTGAGTTCCCAGTTGCTGAAGGTCGCCGAACTCGTGGAAGGAGGCGACTGAGATGGCCCACCGCAGCCACCTGTCCATCAGTCGCCGCCTGAGCCTCATGGCCACGGTGCCGGTCATCATCGCGATGACGCTGGTCGCGCTGATCGTCACCGTCGACCAGGCGCGGCGCGAGCGGGCGCGCCTGCGTGACCAGCAGTTGAGCGTGGCCACCATCATCGCGGCGAACTGCGCGGCCTCGCTGGTGTTCGACGACCGCGAATTCGCCAGCGGCAGCCTTGCGTCGTTGCGCGTGCTGCCCCAGGTCACGGGGGCGCGCCTGTACGACGCCCGCGGTGTGCCGTTCTCGGAATTCGGAGACATCACCAGGGCGCCCGCGACCTTCGCCGCCGATGGTCGCCTCGGCTCCGGAACGCCGGAACTGGTCTGCGCGCCGGTCGTGTGGCAGGGCGAGCACGTGGGCGCCATCGTGATCGTGGGCAGCCTCGACGCGTACCACCGCCAGCAGGTCGCGTACGTGGCGCTCATCGGGGCCGCGTGCCTGTTGATCACACTCGGTGCGGTGGCCCTCGTGCATCGCCTGCAGCGGAGCATCACCGGGCCCCTGTCCGGGCTGGCCCGGCTGGCGCGGCGTGTGTCGCAGGAGCAGGACTTCACGCTGCGCGCGGAGCCCGCCGATGACCACGAGATGAACGTGCTGGTGGAAGCCTTCAACGAGATGCTCGACCAGATCCGCGAACGGACGGTCGCGAAGGAGAAGGCCGACGCCGCGAGCCAGGCCAAGAGCGACTTCCTGGCCAACATGTCGCACGAGATCCGCACGCCGATGAACGGCGTCCTGGGCATGACCGGGGTGTTGCTGGAAACCGAGTTGACGCCGGAACAGCGTGACTACGCGAAGATCATCCACGTCTCGGGCCAGTCGCTGATGGCGATCATCAATGACATCCTCGATTTCTCGAAGATCGAGGCCGGTCACCTGGAGATCGAGTCGCGACCGCTCCGCATGAGCACGCTTGTCGGCGAGGTGGCCCAGCTCATGCGCTCCGGCGCCGATGCGAAGGGCCTCGAGGTGTCGGTCACCGTCGATGGTGGCGGTCTGGACGATGTGGTCGGCGACTCCGGCCGCATCCGCCAGGTCATCGCCAACCTGTTCAACAACGCCATCAAGTTCACGGCCGAGGGCAGCGTGCGGCTCGTCGCCACCGGACGCCCGACGCCGGCGGGGGCCGCCTTCTGGGAGATCGCGGTCATCGACTCCGGAATCGGCATCCCGGCCGAACGCCTGCCCGACCTGTTCAGCCGCTTCACGCAGGCCGACAGTTCGACGACGCGGCGCTACGGCGGCACCGGCCTGGGCCTGGCCATCTGCCGGCAGCTTGCCGGTCTGATGAACGGCGAGATCTCTGCCGAGAGCACGGTGGGCGTGGGGTCGACGTTCCGGTTGGCGTTGACGCTGCCGTTGGCGACGGCCGCCGACATCGCCGCGGCCGGCGGGCCGAAGCACGCGCAGGTAAAGGTCACAGAGGCCACGCCTGAATCGCTGGCCGGGTTGCGCGTGCTGCTCGCCGAGGACAACGTGTTCAACCAGAAGGTGGCGCAGATGACGCTCGGGCGCCTCGGCTGCCTCGTGGATACGGTGGGCAACGGCGCCGAGGCCGTGGCGAAGGCGCGCGACGTCGCCTACGACATCATCCTCATGGATTGCCAGATGCCCGAGATGGACGGATACGCGGCGACCGGGCTCATCCGCAAGCTGGATGGCCCGGTCGCACTGGCGCCCATCATCGCGATGACCGCGCATGCCATGCCCGGCGACCGCGAGCGCTGCCTCGAGGCCGGCATGGACGACTACCTCAGCAAGCCTGTCCGCGCCGAAGACATGCGCGACATGCTCCTGCGCTGGGCCGACGCTCAGCGGGGCTGCATCTCCTTCAGCAAGTAGCCTGCCCCGTAGACGTCGCGCAGCGCCGTCGCGATGGCCGCCGCGTGCACGGCCACGGCGCGGTTGGCCGTGCCGTCGTAGATGAACCGGCCCACCAGGCTCTCGATGTTGCCGTCGAAGACCAGGCCGACCAGGCGGCCTTCGCGGTCGACCACGGGCGAGCCCGAGTTGCCGCCGATGATGTCGCAGGTGCTGGCGAAATTGAGCGGCGTGGCCATGTCGATCGTCTTCGCGGCGGCGCTCATGCGCGGTGACGAGCGGAACGGGTCGCGTCCTGCGAACGCCAGCGCGCGGTCGAACAGGCCGTGGAACGTCGTTAGCGGCTGGGCGACGGTGCCGTTGTACGGGTAGCTCTTGATCTCGCCGAAGGACAGGCGCAGCGTGCCGGTGGCGTCGGGGGCCATCGCCTTGCCGTAGACCGCGAAGCGCGCGGCGCCGAGCAACTGCTCGCCGGCGGTCTCCGGACCCTCGACGTTTTCCTTCTCCCACTTCTCCTGCGCGGCCAGCAGCGGATCGAGGGCGCGCGCCAGCACGATGAGCGGGTCGTCACTGGCGGCGATGACGGCCGCTCCACCGTCCAGCAGGGCCTTCCTGGCCGCGGGGTCGGCCAGCTTCGTGCCGCCGACCAGCGCAGCGGCGCGTTCGGCCGGCGACTGTCCGGCCAGGGCGATCTTCGCGAATTCATCGTCGGGGCCCAGCTTGTCGAGCACGCGCTTGAGCGAGCGCTCCATCTGGAGCTGTTCGAACTCCGGGTAGATGGGCGCCGGCGACAGCAGCCGATAACGCAAACGGCGCAACTGCGCGTCGTGGTAGCCTTCGTTCCGCTCGGCGTCGGGCTTCTGCAGTTCAGTGGCGGCCCGCACCAGGCTGAGCGCCGTGCGCGCCAGGCCGGTCCGGCCCAGCGAACGGCCGCTGAGCTGGTCGAGCCGCGACAGGTGCGCCTCCTGCGCCTTCTCGATCTGCGTCCAGGCCTGCCCGTAGCGCGTCTGCAGCGCGGGGTCCGCGACCACGCGCGCGCGGAAATCGGCCTCTTCCTTCTCCTTGGCCGCCCATACCGTGGGATCGAGCAGGCCCAGATACTCGCCATGCCCGACCTTCCTGCCGTTCTCGAGGCCGGCCAGGCCCGCCGCGGCCTGCCGCGCCTGTTCGGCGCCGCGCGCCCCGTACTCGTGCAGTGCGTCGATGGCTTCCTTCGTGGACTGCTCACGCTGCGGGTAGGTGTGGTCGCGCTGGAACTTCAGCTGCGCGATGGTCATCAGGCGGTTGGTCGAGCCGGGGTGGCCGGGCACGAACACCAGGTCGCCCTCCTTCGCGCCGGAGACGTTGAGCGGCAGCCAGTCGGGACTCTTGACGGGCTGGTCGTTCTCGTAGACGCGGAACAGCGCCATGTCGAGGTCGTGGCGGGGGAACGTGAAGTTGTCGTCGTCGCCGCCGAAGTAGGCGTCGGTCTCCTCGGGCGCGAAGACCAGCCGCACGTCGGTGTACGCGCGGTAGCGGTACAGCCAGTACTCGCCGCCGTGGTACAGCGTGACCACGTCCGACTGCAGGCCCGTCTTCGTCTGGCTCTCCTTCGTGATGGCCGCCATCTCGGCGCGCCGCGCCGCCAGCGCGGCCGTCTCGTCCGCGTCCTTCGGCGCCGCGGCGATCACACGCGCGGTCACGTTCTCGAAGGACGCCAGCCCGACCACTTCCATGTCGGGGCACTTCAGCTCGTCGGCGCGCGTGGCCGCGACGTAGCCGTCGGTCACGAGGTCGCGCCCGGGCGCCGACAGCTTCTGCTGCTGGCCGCGCGCAACGTGGGCGTTCGTGAGCACCAGGCCGTCCGGGCTGACAAACGAGCCTGAGCCGCCGCCCAGCCTCACCGCCGACAGCCGCAGGTGGTCCAGCCACGCCGGCGTCACGGCGAAGCCGTACTGCTTCTGCAACTGAGCGGCCGGCGGGTTGTCGAAGGTCCACATGCCCTCGTCGGCCAGGGCGGTGGCGGCGACGAGCAGCAGGACGGCTGCCGTCAGGACTCGCGTCAGGTGGCGCATGGATCGGTCTCCGTTCAGGGGGCGTGTGGGGACTTCGGGCGCAGCACGGCGCCGCGGGGGCGCCCGGCCGGCCGCGGCAGGAAAACCATAGCCCAACGGCGGGTGGAGGGGTAGTGTTGGCGCCATGGACACGCAGGAATTCCAGCTCCAGCTATTCGCGACGATGCCGGTCGCCTATCCGTTCGTCGTGCGGGTGTCCGTCGTGCGCGACAGCGGCGTGCTCCGCTGCCGGTTCGAGGTGACCGGGCGGGGGGTAAAGGTGCCGCCGCCGTCGGTGGCTGGCCCGTCCCGGTGCGACGGGCTGTGGCGCCACACCTGCCTGGAGGTGTTCGTGACGGCCGCCCGCGATCCGGGCTATTGCGAATGGAACCTCTCGCCGTCCGGGGACTGGAACCTCTACCGCTTCGACAACCACCGCAAGGGCGGCCGGCCCGAGACGGCCGTCGCCGATGCCCGGCCGCAGGTCGCGCGCCGCGACGGGGCGCTGGTGGTCGAGGCCGACCTGCCGCTGGCCCCGCTCGGCCTGGCCGACGCTTCGCTGGAGATCGGCCTGAGCGCCGTGCTCGAGGCCGACGACGGCACGCTCACCTACTGGGCGCTGGCCCACGCGGCCGCCCGCCCCGATTTCCACGACCGCCGCGGCTTCAAGCTGCGCCTGCCGCCGCCGCTGGAGAGTCCGTGAAACGCCGACTGATGCTCGCGCGACTGGCGCTCGTCCTGGTGTCTTGCGCGGTCGCCGCCACGGCCCACGCCGTGCTGCCGACGGCGGACAAGCCCATCCGCACGCTCTACCTGATCCGCCACGGCGAGTACGTGCACGACGACAAGTGCGACGAGTACACGGGCTGCGAACTGGATTCACTGGGACGCGAGCAGGCCGCGCTGGTCGCGGCGCGGTTGAAAACGATGCCGATCACGTTCTCGTCGCTGCAGTGCAGCCCGATGACGCGCGCGCGCCAGACCGCCGACATCATCGCCCGCTCGTTCCCCGACCTGACTCCCGTGCGCCACGACGACATCCACGAGTGCACGCCGACCACGCATCGGCAGGACATCATGGACGGGTTGAAGCCGGGCGAGGCCGACTCGTGCGACGCGCAGTTGCAGGTCGCGGCCGCCCGCCTGCTCGTGCCGGCCACCGCGGGCCATGACGAGCACGACATCGTCGTCTGCCACGGCAACGTCATCCGCTGGATGGTATGTCGGGTGCTGGGCGTGGACCCGCAGGCGTGGTTGCAGATGAGCATCGCCAACTGCAGCGTGACGATTATCCAGGTGAGGGCCGACGGCGCGTGCAAGCTGATCTCGTTCGCCGACAGCGGGCACATCCCGTGGGAGCGGACAACCTACCCGGGCGTCACGATCAAGCCCCAGGACCGCGTGGTCCGGTAACGTAGCGGTCTAGAATCCCCGCAGATACTGGTTCGGGATCGGCGCCGGTTGCCCCAGCGCGCGCGCGGCGTCGATCGCCCACTGCGGTTCACGCAGCAGCACGCGGCCCAGCAGCACGGCGTCGGCGCGGCCTTCGCGCACGATGGCGTCGGCCTGCGCGGGCTCGGTGATCAGGCCCACCGCGCCGGTGGGCACGCCGGCCTCGCGCCGGATCTTCTCCGCGAAGCGCACCTGGAAGCCCGGGCCCACCGGCACCTTCGCGTCGGGCACCGTGCCGCCCGTCGAGACGTCGACGACGTCGCAGCCCAGTTGCGCCAGTTCGCGCGCCAGTTCCACCGATTCGTCCTCGTTCCAGCCGCCATCGACCCAGTCGGTGGCCGAGATGCGCACCCACACCGGCAGGTTGTCCGGCCACGCCTTGCGCACGGCGGCCAGCACCTCGCGCACCAGGCGCGTGCGGTTCTCGAACGAGCCGCCCCAGCGGTCGGTGCGCTTGTTCGTCAGCGGCGAGAGGAACTGGTGCACCAGGTAGCCGTGCGCGGCGTGCACCTCGACCAGCTGCGCGCCGGCGGCGTGCGCGCGGCGGGCGGCGGCGGCGAACGCCTGGATCACGTCGGCGATGCCCGCTTCGTCCAGTTCCTGGGGTGTCGCGTGCCCCGCGGCGAACGGCAGCGCGCTGGGCGCGACGATGTTGTCCCAGCCGCCTTGCGCACTGCCGACCGGCGTGCCGCCCAGCCACGGCGCCAGCGTCGAAGCTTTGCGGCCGGCGTGCGCCAGCTGGATGCCGGGCACGCAGCCCTGCGAGGCGACGAAATGGAAGGCGCGGCGCAGCGGCTCGATGTGCTTGTCGTCCCACAGGCCCAGGTCGGCGGGGCTGATGCGTCCGTTCGGCAGCACGGCCGAGGCTTCGGCGATGATCGCGCCCACGCCGCCCGCGGCGCGGCTGCCCAGGTGCGCCAGCAGCCAGTCGGTGGCGACGCCGTCGACGGCCGAGTACTGGCACATCGGGGCCATCACCACGCGGTTGCGGAAGGTGAGGCTGCGCTGGGTGAGCGGGGAAAAGAGATGGGCGGTCATGCTTGTCTCCCGGATGGCCGGGGCGTTGGGGGGCTCCCGGCTCGAGCGGTGCTGTCTGGGGAATCGTGGTCGACGGAGCGCGTCGCGCCGACGAGCGTGTCGGTTCGTCGCTCGGCCAGCGGAACAATACGCCGCCTGGATGGCGCCGTCCAGAAAGGGTCCGGCCGCGCCCATGTCGGGCGCGGCCGGCTCTCATGTTCACGTGCGTTGGTCGTCCGGATCAGGCCCGGGTCATTTGACCAGGACCAGCTTGTGCATCCAACTGGCATCCCCGGCCCTGAGCCGGGCCATGTAGACCCCGCTGGCCACCTGCTGCCCGGCGTTGTTCTTCCCGTTCCACACCACCTCGTGCCGTCCGGCCTCGCGGTTCTCGCTGACCAGGGTGCGCACCAGCGAACCCTGGAGGTTGTAGACCGCCAGTTCGGCGCGCTCGGGTCGGGCGAGGTTGAACACGATGGTCGTCTGCGGATTGAACGGGTTGGGAGAGACACTGGTCAGGCCGGTAGCCGAGGGCAGCGCATCACCCACCGGTGTCAGGCCGTTGCCGAAGGTCAGCCGATAGACGCCGGTCTTGGCCAGGTCGTCCGACTTGGCCTTCCACACGGCAAGGCAGTAGTACCCGGTCACGGGCACGTTCACGCCGAAGGATTCCCCCGCGCCGGGACCCGCGGTCCACGCAGCGCCGTCGGGCGTCACGGTGGACTTGCCCATGAAATCAATTCCGGCCGGATGCAGGGTGACGCCCCAGTCCACGTTGCCCGACACTTCCTGCAGTTGCACCCGGAAATACCCGCCCGGCAGCGTGGCCGGGTCCAGGAAGACCTCCAGCAGGTCGATGATGTGACCGCTTTCGATCGTCCCGTCAGGCAAGGGGCCCAGCGGGTTGGCGCCGACGTAGGTCGAGCCGACGTGTTCGGCGGTGTAGCCCGAGGCGCCGCCCCCATTGAGCACGCCCACATCCATGCCCTTCGCAGGCGCCATGTTGTAGTCGACCAGGACGAAGTCCGACGATTCCAGGCCCCACGCCGACGTCGTCAGGTTGGCCGCGAAACCGTTCTTCACTCCCGACAGTTTGTTGTGCAACCGCACGTCCACGTCGCTGCCGGCAGCCGGCATGACAGCCATGGCCTGCCACCAGGTCTGGCGGGTGGGCATCCGCAGGCCGTCGCAGTTGAACCACAGGGGCACGCTGGAGGCCATCTGGTCCCAGCCGCCGGTGCGGTCGGGCGGGGCGAGGCGGCCGGCGGTCGTGCCCATGGCCACGTCCAGCGGTGACCACACGTACTGCTCGCTATAGACGTTGTTGTCCTCGTGGATCTCCTCCACCGTGCCGAGCGGATCGCATCGCGTGTCCAGCGTGTGCCGGCCGCCGGAGAAATTCCACGCGTAGTTCCAGTTGAACAGTCCGTTCGTGTTGGCCCCGAAAGCAGGCCAGGCGAACCAGGCCCGGTACACACCGTCGATGTAGGCCCAGACGGGCAGCCCGCTCGGGCTGGCCGACGGACTTTCGTTGCGCACGGCGAAGTTCAGGTAGGTCGACGCCACGTTGCCGTGCAGCGTGTCGGGCAGGGCGACCGAGCCCGCCGTGCCGTCGAACGCCGGCCTCGGCACGATGGGAGCGTGCCAGCCCGCGACGAACAGGGGCAGGAAGTCGGGCGGCGTCTTCTGGATCTCCAGGGTGTACTGCAGCGGGTCGCCGCCGCTGCGGGGATCCCGGTAGATCGCCAGGCAGTGGTAGCCGACGGTGGGAATCGTGAGGTCCAGTCGGGCCCGACCGGTGGAGTCGGCGGTGGCCGCCGCTGCCGAGTAGCTGGTCAACGACCCGGTCGCAAACGTCGACGGCAACCAGAGCACCGTCAGTGGCCCGGTTCCCGGGGCGACGTCCACCGTCACGCTGACGAAGCCGGCGTTGGCAGTGCCGACGTAGAACTCCTGCAGGTCCAGGTAGTCGTCCTGGCCCATGGCCACCGTCAACGAATCCCCGAAGGTGAAGGCGGTGCTGGCCACCTGGACCGCCTGGTAATTGCCCGTGCTGCCCGCGTTGTTGAGCACGCCCACGTCCCACTGGGTTTCGGCCACGACATTGCGGTTGGTCAGCACCGCGTCGAGATAGCCGGCCGGTCGCGCCGAGTAGGCCAGATTGACGGCGAAGCCGTTCTCCGCCCCGGTGGACACGGCGTGCAGGCGAGCGTCGTAGTTCTGCATGTTGTCCAGGGCGCGGATCCACACGGCGGTCCACCAGCCCGGAGTCCCGGTGCGCAGTCCGTCGCAGTCATACCACAGCGTGGCGCCGGTGATGTCGTCCCAGCCGGCCTGGCCGTCGGGCGGAGCAGCGCGCGTGACCGGCACGCCCGGGGTCAGGTTGGTCGGCGTCCAGATGAACTGGCGCCCGTAGCTGTTGTTGGTCTCGTTGGTCTCGGAGACCATGTCGGTGGCGTCGTAGTGGGCTGCCAGGGCATGGCGACCGCCCCGCACCGCCAGTGTTCCCAGGTTGGACCCGCGGAAGGTCACGCCGGTGCCGACACTGCCCCAGTTGGCCCACAGCACGAACGCATCGTCCAGGAAGAGTCCGGTGGTGAAGCCCGTCGAGGTGGCGGACTCGCCCTGGTTGATCCCGCACACGTTCCAGTACGTATTGGCGGTTCCGCCATTGAGGGTGGCCGACACGGTGGCTGCCGCCAGGCCGGCGGTGGCGTCGTTGCGGGGCACCAGCGGATACTGCCAGCCGGCCGGTTGGTAGCTGGCCAGGTCCGAGGGCTCGGCCGTTCGCACGGTGATGGGGCCGAACGCCTGGTATGCGGCGCTCCAGTTGCCCTTCTTGTCCAGGGCCCGGATGCTGAAATAGTAGTTTCCCGGCGACAGCACGGGGGTCGTGTAGCTGGTCACGTCGCCGATATCCAGGACGGTCTCGGGCATGCCTGCGCTGGTGGCGATGTACAAACCGTAACCCTGGATGCCCGAAGCGTCGTCGGTGGCCCGGGTCCAGGTGTAGCGGATGGTCCGGTCCGGGGAACTCACGCCGATGGTGTGGCTGCTGGAACCCAGGTTGGTGACGGTCCCCGGCGGCGCGACATCGAAGTCGTAGCCGCTGTTGCGGGCCGTCGCCCACAGGTCCTCCTTGAGGGCCGGGTACCGGTTGCGGAAGTCCGCCAGGAACTGGGCCGGGGTGGTGGGCTGGTCGAGGTCGGCGACAGCGAAGATCTCGTCGGTGCCCAGGCTCATGACGTCGAGGCCGCCCGGGTAGATGCCGTGATCGTCATTGGTGTCGTCTTCGATGTCGCGCAGCAGCGCGCCGAAGTAGCCTTCGGTCACATTGGGGTTGCCCCAGGGGCCGTTGAGCTCGCAGGTACGCAGGAACTCCGTGTTGCGGAAGTACACGGGCGCGATGCCGTATTCGCCCTCATAGCTGCGCGTCAGGACGTCGGCCATCCAGTTGGGAAAGCCTTCGGAGAAGGCATCATGGTCGGTTTCCCCGCACCACATGCAGTGGCCGCAGTCGCCGTCGAAATCGCAGATCCCGTTGCAGTAATCGGCGGATACCGATAGGGCGTACATGTTCACCCAATGGTGTCCGTACTCGTGGGTGTGCGTTGCCTCGTTCCACTGGTGCTCGGTGCTGATGTGGACTTCTTCCCAGTAGGGCACGTACCACGCCCCGGTGTCCCCGTCGGGCCACTGCGCGTCGGTGGTCGGCGTGTTGTAGCCCTCGTGGTTCAGCAACCAGCGCCAGGTGCGCGAGATGTCGGTGCAGATGTGCAGGGCGGGATGTTCGCTCTCGTCGGAGGGCGCCCGCCAGCCGACATTCAGGGTGCTGCCGCTGAAGTTGTTCCAGACGCCGGTTTTCCAGGAGTAGTTGGTCTCCCAGGTGGCATCCTGGACCACGACCTTGTCGTTGGCCGCCTCGAATTCGAGGTACAGGTCGGGGTCGTTCTCCCCTGCCGTGCTGGTGCTGACGTTGGCGCTGTAGTAGCCGAAGGCATCGGTCACGACCGTGGCCAGCAGGTCGTCCGAAACGGTGTCCTCGTCGTAGATGCTGACCGTCACGCCGTCGGCGCCCATGGTCACGCCGTCGACGCGCTGGTAGATGAAGCGGCCGTTGACGTTGATGGTGCGGCTCAGCGCGGACTTCCGGTCCTCGGGATCGGACAGCGCCGCGCCGTTGTCGGCGGGTTTCCGGGGGACCGGGCCGGCCGTCGGCAATGACGGATCACGGGCCGGGTCGGGCGTGGACGGCACTTCCCGGGTTGCGGCCGGCGTGGTCATGCGTTCGAAGTGCCGGCGGGTCAGGTTCAGCGTCTTGGTGACCGTCACGCCGTCGAACTGGAAGCGGAACTGCAGCTCGTCCGCCCCGGCGAGGGCTTCGACCTCGAAGGGGATTTCCAGGCGGCCGGCCTTGTCGAGGGCGATGTCCTGCGGCGCGTCGAGGCGGCTGACATGCCAGCCCTTGCCTTCGAAGCGGAAGCTCCCCAACCGGGCGCTGGCGCCCATGAGGATTTCCAGGGATCCCTTGAACGATTCCCCTTCCGACACGCCGCGGGGGTCGCCCATCAGCCGGATCTTCACCGGCGGGCCCTGGCTGGCCAGGGCGGTGGTGGCCAGGGCCAGGCCCAGGCACACCGCCACCATGGTGGTGGTGATGGTTTTCATGTGCGCCGCCCCTACCGGTTGCCGGCGTCGGGCGCCGGGCGCTCGACGGGCTGACGCACCGCGCGCGGCGACGTCATTTCGGCCAGGACCGCTTCGATCTCCAGGGCCACGTCCTCGCGGCCGGTCTGCCGCGCGTAGGCGGCCTGCGCAGCCAGGACGTCACGTTCGACCTGGACCTTCACCTGCTCCATGGCGCGGATGATTTCCAGGGCGGTCGCATTGTTGGTTTCGGTGTTCAGGCGGGCCTGCAGTTCGGCGATGCGCGTGTCCGCGTCGGCGGTCACGGCGTTGATGCGCTCCACGAGCGGGCTGGGCGCGCGCAGGCCGGGCTCCACCAGTCCGGGATGCATGGCGCTCTCGCGACCGGCGCTCGCCCGCAGTTCCGCCTGGTTGATGTCCACATCGGGGATGGTCCCGGCGGCAGGCACGCCGGCCGTGGCCGGTCCCGAGGCCGTGGGGGCGACGGGTGCGGGTTCGGCGGCGAAGGCCGGGGCGACCGCGAGAGCCACCAACAGCAGGACAACAAAGCTCGTGGGGCGAATCTTCATGGCGCGACCTTCCTGAACCGGGTTTCCAGATGACCAGTTTCTGCCGAAGTCTTCATCCCCCTGAGTCCTGCCGGATGTCATTCTATATGAGTATGCATATTCGAGGGAAAGTGTTGTTGGCTGTTCTTGATGTATTTTGACAAAAAATACGACAGCATCGCCGGTGATCATGGTATCGGCCGAACCGGGCTCTTCAGGAGCGCGCGATGGCCCATGGGGCAAAACAGGCCTGCCCTGGGCGCTCCCGCCCGCCAACTATCTTGATGACAACAAGTTGCGCAAATTGGGAAAAATTCGCAGAAAACACTGCGATTAATTGTGACTTTGGTCGTCGAGAGTACTCTTATTCATCGTAATTCAGTGTGTGTTCCCTGGGGCCCACGGCACACGCCCGTCGGCGTCCTGTCCGGGTGGCACATCGGGCGGTTTACCGCGTTCCCCGGCAGAAGGATGTCGCCATGTCGTTTCCGCGTCGCCTCGTACCCGTTGTCTTGCTGGGCCTTGTGACCGTCGTCGCGTTTGCTGCGGACGATCCGTCCGTCCAGGCACCGCCTCCGGTGACCTTCGTTGGACAGCCCGTTGCCCTCGAAGCCACCGGGATGCCGGCCGGCAGCGCGGCCGCGACCGATCCGGCGGCGGGGGTCCCCGACATCCCGGCCAACCGCCCCGAGATCGACGCGCTCCGCGCCGGGAAGATGACCATCGAGAGGCCCGCCGGCGCCGAGGCCGTGCCGGCCCCCGACGCCGCCGGCAACGCCCGCCGCGCGGCCTTCGACGCCGTTATCGCGGCCCAGCAGGCGAAGGTCCAGGCGCTGAAGGACCGGCTCGCGACGGCCGCCGGGGACGACGCCGTCATGGCGATCCAGCAGGAGATCACGCGCGAGAAGCTGGCCACGCAGCGCCAGCTGCTCGAACTGCAGCTCGAGTTCGCGACGCGCGACGGCGACCAGGCGCGCATCGAGCAGATGAACGCCGCGCTGACGGCATGGGATGCGCCACAGCCCGTCCTGCAGCCGGTCGATCGCCCCGTGCCCACCAACCCCGGCCGCTAGCCGACAGGAGCATCGATATGCGCAAGCTGCTATGTCTCCTGGCGCTGGCCGCGGCCCTGATGGGTGCGGCCGGCGCGCGGGCCGATGTGGGCCCGCCTGTCCACGTGCGGATCCTCGGCGAGCCGCGCGCGGCCGAGCCGGGCGTGCCCTTCGACGGGCAATTCCAGATCACGTCCGATGTGCCTCTGGTGCTGGACGGCATGAAGGTCGCCGGCAAGGGCTGGGCCCAGATCTCCCTGGCCGTCTCGCCGCAGGCGAGCGTGGAGAAGAGCCGACCCGTGGTCGTCGACTTCTCGGTGGTGACCGATGACCCGGCGCAGTGGCTCGAACTGAGCTTCTCGGTGAACGGCGTGCCGGTCACGCGGTCGTTCGACCTGTCGGCGGCAAGCATTGCCAAGCTGAACAAGCCGGGCGCGCTCGTGTCGGTGGAGCCAACGGGCGATGTTCCCGAACTGACGGACGAGACACGCGTCTCGCCCGAGCCGATGCCCTACGAGGCGAAGGCGAAGTCGGACGTGGCGCCGGGCAGCCCGGACAAGTCGCGCAGCATTCGCGTCCACGGGCGATTCGTGTACCGGCGCAGCGATGGCGTCACGGTCGGCGTCGATGGCGCGACGGTACACGTCCGTGACAACAATGCGCCATTCTGGGCGGACGAGCCGTGCAACATGGTCACCGACGCCCAGGGTTGGTATGACAAGACGTTCGTCTGGGAGCCGGGGGTGTTCGACGCTGAGCCGGACCTCTTCCTGACGTTCTCGGCCTCGAACTGGGGTATCAGCTTCATTACGAATCCCGCGTGGGGAGGTAATCCCACCTACGGGTACGACGCGTACGAATGGGAAACGGCGACAGACTGGAATTACACCGGCAGCGACAAGGACTACGGCTGGTTGGAGCCGGGCGACCTCGGCGATCACCCGGCCCTGCACATCTTAACGAACATCGTGCGGGCATGGCGCTGGTGGCATAATAATGGATACGACCTGCCCAGCGTCATCACGAATTGGCCGAGTGGCGCAACGGGCGCCTTCTACAACGGCCAGATCCATATCAGCACCGGCGAACAGTGGTACGAGGACACGGCTGTTCACGAGTATGCGCACCATTGGGTTGAGCACTTCGCGTTGAGCCCGGCTCCTTTCTACTGCAACGGACTCTGCGACAACGATGGCGGCTGCGGCCATTGCCTGTGGTGTCCAGAGACGGACAACATCTCGTTCACCGAGGGATTCCCGGACATGCTGGGCGATGTTGTCCCTCGCAGCTTCGGGGCGACCTACGGAGTTGCGGCGATGTCGGCGATGGATGTGGAAAGCCTCGGCATGTGCTTCGGTACCTACGCCGACCCGACGAAGACCGAGGGACTTCTGGCGGCGGTCATCCGCGACATCGGCGACGACACGAACGATGACCATGCGGCGTTCCCCGAGACCGACGCGCTGTCGCTGGGCTGGGGGCCGATCCTCACCTGCATCGACCTGGACACGCCGACCACGGCCTGGTCGTTCCTGGCCGCATTCCGCAATCGTTACCCGGCCTACAGTGAAGCTCTGTGGTCGACGGCCAAGAACTGCGGCTACGAGATCGACATGGCTGCGCCGGGCGCCGTCACCGGGCTGTATTCGACCAGCCACGCCACCACCGGTTCGTCGACCGACGCGACGATCGACCTGGCCTGGAACCGCGCTGTCGACGATGTCTCCGGCGTCAGGGGCTACGGCCTCGCGATCGCCGGCGGCATCGGCCTGCCGACCGCCGACATGGACATCGGCGACGTGACCAGTTACACGACGCCGCCGCTCGCGGCAGGCACCTACTATTTCAGCATCCGCACCCTGGATCGCTCGGGCAAGTGGAGCGGCACCTACGCCTGGGCCGGGCCGTACACGGTGCGTGCGCCCCTGGCGGCGAATCTGGCGTTCTACCAGTACCCCGGCTGGTCCCATGTCGTGGTGCCTCGACCGGCGCCGGATGCCGCCTACAACAGCGTTCCCGAGCCGGCGAGACTGACGGGCGACGCCGCCGCGACCTGGTGCAGCATCGGCCTGTGGAACAGTGGTGAATCGAGTACAGGCTCCTCCCATGAGATGCGGGCCTATGTGGATGGCAGTTGGGCCCTCTTCGGCCTGGCCGGCGCACTTCCCGGCTACGGTGGGCAGTATTGGGTCAACGCCGCCCTCGGGGGCATTCGCGGCGGCCGCCATACGTTCGAGGCGCGCCTGGACGCCACCGAACTCGTGGCCGAGACCAATGAGACCGACAATCGCTGGGCTCACCAATGGGTGTGGAGCCCGACGACGCTCACGCCGAACGTGCCGACGGTGCGCAGCGCGCCGCCGATCAAGACCGCCGGCTGGGACGCCGTCACCGACGGTTCGCCGCTCTATTTCAATGTCGACGGCCTGCGCATGAGCGGGGCGTCGTGGTGGGACGTCGCCGTGCTGCGGCCCCTGTCACCCCTCAACGATCGTGACCTGGTCCTGTACCCGGCCAGCACGGGCGCCGGCGCCGGCTTCGACACGCCGTTGGCCGGGTCGTACAGCGGTTCGAACCTCGACGCGGTCATCGTGAACCACAACTGGACGGGCTCGGGCACGCCGTATGACCTGGGTGTCGAGAACTACGACGAGCGGTCCGAGAACTACGAGATCACCCACGTCACCAACAAGGACATCGCCTACGGCGACTCGGTGACGGTGTCGTTCGGACAGGACCAGATGCTGCGGATCTGGGAGTTCTCCATTGATGCGTCGCAGGTCGGTCCGGTGAGCATCACGGTCGATACCGCACCGGCGAACGGTATGCTGCATGCGCAGTGGCTGAACTCGGATTTCCACACGGGCAGCCTGTACACTCCCAGCTACTGGGCCAATACCAACGCCGCCGGGCGCGCGCGGATGGACCTGAACATCCCGGCCTGGGGGTACAACGCGCTGGTGGTCTACCGGGATCCGAACTGGACCACGGGCAACCTGCCGATCACCGTGACGATCGAGATCGGCCGGACGCCGCCGGACTTCATCCCGATGCCGCTGGCCGGCTGGCATGCGCCGATGGTGCCGCGCGCCGCCGCCGACGGCACGCCGACCTCGGTGCCGGCGCCGACGATGCTGTTCGGCAACTCTTATTCGACGTACTTCAACGCGGCCATCCGCAACCACAGCGCGGGCAGTTCGATCCAGAGCGTGGACGCGAACATCATGTTCGACGGCGAGTCGGGCGCGGGGATCGGCTGGGGGCCGTTCCCGGCCAACACGACGATCTCCTACAACTGGGACTTCCCGTGGCCCGTGCGCGGGGGACGTCACATGCTGACCTGGAAGACGGACTACTCGAACGCCAACGAGGAGATCCACGAGGACAACAACGCGTATGGAGAGCAGTGGGTCTGGTCGCCGCTGGTTCTCGCCAACAACTCGCCGGTGTATCGCGCGGCGCCGCCGAATCCGTACGGCGGCTGGACGGACCTGAGCACCAGCGAACCGTTCTATCCGAATTGCGACGGCCTGCAGATGCCCGGAGGTGGCGGGTACTGGCATGCGGTGGCGGCGATGCCAACAACGGCCGAGAGCGATGTCGACCTGCAGTTGCACCCGGCGAGCGACGGCGCCAAGAGCGGCTTCGCCGAGCAGTTGGTGGGGTCGTACTGGGGCGGCGACTCGTCGGACTACGTGCTGGCAAACTTCAACGTGGTCTCGAACAACGCGGTGCCCTACGACGTGGGCGTGACGCGGGCCGCGGGCACGGACTACTATGTGGCCGAATCGACGGCCACCAACGGCTGGCTGACCTTCCCGAACGACATCTACGGACCGTATACGATGTTGAACGGGCGCATCCTCGACATCTACGAGATGTACCTGCCCGCCGGGCAGCTCGGCATCCACCTGATGAACGTGGAGGGCTCGGTGGACTGGGGCGTGACCCTGCACCGCGCCGACATGGGGTACCAGGGCAAGTCCGATGCCATGGGCCAGTCGTTCGCCTACGGCGGCGCCGGCGGCGACGAACTGCTGGTCGTCGACGTGCCGGCGACCGGCTACTACTGCCTGGCCGTGTGGAAACGCTCGAGCGTGGACCTGTGGCAGATCGGCACCTACAAGCTGCTGATCAAGCCGATGTGGGCCAGCGGCGTCGACGGCGACGTGCCGCTGCCGAAGGCGACGGCGCTGGTGGACATCACGCCCAACCCGTTCAACCCGCAGACGAAGGTCACCTACGACCTGGCGCACGAAGGCCCCGTCCGGCTGGAGGTCTACGACGTGCAGGGCCACCTGGTCCGCACGCTGGTGGGCGGCAGCCGTGGTGTCGGCCGCCACGTCGAGACCTGGAACGGCATCGCCGACGACGGCAGCCGGGTGGCCAGCGGCGTCTACCTGGCAAGGCTGACGGCGGACGGCGTGACGGGGATGATGAAGATGATGCTGCTGAAGTAGGGCGGCTTGTGACGGAAGGCCCCGGCCGGCAATGGTCGGGGCCTTCTTTTTGTCCGTCGGTCGCGGGTGCTGCTAGTTCCAGCCCACCGCCGCCAGCACCGCCTCCAGGAATGCGCCCGCGTTTTCCCGCGTCGGGTAGACCGGGAAGTCCACCGCCGGCGGATTGCCCTCGATGATGACATGGTCCGAGTTGGGCCGGTAGCTGACGGCCGTGGTCAGCCGCAGCGACACCTTCGTCCCGTCGGCCAGCGGGTAGTCGAGCTTCCAGCGGTACGGCGCGTCGCCGGCGCCCGACGGCATGCCCGCCAGCTTCGCGATGCCGTTGTCCTTCATGATCGTCACGAACATGTCGCCCGAGCTGAAGGTGGCGGGGCCGCACAGGACGATGGCCTCGTAGCCGGGTGAGCCGTCGAACCGATACACGGCTTCGTCGGCGGCGCAGGCGGACGTCCGGCAGAAGAACGGGACCGGCGTCGACCACGAAGCCGCCGGGTGCGCCGCCAGGTCTTCCTGCAGCAGTCGAGCCTCGTCGTCCGACCACAATTCCAGCCGCTTGTCGAGCTTCATGGCTTCGGGGTGCGCCTTGATCCGGGAGCCGTAGTAAAAGCTCTTCATCATGATGCGGAACGGTTGCGTCGTGAAGACGCCGACCAGCGCAGGGTCGAAGGCGCCACCGCCGTTCTCGCGGACATCGACCAGCACCCGTTTAGCGCCGGACTTCCGCAGGTGCTCGCTGATCGCGGCGATCTCGGGCGGGAAGTCCGACTCGTTTGCGTAGTTGAACGAGACATAGCGCAGGATCTTCGTGCCGGCCGAGCGCGTGCTGTAGATCTCGAAGAAGAGCCCCGATTTCTCCATCGGGAAGCCCCGGTACCCGGCATCAAACCGGAGCGGTTCGCGCTGTCCGGCCGGCGTGGCCGATGCCTCGGACGAGCCGTTGACGTCCGGATCGCTGCCGATGCCGTCGGCGGCGGTGCGCCAGGCCAGCGTCGTTGTGTGGCCGCGCCCATCCGCATCCCGGTACGTGATTGCGGCCGCATCCCCGGGCCGCGGGCACGGCATCGATTGAGGCTTGCGGTACGACAGGCGCCGGGCCGCGAACTCGCGGAGGCCCTCCGGCGTGTGGCGGTCGTACCACTCGAGCATCCGCGTCTCGAACGCCGCCATGTCCATCCCGTCGCAGCCGGTGATCGTGCTGCCCGCCGGCAGGGACGGCTCGCCCGAGCGGGAGACGACGTATTCGTGGGCGCCGCCGGTCGGTGCGGCGTACCGCACGACGACATCGAGGTCGAGGACGACTGCCGGCCCAAACGCCACCGGCAACTCGTTCCGCGCGAACCGCCCGTGGCCGTCGCGCAGGGTGCGCTGCACCGAAAGCAGGGCGTAGTAGACGTCCTCGACCGTGCGCGCCTCGCGGAAGCGCCGATGCCCATTCTCCAGCGCCGCCTCCCAGGGCACGCCGATGCGCGCCGCCCCGTCTCGGGAGACGGCATGGACACTGGTGATGAAGTCGACATAGGTGGCGAAGGCCCAGTCGCGGTCGGGGCCGAGGTAGCGGTCGGCGGCGGTTGCCGGTTGCGCCGGCGCAACGGCGGGAAGCAATACGAGCAGCGCGGCGATCGCGAGTCCGGCGATGGGCGACTTCATGGCCGATTTCTCCAGAGTTACAGGGCGCCGGGCGATGCTGCGGGCCGGGCGACTATAGTCTGCCGGGGGAGTTGAAGGCAACGGCGTGGTGTCGGCTCCACGTGGGCGCAATTCTCACGGATTCGGAATACTTGCGCCGGCGCAAGTGGCGCAGGGTCAAAGTCCAGGCATTCGAGGGGAGGGCGGGTGCTATCTCAGCGATCCGGGCTTGTCGCGGGGGCGCTCCCTGTGCGATTGTGCTGCCCCGAACGGAATCCATTCCCGTCACCCGGAGAGGCCCATGAATCGCATTCCCATGGTTGTCGCGTCCGTAGCGCTGGCTGGTGTGCTGGCGGTCGGTTGCGCCTCTTCCCGCAGCGCCGCCGCCAAGGACAAGCCGGCGGTGGCCACGGTCGCACCCGCACCCACCCAGGAGACCAACGTGCACAAGCTCCCCAGCGGACTCGTCTATGAGGACCTCGTCGTCGGCGAGGGCCGGGTCGCCGAGGCCGGCCTCACCGCCAGCGTCCACTACACGGGCTGGCTCACCGACGGCACCAAGTTCGACAGCTCGCTCGACCGGGGCGAGCCGTTCCAGTTCGCGCTCGGCGCCGGCCAGGTCATCCGCGGCTGGGACGAGGGCGTGCAGGGCATGCACATCGGCGGCAAGCGGAAGCTCACCATCCCTTCGGAACTCGGCTACGGCGCGCGCGGCGCCGGCGGCGTCATCCCGCCGAACGCGACGCTCGTGTTCGAGGTGGAGTTGCTCGGGCTGCAGTAGGCCGGCATGGTCGCGGTTGCGATCGCGCAGACGCTGCGCCGGGATTGTGCTAGACTCGCCGGGTGGCCGTCCCATCGCCGACGATGGGACGGCCCGGTGGCCGCACCGCCATGGGGGTTGATCCAGGGGGAAGGGGCGGGAACCATGCTGCAGGCGAACATCCGATCACGGGCCACATCGAAACGGAAGATCTTCCTCGTCGTCGCCAGTCTCCTGTTCCAGATGGCGGTCGCCGGCTGCGGCAGCGCCGACCAGGGCCAGCCCGAGACGCCGACGGACAATCCCGCCGCGCCCACATCCGTCGTCAAACTCGTCTTCATCCACCACTCGACCGGCGAGAACTGGCTGGCCGACGGCAACGGCGGCCTGGGTATCGCCCTCGGCGCGAACAACTACTTCACCAGCGACACGAACTACGGCTGGGGCCCCGACTCGATCGGCGACACCACCGACATCCCCGACTGGCTCGCCTGGTTCCGCGGTCCCGCGTCAGCGACGTACATGGCGGCCCTGTACGCCGAGAGCGGGCCGCACAGCACCTACACCCGCACGCTGGCCGACCCGGGCGGCGCGAACACGATCGTCATGTTCAAGTCGTGCTTTCCCAACTCGGCGCTCGAGGGCAGCCCATCGGACCCGCCGTCGTCCAGCGGCTGGCTGACGGTCGGCCACGCCAAGTACGTCTACAACGAATTGCTGGTGTACTTCGCGGCGCATCCCGAGAAGTTGTTCGTCGTCATCACGGCGCCGCCGCTCTCGGACGGGACGTACGCGGCCAACGCGCGCGCGTTCAACCAGTGGCTCGTCAATGACTGGCTGGTGCAGAATGCCTACACGCAGAAGAACGTCGCCGTCTTCGATTTCTACAACGTCCTGACCAGCAACGGCGGCAATGCCGCCACCAACGACCTGGGTTCGGCGACGGGCAATCACCACCGCTGGCGGAACGGCGCCGTCCAGCACAAGACCGATGGCGGCGCGAACGTCCTGGCCTACCCTGCGTCCGCCGGCGACGACCATCCGAGCCGTGCTGGCAACCTTAAGGCCACCGGCGAATTCGTCCCGATGCTCAACGTCTTCTACCACCGCTGGCATGACGGCAGCGCCAGCGCCGTGAACGAACCGTCTCCGTCCACGCGCAGTGGCCTGTTGTTGGGCGTCACGCCGAACCCGTTCAATCCGCGGACGACGATCAGGTTCGAGCTGCCGGAGGGCGGCGCCGTGCGGTTGTCGGTGTTCGATGTTGCCGGGCGCCTGGTGCGCACGCTGGTCGATGGTGGGCTGGCGCAGGGGAGTCACGAGTACGCCTGGGACGGGCGGGATGAAGCGGGCAGGGCGGTCGGGTCGGGGAGTTACCTGGCGCGATTGGAGTTCGGGGGCAGGGTCGAGACGGTGAGGATGGGGCTGGTGCGATAAGGCCATATGTCCTCTCACTTTCGCTCGCGAAAGGGGTAGAGTCATCACTTCGGTGAGGCTTCTACCCCTCCGCGAGGGAGAGTCAAGGAGGACCCGATGGTTCGCTC
>CAIOLW010000212.1 GCA_903859215.1 uncultured bacterium | reverse complement strand
TCCGCGCCGCCGGCCTGGACACGAACGTGGTCGACCAGATCGACGATGTCATCTGGCAGAAGCTGCTGCACAACGCAGTGGTCAACCCGGTGTCGGCCCTGACGGGCCTGACCTGCCGCGAATTGCTGGACGACCCCGACCTGCAGTCGTTCATGGCCGACCTCTGCAGTGAGATCATCGCGGTGATGAAGGCCCGCGGCGTGCCCATCGTGAACGAGGAAGACCCCTACGCCCCGGTCATCAACTCGCAGAAGGCGCTCGGCAAGAACCGCCCGTCGATGTGGCAGGACCTGGCCCGCGCCTGCCGCACCGAGGTCGACGCCATCAACGGCGCCGTGGTGCGCGAGGCCGAGCGGCTGGGCATCGACGCCCCGCACAACCGCGGACTGGTGAACTTCATCCATTCGCGCGAGCGGCAGACGTTCCTGCGCAAGGAGGAGGTCGCCGCCCGGCTGCGTGCCGCAGCAGAGGCCGGCCCGGCGCCGGCGGCGCTCGACGGCGTCACTTCGCGCGTGCGCAAGCCGGTGCGGCCGGTGCGCCCGGCCCCCGGCGGCGGCATGCCGGCCAGCCGCGTGCCGCTGCAGTCGGCGCCCAAGCTGCGCGAACTGGTGACGGGCTACTACCGCGACCTGCAGGCCGCCCACGACGACCCCGCGCGCAAGGTGGCCTGGTGCTCGGGCGCGGGCCCGGTCGAGGTCCTGCGCGCCATGGGGATGGCCGTGTACTTCCCCGAGAACCATGCGGCGCTGATCGGCGCCAGCCGGCGCTCGCAGCGGTACATCCCGCGCGCGCTGCAGGAGGGCTTTTCGCAGTTCGCCAGCTCGGCCATGGCCAGCGACATCGGCGCCATGCTGGTCGGCGACAGCCCGCTGGTGACGGTGCACGACATCGCCGGCCCGCCGCCGCCGGACGTCATCGCCTACAACACGAACTACGGCCACGACCTGATCCGTTGGTTCGAGTACTACGGCCGCCATTTCGAGGTGCCGGCGCTGGGCCTGCACCCGCCGGCGTCGCTGGACGAGGTCGGCCAGATCGAAGTCACCACGGCCGGCCAGCAGATCCTGCGCCTGATCGAACAATTGGAGATGGGCACCGGCCACAAGCTGGACATGGATCGGCTGGGCGAGGTCGTCAAGCTGACCAACCGCTGCACGCGGCTGTGGGGCGAAATCCAGGACCTCTGCCGGACCGTGCCGGCCCCCATGACGTTCTTCGACACGCTGGTGCACATGGCGCCGGCCATCACGATGCGCGGCACGCCCGAGGCCGTGGAGTACTACGAGCTGTTGAAGGCCGAGATCGAGGACCGCGTCTCGCAGCGCGTGGCCGCCGTGCCCGGCGAGCGCTTCCGCTTCTACTGGGAAGGGCCGCCCATCTGGCCGGCGCTGCGCCCGCTGTCCGAGCTGTTCCTGGGCCACCGCGTGGCGGTCGTGGCCTCGACCTACTGCCGCCTGTCGGCGCTCGAAAGCATGGACCCCCGCAACCCGATCGCCAGCATGGCGCGGGTGTACACGGGCATCTTCCACAACCGCTCCGACGCCTGGAAGGAGGACGCGCTGGTGCGCGCCTTCGAGGACTACGGCGTGGACGGCGCGGTTTACCACGAGGGCCGCACGACGCCCAGCGAGAGCAACGTGCGCTACGGCCTGGAGATGCGGCTGCGGCGGCGCACCGGCCTGCAGGCGCTTGTCATCGAGGGCGACACGCACGACCAGCGACTGTTTTCGCTGAACCAGATCATGCAGAAGCTGCGCGACTTCATCGAGATGCAGGAACTCGCGCAGGCCCCCGGGCGGGAGGTGACATGAGCCAGTCCAAGCCCTACAGCGCCGGCATCGATGTCGGCACCGAATGCGTCAAGGCCGTCATCATCGACCGGCAAGGCATGCTGCTCGGCAGCACGGTCGTGCCGCGGCGCGGCTACTTCCAGGACCGCGTCACCGAGGCGTACGCCGCCGTGCTGGACGACGCACAGGTCAGCGAGGACCAGCTGGAAGGCATCTGCGCCACCGGTTTCGGGGAGAACTGCGTGCCGATGGCGACCTGTGCGCTGGGCGAGGCCGCCTGCCACGCCCTGGGCGCGTACCATCACTACCGCGATGCGATGACGGTCATCGACATCGGCGGGCGCGACCCCAAGGCCATCCACGTGAGCGCAGAGGGCCGCCCGCAGGCCATCCATACGTTGCGGCGCTGCGCCGCGGGCATCGGCAGCTTCCTGATCTTCGCGGCCCGGCACCTGGACGTGCACCCGAGCCGCCTGCAGGAGATGGCCGCCGCCGCCGAGGAGGCCGCCGACATCGGCAGCTACTGCTCCACGTTCTCGGGCCAGGACATCCTCGAGCGGCTGCGCGATGGCACACCGCGCGAGGAGGTCGCCCTCGGCTGCATCCAGTCCATCGCCGAGCGCGTGGTCGAGATCGGCCGCTTCGAGGGCACCGTGAGGGTGACCGGCGGCGTGGCCGAATACTTCCCGGGCGTATTGATCGCGATCGCCCAGCGCCTGAATGTGCAGATCGCGGCCGTGCCGCAGCCGATCCTGGCCGGCGCCCTCGGCGCCGCCCTGTGGGTCTTCGACGACCGACGCCTGTTTGTCCGCATCCAAGGAGCAGAACGATGAGCGCAACGACGGTGGTCCGCTGGGTGATGACGGCGCAGGGCGAGCCCTGCTCCCGGGTCGAGGAACCGCTGGCCGCGCCCCCGGCCGGCGAAGCCGTCGTGCAGGTGGCCGGCTGCGGCGTCTGCCACACCGACATCTCGTTCCTGCACCAGGGCGTCCCTACGCGCGCCGCGCTGCCGCTGGCGCTCGGCCACGAGGTCAGCGGCGTCGTCACGGCCGTCGGTGACGGTGTCGACGCCACGCTGGTCGGCAAGGCCGTCGTCGTGCCCGCCGTCATGCCGTGCGGCACCTGCGCGCTGTGCCAGGCCGGCCACCGCCGTATCTGCCAGGCGCAGGTCATGCCCGGCAACGACCGGCATGGCGGCTTCGCCTCGCACGTCGCCGTCCCGGCGCGCTGGCTGTGCCCGGTGCCCGCCGCGGTGCTGGCGACGCACGAGCTGTGGGAACTGTCGGTGGTGGCCGACGCGGTGACGACGCCTTTCCAGGCCGTGCGCAGCTCGGGCCTGCAGGCCGGCGACCTGGCTGTGTTCATCGGCGCCGGCGGCATCGGCGTGCACGGCGTGCAGATCGCCGCGGCGGTCGGCGCGAAGGTGATCGCGCTGGACATCGACGACGCCAAGCTCGCGACCGCGGCGGCCCACGGCGCCGCCGGCATCGTCAACGTCGGCGGCCTCGACCTCAAGGCCGTCCGCGCCAAGGTGAACGACGAGGCCAAGCGACTGGGCGCCCCCCGCGCCTGCTGGCGCATCTTCGAGACGTCCGGCACCAAGCCGGGGCAGGAGACCGCGTTCGCGCTGCTGAACCACGGCGCCCACCTGTCGGTCGTGGGCTTCACGCTGGCCAAGCTGGAGCTGCGCCTGAGCAACCTGATGGCCTTCGACGCCACAGCGCGCGGTAACTGGGGCTGCGACCCGGCGCTGTACCCG
>CAIOLW010000211.1 GCA_903859215.1 uncultured bacterium | reverse complement strand
GCGGGCGCGCGGACAGACGGGCCCGGAAACAGCATAGGCACAGCGCGCCCGCTGCTGAAACGGCGGGGAGCGTTGCGACATGAAGAACGGGCCGCCTCTCCCTTGGAGTGGCGGCCCGACTTCATCAACTTGCGACGATCAGCGGTAGATCGCCTTCAGCGAACCCCAGTCCTGCGTCTCCTCCGGCACGACGGCCGTGCACAGCCCCTGGACGTTGTCCAGGAAGACGGACCACTGGCCGACGAACGTGCCCATCGTGATCGTGTTCGTCGTCACCTTGATCGTGTGCAGGCCGCAGGGCACCGTCACCGTCACCGGGTTCCAGAGCGGGCTCGCGACGGAGTGGGTCATCGCGTACAGGTCGATGTTGTCGACCGAAACGACGACCTCCACGGCCGCGCCGCCCGACACGTAGTAGCGGTACTCCAGGGAGATGTCGCAGTTGCCGTCGCCGTGCCCGCCGCCGCACTGGAACATCTGCTCGATCGAGCCCGTGCCCCCGTTCGCGCCGTAGAAGTAAGCCGAGCCGCCCGGATTGCCGACGGTCGGGTGCCAGGACACGGGCACGCCGGCGCCGCCGACGGTCCAGCCGACGATGCTGGACGCGAAGTCGCCGTTGTACACCTGGGCGGACGCCGCGGCGGCGCCGCACAGGACCAGGATCACTGCAAGCGCGAATCGTTTCATTTCTACCCCCCGCGGGAAGCCGGATACAGGATTGTTTCTGCCCTCATTCTAGCACAAGCCGAAACGGGGTTTCAAGGGGCTTTGGGGCTGAATACGGCTGTTCAGGTACCGGGCGGCAGCGCTCGCCGCTTCAGCTCGCCGACGGTCGTGGTCCGCAACATCGTCCCGAAGGAGTCGCGAATCTCCGACCAGTGGCCGTGCAGCGCGCAGGGGTTGCCGTCGTCGCAGGCCGGCAGCCCGAAGATGCAGGCGGGAATGCCCGCCGGCTTGTCGCCCTCGAAGATGCGGACGATATCCAGAAGGGGCCGGGCGCGTGCATCGGGCTGCAGGCGGAAACCGCCGCCCCAGCCCTTGCGTGACTCGACGATGCCCGACCGTCGCAATTGGTTGAGGATTTTCGCGAGGTAGTTGGCGGGAACACCGATCTCGCGGGCGATCTGACCGCCGGGCACCAGCGCCTCGTCATCCTGGGCCAGGTAGCCGAGGATGTGCAGGGCGTAGCGAGTCGTCTGGTTGACCATGTAACCTGCTTGGCGGCCGGATGGTCCAGCCACCTATCGGCCCTGCTCGGCCATCGCATCCGCGCGCGGTCCTGCCTTCAGGCAGTGCCAGACGGCCAGCGCAATGACACCACCCGCGAATATCCCCGTAAGAACGGTACCTGCAAGAGGATATGATTGCGTCGTGAAATTCGCAATTTGTTTGCTGCCGACGATGACCGGCATGAACGGCTTGAGCTTCAGGGCCGCGGTCGGGTCGAGGTCGTGCCCGTAGCGGTAGAGCATCAGGATGAAACGCGCGAAGAAGAACAGCGTAACGTACGCGATGAGCACACCCAGGTCGACCAGGTCGCGCACGCGGCCCAGCGCCGCCACGCGCAGGGTCAGCAGCGCCAAGGCGCCGAACGCGAACGGAATCCAGCCCAGCTCCGGCACGCCGGCCCGGTCCAGCTTGTGCATGCCGATGTAGTGGTTCAACTCGTTGAGCTCGGTCACATCGTGGCCGCCGTTGCCGCCCGACAGCTTGTAGGCGTAGATGTCCATGTGCAGCCCGCGCGGGTACTGCGGCGCCTTCATGGCGATGCGCCACAGCGGGAAGAAGAAGCTGAGAAACAGCGGGATGATCAGCACCAGCAGCAGCAGGCGGCCACGCCGCGCCACCGGGGCGTTCAGCACGTCCATGAAATTGCCGAGGCTCAGCTTCATCGTCGTTTCCTTCCGTTCGGGCCGGCCCGCGGGGACCCGACTCCACATCAGGTGAGGTCCTGGCGCGAGAACCGCCGCAGCGCCAGCGACCAGGCGACCGCGCCCAGCAGCAGCGGCCAGAGCGTGCCCAGCAGCAGGAGCGACGTCGCTCCCACGCGATGGGCCAGGTAGAATCCGACCGGCCCGAGCACGGACAGCGACTGCTCGGCCGACGACAGCAACGCCAGGCGCGCCGCCTCGACCGGGTTGAGCGCGGCCAGCAGGAAGACGCTGCGCGGGTTCAGCCGCCATTGCAGCATCGCGCCGATCAGCAGGAAATCGAGCAACGCCACCGACAGCACCCAGGTGCCCAGCAGCACCATCACGGCCTTGGCCTGGTTGCGGACAAACGTCGAGACGGCCAGGCCGCAGCCGGTGTAGGCCCAGATCAGCGCGCCGCACACGACAATACTGCGCCCAAGGAAGCCCCAGGTGACCGCGCTGCCGAGCCCCAGCCAGCCGATCACGGCGACGACGATCATCAGCACCACGAACGGCACCAGCAGCACGCCGAAGCGCACGATGGTCACCCCCACGAAGTATTCCGCGCGGGTGACCGGATGGCTGAAGATGAGCTCGAGCGTGCCGTCGTCCTGCGCGCGGTTGATCACCTGCGCCGTCGCCGACAGCGCCAGCAGCGGCAGCAGCAACACCAGCGCGTGGCTCATCGACAGCAGGACTCGGCCCAGTCCGGTGAACCCCAGCACGGTCGACTCACGGAGCCCCACCAACAGAAAGAGCACGGCGAGCAACGCATAGAGCCCCAGACAAAAGACGAGCCAGCGCGAACGCAGCACCTCGCCCAGATCCAACCGCGCCAGCGCCACCGTGTGTGTGCGGTCAATGCGCATGGTCGTCCTTCCCTTCGCCGGGCGCCGCGAACCGCGCCCTGACGGAAGTGATGGTGAACGCGCCCTCGGCGCCGGCATCCACCGCGCCGAGGTCATAACCCATCGGCGATGGCCCCGCCGTGATGAACGCGACCTTGTCCCCGGCCAGCCAGCGGTCGTCATGCACGTGCCGGAACCAGATGGCATGGACGGCAGGCTGCTCGTGGCGCTCCCAGCGGAACAGGCAACCGGGGTCGTCGAAGTCCAGCACGCGGCCGTCCTGCGTCTGCAGTTGTGCCGCATAGCCGTGCTCGGTGACGGACATGCGGCACTCGGCGCACGCGGTGTGGTCCCAGACCACGTCCTGCGGGCCGCTGGGCAGCGCTTCCGAGCGCCGCAGCACAAACAACGCCGCCGCCACGGCAGCGGCCGTCAAGGCCGCCGCCAGGACGAGCCTCCGTGCGCGCACGCCGCTCACGCCAACCCCTCCTGCCGGCACCCGGGCCGGTCCTGCCACGCCGCCTCGGCAATCGCTCCGGGGTCCTCGACCAGGTCGAGATCGCGCACGACCAGGTTCTCGAGATCGCCCTTGAGCACCGCCGTCACCTGGCGCACCAGGGCCAGTTTCTGGTCGTGGCTCACGGTGCAGGCCCAACCGCGACCGGCGCCCGGCCGGAAGCCGCAGTCGCGCAGCCAGGGTTCGTGGCCCGCGCACGACACGTACACCTCGATCACCGCGTGGCTGCGCGCTCCCAGATAGTCGCCCACCGGACCGTCGTAGGCGATCCGGCCGCCATGCAGCCCGACGACGTGGTCGACCAGGTGCCGCACCTCCTCGAGACGATGCGAACAGAGCAGCAGCGTGGCGTTGCTGGCGCGCTCGGCGACCAGTTCGTAGAACACCTGCCGCGCGGCGGCGTCGAGGCTGGCCGTCGGTTCGTCGAGGATCAGCAGCGATGCCTCCGGCGCCAGCGCCAGGGCGATCAGCAGCTTCTGTTTCATGCCGCCCGACAGCGCGCGGAACGGCTTGCGGCCCGCGGCGCCCACGTCCAGGCCCAGCCGCCCGGCCAGCGCGCGCACCTCGCCACCGTCGATGCGGCGGATCGCGCAGATCGAGCGCACGACCTCGTCCACGCTCGCGCCCAGTTGCGGCGCCACCTGCGGCACGTACGCCAGCCCGCGCGCCAGCTCGGCCCGCTCGCGACGGACGTCGCGGCCGTCCAGTCGGATATCGCCATCGAACGAGAGGATCCCCATCAGCACGCGCGTCAGCGTCGACTTTCCCGAGCCGTTGGGGCCGATGAGCGCAACACGACGCCCGCGTTCAACCGTGATCGTCAGGTCGTCCAGCGCCGCCACCCGGCCGAACCGCTTGGACACCCGCGTCAGTTCAATGCGCATGGGTCACTCCCGTCCCGGCCGGGCGCCGCAGGAGCGGCGTCGGGTCGGTGAACAGCACTTTCGGCGTCAACACCGGCAGGACGCGGCTGACCACATCCAGCAGGCCCAGGGCCGGCGTCCCGCGGAAGAACTGGAAGTTCTCGCGCTGGCTCGTCAACTGGTTGGAAAGCGACCGCGGTTCGTGTGGGACATCGCCCGTGCCGTCGCCGTCCAGGTCGTAGCCCGCGTAGTCCTCGTAGTAGTTGCCGGCCCAGCGCACGCCCAGCGCGTCGCCGTGGCCGTCCACGCGCACGGTGCAGGCGCACCCCTGGAAGGCGTTCCCGGTGAATGCGTTCTGCTTCTCGCTGCTGTGGAACGTGACACCGGTCTCGCAGAACTCGAAGGCGTTGTCCGTGAAGGTGTTCAGGTGGCCGAGCTGGATGGGCGACGAGTCGATGAAGACCCCCGTGGGGCAGCGCACGAAGCGGTTGTGCTCCACGTGCACGTTGCCGGCCTCCTTCAGGCCCAGCCCCAGGCCCTCGCCGGGACTGGCCGCAGCCACCAGGTTGCCGGTCACCTCGACGTTGTCGCAGTACATCACGAAAACGCCGACCAGGTTGCGCAGGTAGGTGTTCCCCCGGACCTGGTTGCGACTGCTGTACATGAAGTGCGTCCCATAGCGCCCGCCCTCGACGAAGTTGTCCTCGACGCGGTTGCCCGGCGAGTACCAAACCACCATGTCGCGGCTTTCGTGCGCGTAGTTGCGGGCGATGACCGAGTCGCGCACTTCCCACAGGCGGATGGCGTCGCCGCGCATGCCGAAATCGCGTGCGCCGGAGCCGACCACCTCGTTGCCGATGATGAGCGCCCGGTGCGCGCCGCTGACGGCGATGCCGAACAGCGCCCGTGTCACGCACAGCCCCTCGACCGTGCAGTCGTCGACCCGCACGTGCACGCCGGCGTCGGTATCCTCGAATCGGGTGCCACTGCCGTCGACCGTGAAGCCGAGCAACCGCGTGCCCGGCGCCTTCACGTCGATGGTCGTCCCGACACCCGCCGAACGGACCACTGCCGTGCGCGGCCCCCAGATGGTGACCGGCCGCGTGATCACGAGCGGCCCCCGGTGCTCGCCCGGGGCCAGCACGAGCACCGCGCCGGCGGGCGCCTGCGCCAGGGCGCGCACCAGACCATCGCCGGCCGCGACCTCGATGCCGCCTGCCGGACGCTCCGGGGGCGGCGGGGAGACCGGACGCGGCAGTTCGTCCGCAAAGGCGGGACAGGCGATGGCAAGCACCAGCCATGCGCCGGCAACCAGCGCTCGCGCCACCTGTCCCGGCCCGCGCCGGTCTCCCTTGACCCGCACACCCATCAACACGTCATCTCCCCGTATCGCCGTCGTCAGTTCGGCTTGACCAGCAGGTAGCCGGCCATCTCCAGGTGGAGCGCCGAGCAGAACTCCGTGCAGTAGTACGGGAACACGCCCGGACGGTCCGCCGTGAACGACACGTTGCACACCTTCCCCGGCTCGATGCTGAGGTTGACGTTGTACATGTCGATGCAGAACCCGTGCGTGGCGTCGAGCGCCTGCTCCAGGCTCGTGGCATGGATGTGCACGCGGTCGCCCTTCTTGACCTCGATGATGTCCGGGTTCAGGTGGCTGCGCACCAGCGTCATGTAGACGTGCACGCCGTCCGCCTTGCGCTCGATCCGCGCCTTCTCTTCGGTCGTCGTGGCATTGGGGTCCGGCAGCATCGTGACCGGGTTCGTGCCCACCGGCGAATACATGTCGATGGTCTTGATCTTGTCGGCGCTGATCATCTGCGCGTAGTGCGGCTCGCCCAGCGGCAGCGGCATGTCGTAGAGGACCTTCATCTTGTCGCCGGAGATGTCGACCAGCTGGAAGTTCTGGGGCAGCAACGGTCCGACGCCGTTGAAGCGATCGATGGCCCACTTGTTCATGGCGACCAGGTAATGCCCCTTCGGGTGCAGCGCGTCGCCCTCGGCCGCCGAGAGGTGGCCGATGTTGTAATGGACGGACGTCTTGTCCAGCAGCGTCAGGTCCGCCAGCGACCACTTGGCCACCTTGGACTCCAGGAAGATCGACGTGTAGCAGAAGCCCTTGTCGTCGAATTGCGTATGCAGGGGCCCGAGGCCGAGTTCGACCTGGCCGCGGATGGCGTCGCGGAACGGCAGGATGGGGATCCCGTACGGATCGGTGCCCGCGTACGTCTTGGACTCCATCAGGCTCTTGATCTTGTTGAAGTCGTACACCGTCGCATGCGTGTCGAGCTTGCCCGACACGACGATGTCCGTGCCGTTGGGGGCGATGTCCACGCCGTGCGGGCTCTTCGGTTCCGGCACCAGGGCGAGGATGCCCTCGGCCACCGCGGTTTCCAGCGAGATCACGCGCAGCCCGGAGATGGTCTTCGTCTTGCCCGCCGCCACGACCTGTTCGGCCTTGCGCCAGTTGATGACATGCATGAAGTCCATGTCGTTCTGCGAGGCGCCCGACTCGAGCGCGGGCTTGCCGCCCTGCAGGTCACCGATGGCGCGTTCGGTATTCACCGAGTTGCAGAACGACCAACCGTCGCTGGCGCCCTTGCCGGCGTCGGCAAGGTCCTGCATGTACGGCGGCAGCTCGATCGCCCACGACTCTTCCTTGATCAACCGGCCCTTGACGCGGTCGAACTTCCAGTAGATCTGCGCGCCGCGGTACTTTTCGTTGTACTCGGACAGCGGCGCGTAGGCGCCGCCCAACGGCGCCGCCATCTGCGAGGTCTCGATGACGTACTCGGTGTTCGGCGTCACGAAGGTGCCGCCGTGGTCGTTCTGGATCAGCCCGCTCTGCACGATCTGCTTGCAGGCGAAGTCCCGCAGGTCGATGACCGCGAGGCGCGCATTCGCCTTGTCGTTCGCGAAGATGAACTGCCCGTCGTAGTCGGCGTTCGTCTCGCTGAACGCGGGATGGTGCATGTCGCCCCAGCCCAGCGGATGCCCCGGGGGCGAGCCCGCGTCGATGATGTCGCGCGTCTCCTGGTCGAACCCGTAGCCCTGCCACGGCTCGGGCGTGAAGACGGCGATGTACTTGAGGATGCGCATGCTCGGCACGCCGATGACGATCATGTTGCCGCCGTGCCCGCCCGAGGCGAACAGGTAGAACTCGTCCTTCTTGCCGGTCGGCGTGTACGTCTTCAGGGCCGCGGTGACGTCATCCTCTGTCAGGCCGCGGGCCACCATCAGGGCCTTGATGTCGGCGCTGCCGGTCACGCCGGCCTTGCCGCCCTTGTTGCACGAGGCGAGGGCCGTGAGCCCCACTGCCAGAACCAGGAACGTGAACGCCGCGCGGCGGTTCAATCGAAGACGTTTCATGGGTATCCTCCCCGGGATGGTCTGGTCTGTTGCCTGATGGCGACGCGCGGTCGCCTGCTTCCCGCCTAGTCCTTGCCGAACGTGCGCACGATCTCCCGCAGCGCCGCCACGACGCCCGGCTTCGCCTGGAGGTCCGGGTTGGCCACCATCTGCAGGCTCTTGCCGACGGCTGCGCCGCCGTACACGATGGCTTTCTCGATTTCCTCGTCGGGCGTCGCCTTCTGCCACACGGCGTCGGCGTAGTTCCGGGGCTTGGGGTTCAAGCCGGCGGCGCCGGGTCCGTCGCCGCGACCGAACTGGCCGTGGCAGGCCGCGCAGCGGGTGGTGAAGATCTGGTGGGCTTCCTGGCGGTCGGCGGTGGTGATCTTCACCCCGCTGGACGCGTCGGACCCCTTGCAGCCCTGGCCGGTGAGGGCGACGATGATCAGGAGCGCCGCGACGGCCACCCCGGGACAATGGAGCTTCATGAACCACCTCTCTGTTCGTGTGCGTCGGTACAGGCCGCGTGGGCCGGGCGGCCCCAAACGGCACGTCCGGGCCTGAAATCGCCATTTGCGCGGCGACCCGGCCGATTAACGCTCAACGGATGCGATTATGCGGTGAGAAGGCGGGTGGGTCAAGGATAAAATTGGTTATTTTTGTCCGGTTTAATGAGGGGCGGTCAGGTCGAGGCCCTAGCCGACGACGATGGCCTCGACACACACGCCCGGCGGCGGCAGCGGGATGGTGACCGGGGTCTTGCCCTCGGGCCCGATCGTCAGGAGCTTGTCCTGCGGGCAGCCTTCCTCGCGATAGGCGATCGGCAGCAGGTTCGGATATGTCAGGCCCAGCATTTCCTGGTACCAGCCGGCGTAGCCCCAGTCCGAGCCCTGGCCGCCTTCGGCCACGAGCGGGAACTCTTCGATGAAGCGCAGCGCCAGCTTGTCCGGCGTCAACGTTGCGGCGTACGACCAGCCGAAGTACTTGGCGCCGTCGGCGCTCGTGTAGTGCGCCGACAGGTGCTCCCACTCGACGAGCCGCGCACCGTGCTTGACCGAGATGTTGGTGACGGGCGTGATCGAGCAGCGCCAGTGCTCGCCGCACGGCGACATGCCCGGCACGATGCGCAGCCGCTGGTAGCCCCGGCGGTGCAGTTCGCTCACCATCATCAGGACCTTGCGATAGACGGCGTCGTCCACGGCAGCCTCTCCATCGGGAAAACGTGGAGCCCTGGCCGGCATGACCGGCCGTTCACGTTGCGACCGGGGCGGCATGGCGCGCCCCGGGCACCAAGGTATTATCGGCAGCTGCCGGGAAAGGTTGATAACTGCCTGGGGCCGTAACAGGCATGAATTTGAGAGTGTTTGATCAATCTCCGCGCGCGGCGACACCCGGATCCCGGGGTGGTATTCGGAGGCAAAATGACATATCATACGGAATTGCGGCTATTTTGCCGGCTGCCTGAAAAGCCACCTACTTAATCAAGACGGGGTCTTACCATGCGTCGTCTGGGCACCTGCCTCTTCATCGTCATCGCCGCCCTCTTCGCGGGCTGCCACCACGACGACCCCGCCACCCCCGCGCAGGGACCCCTCGTCCTGTCGCTGGAATTCCCGAACGCCACGCTCGGCGGCACGGCCGAGACGCTGCGGGTGCGCGCCGGCCATGATGTGGAGGGAACCACCGAGTGGGCGTCGGGCATCGACATCACCCTCGTGGTCAATGGCGCCACGGCCTCCTCGCTGATCGGCACGACCGATGGCAACGGCTACTTCTCCAGCACGATCACCACCGCCGCCATGCCTGTGCTCAAGGGCGCGGCGGTCGTCGTTCCCGACACGGTGACGATCGACGTCACCGCCGACGACGCCGACAACGACCCGGTCCTGGACTCCGTGCAGGCGCCGATCCTCGAGCAGGGACTCCTGGCCGTGTACTCGACCACCGCCAGCATCCTGGAGGGCCCGGTCTTCAACGGCTGGTCGGCCGACTGCGGCGGCACGGGCAACAACATGTACCAGGGTGTGTGCATGGTGGTGGCCTCCAGCCCGGTCAACTGGGCGTGGGGCACGTTCTCGGCGGAGTGGAACGGCTACTACTACACGGGCAACGGCGGCGTGGTCAATTTCAACTCGCACTACTGGGTCGACGGCGTCGTGTACGTCGAGATCAACGGCAACGTTGTCGCCAACCTCAACACGACGGGCGGCGGCTACAGCGCCAACGTGACGCTGCCCGCACACGCCTGGGTGCCGATCAACATGACGTTCGCCGGCAACGGCGGCAGCAACAACATGCACCTGGCCCGCACCACGGCCGGCGGCGCGGGCTGGGAACCTGTGCCGCGCGTGGCGCTGGGCACGCCGCGGGCCCTGTTGACGTTCGGCAAGTAGATGTTCGACAAGTAGACATCTGCCACACGAATGGTGCGGTCGCGCGGCCCCGGCTACTGGCCGAACGACCGCACTTTTTCACGCAGCGCCGCGATGACGCCGGGCTTCGCGGCCAGGTCGGCGTTGGGCGCCATCAGCGGGCTCTTGCCGCCAGCGGGGGCCGGGACTTGCGCCGGCGCAAGTCGCGCGCCGTCCTCAACCCTTCCGCATCGCCAGCACCGCCGCCACGCCCCCCGACGCGTCGTACCGCGCGAACGCCGTCTCTTTCGTCTCGATGCCGTGGATCGACATGCGGTCCGCCAGCTCGTTGCCCTCGAGCCCGACGTGACCATTGACGTGCAGCACCTGCACCGACTTCTTCAGCTTCGTGTAGAGCGCATACGCCGGCTGGATCAGGTCGAGGTTCTTGATGTCGCCGCCGGGCTTCTTCCAGCCCTTCTTCTCCCAGCTAACGGCCCACTGCGTGACGCACTGGATGGCGTACTTCGAGTCGCAGAAGATGGCGACCGTGTTGCGCTGCTCGATTTCCTTCTCGGCCATCAACAGCGCCTGGTGCAGGGCGTGCAGCTCGGCGGTGTTGTTGGTGCCCGCGGGGTTGAAGAGGCCGTACCAGAGCTCGGCGACCTGGCCCTCGCGATAGACGGCCACGCCCGAGCCCGCCTTGCCCGGGTTCGGTTCGCAGCCGCCGTCGGCGAAGATCTTGGTCTGCGCGGGAAGGGCGGCGACTTCGGCGGCGGTGTGGGTCTTCGGTCCCTTGCCGGACGATTTCTGCAGCGCCGACGGCGCCTTGCGGACCGCGGCGTCGCTGCTGCCGCGGAAGGCCGCCTCGGCCTCGGACCGCGTGGGGTACGACTTGTAGCGGGCGCCGGCGAACTTGTCGATCTGCGCCTTGCAGTGGTTCCAGTCGGTGAAGATCCCGCGCTCGCGGCCTTCCCAGACCACATAGAATTTCTGCGCCACCGGTGTGCTCCGTCGTTCGGTTGGTGATGGACGATCCGTGTTCGCTAGTCGCGCTTCGGCTTGCCCTTGTCCTTGTTCTTGGCGGGCTTCTTGCCCTTGGCGGCCTTGGCCTTGGCCGGCTTGGGCTTGTCCGGCTTGGGCTTGTCCGTCATGCGCTTCTCGGGATTGCGCCGGTCGGGCTTGGGCGCGCGCGGCGGCCGCTCTTCGCTCTTCGCCTTGCCCGCCGCGGCGGCGTGCGCCGGAGCGCCCGCGTGATGTACGTTGGCCTGCTCCTCGGAAGCCGCCGACATCTGCATCGCCTTGCCCCCGACATACACCTTCTTCAGGTGCTCGATCATCGCCGGCGGCAGGTCGTCGGGCAACTCGATCGTCGAGTGGTCGGGATGGATGCGGATCTGCCCGATGAAGCGGTTGCGCAGCCCGCTCTCGTTGGTGACGGCGCCGACGATGTTGCGCACCTCGACCCCGTCGGCGCTACCCGCGTCGATGCGGTACAGGATCATGTTCCGCCCGTGGCGGCCTGGCGCGGGACCCGGCGCCGGGCCGCGCTCGCGGGGTCCCTCGTTGCGATCACGGGATCCGCGCCGCGGTTCGTCCCAGTTGCCGCCGGCCAGGGCGCCGGTATCCTGGGCCTGCAGCGGCTGGTCCTTCTGCGCGTAGCACATCACGCCCGCGGCCAGTTGCAGCGCGTCGATCTTCATCGCCTCCATGAACTCGAAGCTCAGCTCCTCGAAGAACGACATCGACTGCGTCGCCATCAGCGCGACCAGGTCCTCGCGGAACTTGTCCACGCGCTTGCGCGTCACCGCGTCGTGGCTGGGCACTTCCATGCGCTTGAGCGGCTGCCGCGTCAGCCGCTCGATGGCAGCCAGCAGGTGGCGCTCGCGCGGGCTGGCGAACAGGATCGCCTTGCCGTAGCGCCCCACGCGGCCGGTGCGCCCGATGCGGTGGATGTACGCCTCCGAGTCGCCGGGGATGTCGTAGTTGATGACCAGCGAGATGCGCTCGACGTCCAGGCCGCGCGCCGCGACGTCGGTCGCGACGATCATGTCCAGCTTGCCGCTCTTGAGCCGCTTGACGATGCGCTCACGCCCGATCTGCGTCACTTCCCCGCTCAGCGCCGCCACGTCGTAGCCGCGGGCCGACAGGCGTTCGGCCAGGTCGGTGGTGGCCAGCCGCGTGCGCGCGAAGATGATGACGCCGTCATAGGACTCGGTCTCCAGCACGCGCACCAGCGCCTCGAACTTCGCCGCGTGCGGCACTACCAGGTACACCTGCTCGATGTTCTCGGCGGTCATCGTTTTGGTCTCGATGCGGATCTCGACCGGGTCCTTCAGGTGCCGCTTGGAGATGCGCTTGATCGGCGCCGGCATGGTGGCCGAGAACAGCGCCATCTGCCGCGTGTCGGGCGTGCTGGCGAGGATCGACTCCACGGCATCGACGAAGCCCATGCGCAGCATCTCGTCGGCCTCGTCCAGGACCACGCTGATGATGTGGCTGAGGTCGAGGGTGCCGCGGTCGAGGTGGTCCTGGATGCGCCCGGGCGTGCCGACCACCACGTGCGGCCCGCGCCGCAGCTGGTTGAACTGGAAGGCGTAGCTCTGGCCGCCGTAGATGGGCAGCACGTGGAAATCCTTCAGGTGGCGCGCGTAGGCCTGGAAGGCCTCGGCCACCTGGATGGCCAGCTCGCGCGTCGGCGTCAGCACCAGCACCTGCGGCGCCTTGACCGCGAGCTCGATGCGCGACAGCAGCGGCAGCGCGAAGGCGCCCGTCTTGCCGGTGCCGGTCTGCGCCAGGCCCAGCACGTCGCGCCCGGCCAGGAGCGGCGGGATGCACGCCTCCTGGATGGGCAGGACCGTCTCGTAGCCCAACTCGGTGACGGCCTTGACCAGGGGGGCGGCGAGATTCAGTTCGCTGAAGCCCGAGGAGGGTTGGGTCATGGAAAGGCTCCGAACTTGGGCGAGGGACGGCATTGGAGGGAATTGCTGCTAAGAAAGCACAAATCGGGGGGAAAAGCAGGTGCTGGATGGGGGGCCGGGGGGGTCGCGCCTGTTTGCGGGGCGCAAGTTCCTGCTATTGACAGCGTTATGAACATTGTCTAATATGTTGGCAAATTACGTCGAAAAATGACGGCAAGGTGGTCAAAGATGTACAGGCGCCGACTTTCGCCCCCCCAACAGAGCTTCTTCCTCCTGGGCCCCCGAGGCACCGGAAAGAGCACGTGGCTGCGCACGAACTTCCCCGACGCGCACGTCATCGACCTGCTTTCGGAGGAGCACTACCAGCGGCTGCTCGCCCAGCCCGGCCGATTCGCCGACGAATTGCGCGCCGTCGAGCCCGGCCGCTGGGTCGTGGTCGACGAGGTCCAGCGACTGCCGGCCCTGCTCAACGAGGTGCACCGGTTCGGTGAGGAAAGGAAGCTGCGCTTCGCGCTGTGCGGGTCGAGCGCGCGCAAGCTGAAGCACGCGGGCGTCAACCTGCTCGCGGGTCGGGCCCTGCCGCGGGCCATGCACCCCTTCGTGCCCGAGGAGATCGGCGAACGTTTCGACCTCGAGCCCACGCTCAGGTACGGGCTGCTGCCGATCGTCATGGACGCGCCCAAACCCGACGAGACCCTCGCCGCCTATGCGCGCCTCTACCTGAAGGAGGAGATCCAGGCTGAGGCCGCGGTGCGCAACCTGCCGGGCTTCGCGCGGTTTTTGCCCATCGCCGCGCTTTACCACGGCCAGGCCGTGAACATCTCCAACATCGCGCGCGAAGCCGGCGTGGCGAGGACGACCGTTGCCGGCTACCTCGACATCCTGGAAGAGACGCTGCTCTGCTTCCGCGTCCCCGGCTTCGAAGCGAAGCTGCGCGTGCGCGAACGCAAGCTGCCGAAGTGGTACTGGTGCGACCCCGGCATCGTGCGGGCGATGCGCGGCTCACGCGGCGCCATCGTGCCCGAGGAGCGCGGCGCCCTGTTTGAGGGGCTGGTGGCCCAGCTCCTGCGCGCCTACCGCGACTACGCGGGCCTGTGCGACAGCATCGCCTACTGGTCCGCCGAAACGCGCCGCACCGAGGTCGACTTCATCCTCACGACCGGCAACGAACATGTCGCCATCGAGGTGAAATCGGGTGCCAACGTGACGGACAAGTGGTTCGCGGGGCTGCGAGCCGTGGGTTCATTGGCCGGGCTCAGGCGGCGCATCGTCGTGTATCCTGCGGGTCCGACGCTGAGGACGGAGGACGGGATCGACGTGATGTCATTTGCGGCGCTGGCGCAGGCGCTGGCTGGGGGCGGGCTCTAGGGGCGAATTGCGCCATGGGCCACTTGCGCCGGCGCAAGTCGGGCGCCGCCAGCCGCCGGCCCGGGCCGGGAGAGCGTGCGCATATGCACGTGGCGGGCATTGGTTGACTTATCAACCAATGCCCGCCATCGACAAGTTCACGCGGCCAGCAACGGCCACTTGCGCCGGCGCAAGTCGCCGGGCCTGCCGCGGCCTTCCGGTCCTACCGCACCAGCACGAGCTTCCGCGTCTCGGAATACTCCCCCGCCCGCAAATTCGCGAAGTAAACCCCCGACGGCAACGCCCCACCCTGCGCGTCGGTCGCCTGCCACATGACGCGATGCGTCCCCGCAGCCAGCTCGCCGTCCACCAGGTCGGCCACGCGGCGGCCTTGTACATCGAAGATGACCAGCCGGCAGGGCGCGGGCTTGTCCAGTTCGAAGGCGATCTCGGTGCGCGGATTGAACGGGTTGGGCCGGGCGCCCAGCAGACGCGTCGAGGCGGCCGGCGTTCCCTCGACCGGCGAGGTGAGGTCCACCGCCACGGTGACGACCGTCACAGCCGAAGGCGCGATGTTGACGTTGACGTAGCAGATGGTCGGACTCGCGGTGGCGTCGACCTGGTCCAGCACGCCGCCGGTGACGACGTAGCCCGCCGCGCTGGGCATCGCCACCTTGACGCGGCCGTTCTCGAACCGCTCGGCGTAGCCGTTGGTGATGGTCGCCGTCACCTGGCTGTGCGTGCCGTCGTTGGCCGGCGCGTAGCCCACGGTCAGCGACTGCCCGGTCGTGCCCGCCGAGAGCGTGGGGCGCGGGTCGAGCCGGCCGTCGGCGAAGCGCACCAGGCGGAAGGGATGGCTGGTGCCGCTCGCGTTGGCGGTCAGGATGTCGTAAGGCGGCGTCGCGTCCTCGCGGTTCGAATGGATGTGGCCGCCCAGCGCCATGTTCAGGCCGAGGGTCGACAGGTTGATCTGGCTGGCGAAATCGTAGTGGTGCAGCAGCACCTTCGTCGTGCGGTGCGAGGCGGCGAGGTCCTGCTGCAGCCACGTCATCTGCTGCGCCGTGTAGCTGGTGGTGCCGTAGTACTCGGAACGCCAGCCATCATAGTTGTCGTAGGCCTCCATGGCGGCGAAGTGCACCGGGCCGTAGTCGAAGCTGTAGTTCTGCGTGCGCAGCGGCGCGCCCGCGGGCGGGTTGCCCAGCCGCTTCCAGCCGAAGAACTTCCACCACGTGCGCCGCGACGTGCCGTCGGGCGGCGGCGTCGAATCCCAGCCGCCCAGGTCGTGGTTGCCCGCGATCAGGTACAGCGGCACCTGGAACTCGCGCAGTTCCTGCTGGGCCCGGCTGTAGTGGTGCTTGCCCAGGTAGTCCTCCATCTCGCCGTCGTTCATGAGGTCGCCAGTGAGCGCCACGAACGCCGGGTTGATGATGCTCATGTCGTTGATGATGTACCGCAGCCCGACGGTCGTCGTGCTGTCGGTGTCGGCGCCGGCCTCGTAGTAGTAGAGGTAGGTGGGCAGGTGCGTGTCGGTGATCTGCACGAAGTAGAAGTCGTCGGGATCCGACAGCTGCACCTTCACCGCGTGCCGCGTCACATCGTTGATGCCGCCGTTCGCCGTCACGCGCAGGTCGTAGAGGTCGTAGACCGGAACGTCGGGCACGAGCGCCTTCAGCGTCCACCACGTCGTCGTGGCGTCGTACTGCGCCGACTGGATCACAAGCGGGATGCTGAACGCGCCGCGCTCGAGGCTGGCGGTCCAGCCGGTGGTCGCGGGCGCGGCCTCGCAGGAGATGTCCAGCGTGGTGCCAGGCAGGACGATCGACGGGATGTTGAGCAGTGGCTTCTGGATCACGGTCAGGGTGTCGCCGACGGCCCAGGGTTGGGCGTGGGCGCTGGGGGCGCCGAGCAGGACGGTGGCGGCCATGGCGGCCAGGATCAGCAGGCGGGCGTGCTTCATGTGGTGCGGTCCTGTCGGTGCGGGAAGTAGGGCGACCATCAATGATAGCAGGTTCGGCGGGCGGGATTCAACCCGGCCGCCCCGCCCTGTGCGCCCCTGCAACGACTACTTCGCCTGCCAGCGATACAGGATGAAATCCGTGGACGGCGGCTTGTGCCCCAGTTCGCGCAACTGGTTCGCCACCTGGCCGCGATGGTAGGTGGCGTGGTTGACCGCCTGCGTGACCAGGTCGGCCAACGGGTCGGTGCGCGTGTCGCCGGAGAACAGGCGGTAGGTGATGGGCCGCGCGAGGTCGGCGTCGCTGAGTTTGGCGAGGAAGGTGTCGCGTTCATGCTCAACCACCGCCAACCGCGCCCGGATGTCGGCGAGGGCGGGCGTCCTCAGCCAGCCCGGGACCTCGGTGGGGCTCTCGCCAAGCCAGTGGCGCATCCAGATCCACTCGGCGCCGACGATGTGCGCCAGCGTCGCCCGCAGCGATGGGAAGCTGCCGGCGACCGGGCGGGTCGGCTGTTCCGGAGGGAGCGCGGCGACGGCTTCGAACATGAGGGCGTTGGCCCAGGCGTCGTAGACGAAGAGAGTGCGGGCTTCTTCCCGGTTCATGGCGGCCAACCTCCACTGTCTCTGGTACCCGCACTTGCGCCGGCGCAAGTTGCTGCTGCCATTCTAGTCGTCTTCGGATCTGGCGTCGATGCTCTCCACCTCGCCGCCGGATGCGACCACCGTCATGACGATCGGCCGGCAGCACACCGAGCAATCCTCGATGTAGACCTGCCGGCCGACCGAACAGTCGACGATCACTTCGATCTCTTCGCCGCAGTACGGGCACTGGATCTCGGCGGACTGGGAATCGTCCATGGCCTCACCTCGCGTTTGCCGTCTCCGTCGAGGCCACGCTCTTCATCGCCAGTCCATCCCCCGCCACATCCAGCAGGAACACGCTGTCCGGCCGGGCCTCGCCACTCAAGATGACGTCAGCCGCCCGATCCTGCACCTCCCGCTGGATGACGCGCTTGACCGGCCGCGCCCCGAACACGGGATCGAACCCGCGCTCGGCCAGCCACGCCACGGCGGCGTCCGTCACCTCAAGCGTGATCTCCTGCTCCTTCAGGCTGCGCGCCACCTTGTCCAGCTCCAGCCGGACGATCCGCGCCACCTGCTCGCGCCCCAGCGACGCGAACCGCACGATGCCATCCAGGCGGTTCAGCAGCTCCGGCCGGAAGTGCCCGGCCAGGCCCTCGAGCAGTCGCGCCTCGCCATGGGCGTCCCCGGCGCGCACTTCGTACTCGGCGCCCTGGCACAGGTTCGACGTCATGATCACCAGCGTGTTGCGGAAGTCCACGACACGCCCGCGACCATCCGTCAGCCGCCCGTCATCAAGCAACTGCAGCAGCACGTTCATCACCTCGGGATGCGCCTTCTCGACTTCATCCAGCAGGATCACCGAATACGGATGCCGCCGCACCGCCTCGGTCAGCTGCCCCCCGCTCTCGAACCCGACGTACCCCGGAGGCGCCCCGATCATGCGAGCGACCGCATGCCGCTCCATGTACTCGGACATGTCCAGCCGCACGAGATGCGTCTCATCCCCGAACAATTCGGCCGTCAAGGTCTTCGCCAACTCCGTCTTGCCAACGCCGGTAGGCCCCAGGAACAGGAACGACCCCAGCGGCCGGCCCCGGTCCGTCAGCCCGGCCCGCGCGCGACGAATCGTCCGCGACACCTTCGCCACGGCCTCGTCCTGCCCCACAACCCGCGCGCTCAACCGAGACTCCATATCCCGCAGCTTCGCCACTTCGTCCTCAACCAGCCGCTGCGCCGGAATCCCCGTCCACCGCGCCACCAGCTCGGCGATATCCTCCTCATCCACCTCTTCCTTCAGCAGCGGATGCTCGCCCTGGATGCCCTTCAGCTCTTCGCGCGCCTCCGCCAACTGCGACTCGATGGCCTTCATGCCGCCATACTTCAACTCACTGGCCCGCGCCAAATCGCCGCGCCGCTCCGCCGACTCCAACTCCAGCAGCAGCCCTTCCTGCTCCTTCTGCAGCCCGCGAATAGCGTCGATGGCGGACTTCTCCTGCTCCCACCGCGCCCGAACCTTGCCCAGGTCGTCGCCCAGTTCCGCCCGCTGCCGATCAATCAACTCCCGCCGCGCCACCGCCGTTCGCTCCGTCTCCTTCTCCAACGCCAACCGCTCCATCTCCAGCTGGTTCAGCTGCCGCTGCAAATCATCAACCTCACTCGGCACCGAGTCGATCTCCATCCGCAGCCGACTCGCCGCCTCGTCCATCAGGTCGATCGCCTTGTCCGGCAACATCCGATCGGCGATGTACCTCTGCGACAGCTTCACCGCCGCGACGATCGCGCCGTCGGTGATGCGGATGCCGTGGTGCGTCTCGTAGCGGTCCTTCAGCCCGCGCAGGATGGCGACGGCCTGCTCCCAGGTCGGCTCCTCCACCATCACCGGCTGGAAGCGGCGCTCCAGCGCCGGGTCCTTCTCGATGTGCTGCCGGTACTCGTCGATGGTGGTCGCGCCAACGCAGTGCAGCTCGCCGCGCGCCAACGCCGGCTTGAGGATGTTCGAGGCATCCATCGCCCCGCCCGTGGCCCCCGCGCCCACCAGCGTGTGCATCTCGTCGATGAACAGCAGGATCTCGCCCTCCTGCTCGGTCACTTCCTTGATGACCTTCTTCAGGCGGTCCTCGAACTCGCCGCGGTACTTGGTGCCGGCGATCAGCGCGCCCATGTCCAGCGCGAGCAGCCGCTTGCCCTTCAGGCCTTCGGGCACGTCGCCTTCCACCAGGCGCCGCGCGAGGCCCTCGACCACCGCGGTCTTGCCGACGCCCGGCAGCCCGATCAGCACGGGGTTGTTCTTGGTGCGCCGGCTCAGGATCTGGATGACGCGCCGGATCTCCTCGTCGCGCCCGATGATGGGGTCGATCTTCCCGGCGCGCGCCGCCGCACACAGGTCGCGGGCGTACTTGCCCAGCGCCGAGTCGCCCCCCTCGCCGACGCCGTTCTCGTCATCGCCCTGGTAGGCCTGGTCGCCGCCGGTCTGCTCGAGCGCGCGGGCGATCCTGGCCGGCGTCGCGTCGAACGTCTTGAGCACACTGCCGGCCCGGCCGGTGTCGGCCGCGACGGCCAGCAGCAGCTCGCGGGTGCCGGTCATAGCGCCATCGGAGGTGCCGCCCTTGTTCCCACCGGCCAGCTGGTCCGCCTCGAGCAGCACCTTCTGCAGCTCGCGGCTGGCGGCCGGGACATCCTTGGCCTGGATCTTCGGCAACGAGCGCAGCTCGCCCTCGGCCGTCCGGGCGATCAGCGCCGGGTCCAGCTCCAGGGAGCGCAGCACGTTGGTGGCCAGGCCGGTCTCCGACAGCAGGGCCCACAGCAGGTGGAGGGGCTCCAGCTGGGCGTGGCTCAATTCGAAAGCCTTGGCCTGGGCCCG
>CAIOLW010000210.1 GCA_903859215.1 uncultured bacterium | reverse complement strand
TTCTGCGTGAGCGTGCCCGTCTTGTCGACGCAGAGGACCGTGGCCGCCCCGAGCATCTCGATGGCCGGCATGCGCCGCGTCAACACGCGGCTGCGCGAAATCCGCCAGGCCCCGAGCGCAAGGAACACGGTCAGCACGACGGGGAATTCCTCGGGCAACGTGGCCATGGCCATCGCGATGCCCGCCAGAAGGCCCTGCTTCCAGGCGACGGCGCCGCCGCCGCGCGTCAGGGCAAAGACGATCACGACCACCGAGCACGCCGCCAGCCCCACGATCGCGAAGGTGCGTACCAGCCGCCCGGTCTCCTTCTGGAGAAGGGTCGGCTCCGGCTGGATTTGTTCCAGTGCCTTGCCGATCTTGCCGAGTTCCGAACGCAGGCCCGTGGCCACGATTTCGAAGATGCCCTGCCCGGCAGTGACCAGGGTGCCGGAAAACACCGACGGCAGGTCGTCGCCTCCGGGCTTGTCGAGTTCCCGTGCTTCACCCGAGGGGAGCTTCCTGACCGGGACGGACTCGCCCGTCAGCAGCGACTCGTCGACCGACAGGTTGATGCCGCGACGCAGGAGACCGTCCGCCGGCACGCGATCACCTTCGGCGAGGACGACGAGATCGCCACCGACCACTTCGCGCCCGGCGATGCGGCGCTGCGCACCGTCGCGGATGACGAGCGCCCGCGGGCTCGACAAGTCGCGCAACGCTTCGAGCGCCCGTTCCGTGCGGCGCTCCTGGGTGATGGTGATGCCCATGACAACGAACACGAAGCCGAGCAGCAGCAGCGCGTCGGTCGGCTCGCCCAGCATGAGGTAGATGGCCCCGGCGGCAACCAGCATGAGGAACATGGGCTCGCGCGCGACCTCGAGGGCGATGGCCAGCACGTTCCGCGGTTTCTGCGCCGGCAATTCGTTGGGCCCGTCCCGGACCAGCCGCTCGGCGGCGGCCGCCTCGCTGAGTCCCCGCATCCCACCGAGGTCCATGAAGGAACTGCCGGCCCCGGTCGTGGCCTCGGGGCCGGCGGGTCGGGTACCGTCGGGTGCGCTCACGCTGTCCTCCAGGCTGTCGGGTCCGGGCGGGAAACTTGACATCAGCTACAATCTGAGTAATTACTCACTTTCTGTCTACTCGCGTTTGGAGGGGGCCATGGCCAAGCACAAACCGCAGCTCGAACGCCGCAGACCGCCTGTTCAGAGTCGGTCCAGGGCCACGGTCGATGAACTGCTCGCCGCCGCGGCTCAGGTTTTCGAATCCCACGGATATGCCGCCGGGACCACCAACCGCATCGCCCAGGTGGCAGGCGTGTCCATCGGGACGCTGTACCAGTACTTCCCCGGCAAGGATGCGATCGCCGTCGCGCTGCTCGAGCGGCACATCGTCGAGACCGAAGAACGCCTCCGCGACTGGGCGGCGCGGGCCGCCACTGGCCGATGGGGGCTGCGCGCCACCCTGAACGGCTATGTGACCGTGATGATGGAGACGCACGCCGGCAGGCCGCGCTTGCAGCACATCCTCCTGGAGGAGACACCGCTGCCGGCGCGCGTCCACCAGGACCTGCTCAAGTCCGAGCGACGCGCCGCCGCCACGGTGACGGAAGTCCTGCACCGGTATCCTGAGATCCGGCGCCCCCATCTCGACCAGGTCGGATTCCTGGTCGTGCAAACCGTCGAGAGCCTGACGCACCGGTTCGCCGCCCATCCGGACGAGCAGGTCATGCCCTGCGACCGGTTCCTCGGCGAACTGGTGCTGATGCTCACCGCCTATCTGGTCGGCCCGGCGCGGTGACGCCTCGTCATCTGTAGCCGCCGTTGTTCGCCTTACCGCCGTCATTTCCGATGGCGTTCTCGACGTCATCGACCACTTCGAGGCTGCGACTGCCACGCGCCGCCACAACCTCGCTGCGCAGGGCGGACCAGGCCTCACAGCCCAGATAGTCGAGCCGGAGCACCGCGGGCGACTGTTGGTCGCGGAGGATGTCGGGTAGGCAGCGGGGCGGTCAAGATCGGCGGCCAGGGCTGCGCCATTCGCATCAATGCCCCAGCGATTCCAGGCTGCGGTGGACGACATCCCGACAAGCGAACGGGGCCCGGCATGTCCGGGCCCCGTCCTGCAATCCCTGGGCGTGAACGCCGTACGTCACCGCAACCGGATCACACGCCGGGAGACCGACCCGCCCGGCACATCGACGCGCACGAAGTAGACGCCCGCCGGCACGGCGCTCCCCCGGTCATCCCGCGCGTCCCAGCGGACGACCCCGTCGCCGGCCGGACGCGCCGCATCGAGCAGTGACGCCACGCGCCGGCCGCTCACGTCGAAGACGCCGACGCGCACATGCGCAGGAGCGGGCAGGCTCCAGCGGACCGACGTCTGTGCATCGAACGGATTGGGCTCGACGATGGCGCCCTCGAGCAGCGGGGATGTCCCGGGA
>CAIOLW010000209.1 GCA_903859215.1 uncultured bacterium | reverse complement strand
CGGCCAGCGTGCGGCCCTGTGGCAGCATTTCCTGGATGTTCTCGCGGGTCATCAGCAGGTAGCGCTCGGCGGGCAGGACGCGACGGGCTACGCCGCGGACCAGGTCGGAGAGGTAGAGGACTTCTTCAGGAGTGGCGTGGCCGGTGCTGCTGTCGTGGAAGTCGAGGACGGCGATGCGTTGGGGGGCAGCTTGGGCATGGGCGGTTCCGAATGCAGCGAACGCCGCGAACAGAACAAAGAACGAGATCTGCCTGATGGTTGCACGAGAGATACTCATTCAGTAGTCCTCTGTATTGCGCCGACTGTTTGGATGAATGAAGCGCCTCGCGCCTGCGCGGCTCCGCTCGCGCCTGCGCTCCCGGCCTGCGTCCGGCTCACCGGGCTGAACTGCGAGCAACCCGGAAGCCCAGATCGTAGGCCGCGTACGAGGGGTCGTCCCCACCGCGAACCGCCGACCGGCAGCCCCAGGAGCCGTTGATCCAGCTGCCGCCGCGATCCACCAGGTACGATCCTCCCGCCGCCCCTTGATGGTCTCTCAGCGAGCCGGCATCGTAATCCCAATACGAGTCCCAGCACCACTCCCAGACATTGCCGTGCATATCGTACAATCCCCAGGTGTTTGCGGCCTTCTTACCGACGGGATGCGTCTTGCTGTCGGAATTCCAGTCGTACCATGCCGCCCGCCCAAGATCAGCCTCGCCATCCCCGACGTTATAGGCCGTGGCCGTGCCAGCCCGGCAGGCATATTCCCACTCGGCCTCTGTCGGCAGGCGGTAGCCGGGAGCCGCGGCATCCCACGTCACGTTACTACCGTTGATCCGGTAGGCAGGCTTCAGCCCCTCCCGCTCGCTCAGTTTGTTGCAGAATTGCACGGCATCAAGCCACGATACCTTCTCGACCGGCAGGTCGGGGCCCTTGAAGTTGCTCGGATTGGCACCCATGACCGCCTGATACTGGGCCTGCGTCACCTCGGTCGCCGACAAGGAGAAACCCTGCGTGATTTCAACCCGGTGTTGCTGTTCATCACTGTCACGACCGGCCTCCGCAACCGGGCTTCCCATTGTGTAACTGCCCGCAGGAATCTTCACCATATGGGATTCCCCAGGCGTACCGACATGCTCAGTCGTTGGCCCGGCCGCCGACATCGGCGGGCCCACAAGCCGAACCGGGAGTTCCTCCAGCTTGGATTCCTTTACCACGACCTCGCCAACCCACCCGCCGCCCGCACCGGCCAACGCAACCTGATGCTTGCCCTGTAGCAGCGTGAGCGGCTGATAGGCCCGCCCCACGTCGACGCCGTCCACTTTGACGCGTGCCTCGGCGGCATTTCCCGATTCGTCTGTGGCGATGACTTTGAGGCCTCCATTGCGCGGCACCGGCGCTACTTTGACCATCTCGCGTTCGGCGCGTTCGACCACCACACGGCGACCTTCTTCGTGATAGTTCTCCGCAGTCACCAGCACATCATGGGGACCGATGTCGATCTCCAGTGCCGTGATGGGCGTTGGGCCGGCAACTTTACCGTCAATCGTCACTGGCAGTCCAACCGGGTTACTCTCCACCGTGATCCACCCGAAATCGGGTGTCAACGTAACTGCCACCGAAGGCGACGCCCCCGCCTTGACCTCCAGCGCCTGAGTGTGTGCCACATAGCGGAGTTTCTTGAACCCCACCTGATAGACACCGGGCGCCATTGCCCGTTTGCATGGCGTCTCAGCCACCGGTTGGCCGTCTATCTCCACCATGGCCCCGACGGGCTCGGATGCGAATGTTACGATCTCCTCCGCAACGCCTGCCGCCGACCACGCCTTCGTCCCACCGCCGATCGCCCGCTCATCCTGCGCTGTCGCGCTGGAACCGCCCGCCCGCCCGCGCAATGGCGCCAAGAGATCGAGGATCTGCCGATTGAGGTCCTTCTCCACGCCCAGCAAATTCGGCGCACCTGCGCGCACTTGCCCCAGTAGATTGCCACTGCCTGTTTCATGCAGATTGACCGTTACTCGAATCTCGCCGGCAAACATCGTGACCTCGCCGGTCGCGATGTAATCGGCGCCGATCTTCCTGCCGGTTTCCACGGCGCATTCGCCCACGCAGTCAGCCAAGGTGCGACCTTCCGGCAGCATCTCCAGGATGTTCTCGCGCGTCATCAGCACGAAACGGGAGGCCGGCAGGGTGCTTCGGGCTGACCCTCGGACCAAATCAGAGAGATAGCGGATCTCCTCGGGAGTCACGCTGCCGGTGCTGCTGTCATGAAAGTCGAGGACGGCGATGCGTTGGGGAGTAGTTTGGGCTTGCGCGGTCCCAAGCGCACCGAATGCGGCGGCCAGTACAAGGGACGCGATCAACGTGATGACTGCACGAGAGATGCCCATTCAGTAGTCCTCTGTATTGCGCCGACTGCTTGGATGAAAGAAGCGCCCCGTCCCTACGCCGGCGCGACTCCGCTCGCGCCTGCGCTCCCGGCCTACGTCCGGCTCACCGGGCTGAACTGCGAGCAACCCGGAAGCCCAGAGCGCCGTACGCGCCAGAGGGACCGGCCCTGCTGTGATCCGCCGAACGGCAGTACCCGGCACCGCCGCTCCAGCCGCCGCCGCGGTACACCCGGGTCGAGCCTCCCGTCGCCCCCTGAGGGTCCCTCTGTGAGCCGGCATTGTAATCGCCGGACCAGTCCCAGCACCACTCCCAGACATTGCCGTGCATGTCGTACAAACCCCAGGCGTTCGCTGCCTTTGAGCCGACCGGGTGCGT
>CAIOLW010000208.1 GCA_903859215.1 uncultured bacterium | reverse complement strand
CTGCTCCTCGACGTACCGCTCCATCGTCCACGTGGGCCGGCAGCCGCAGATCTCCAGCACGAAATTCGCGATCATCTCGTCGCCGTGCACCGAGTCGTCCACCTCGGGGTGGTACTGGAAGCCGTAGCGGCGGCGCTCGTCGTCGGCGATGGCCGCGAAGCGGTGCGGCTCGGCGCCGGCGCCGAGCACCGACCAGCCCAGCTCGCGGAAGCCGGGTCCCACCGCGGTCACCGAGTCGAAGTGGCTCATCCACACGGTCTCGACCGGGCCCAGCCCCTTGAACAGAGGGTGCTCCTCGGTCAGGTGCAGGTCGGCGCGGCCCCACTCCTGCCTGCCGTGGATGACGGTGCCGCCGTAGTGCTTGGCGATCTCCTGGTGCCCGAAGCAGAAGCCGAGGATGGGCACGTCCAGGTCGAGGATCGCCTTGTTCCAGTCCGAATCTTCTCCGAACGACGCCAGCGACGGGCTGCCGCTCATGATGACGCCCTTGCAGCCGGCGAACGCCGAGACCGGGTCCTCGGGCTGGCGGATCTCGGCCAGCACCTTCGCGGCGCGGCGGACCTTGGTGGCGATGAGATGGGCGTATTGGCCGCCGAAGTCGATGACGGCGATCACGTCGTGCTTCATGGTCCGTCCTGTGGGCTGGAAGGCGGGAGCGGGGGCCGTGCACGGCATATTTAGCAGAGGTCGGGCGGATGCACAACCGGGCATCGGCGTTGGCGCCGCCGGGCCCCAGCGCGCCGGCGCAAGTGACAAATGCGCAAATTGCCGGTCCCATGCCCATGCAGGGCCGCGTCTTGCCTAACCAGGTCGAATTTCGTCCGTTATGACGGCCGCCGTGCTATACTCCCGCAGGCCGCCGCGTGCGGCGTGTGCGGCCCCCTGCCTCTTGGGGGCCCGATTACCCCGGGGGAAGGAATCGCCATGAAATCCCAGGCTCTTGTCGGCACCTGGCTCACCCTTGCGTTCCTGGTCGCGGGCATCCCCGCTTTCGCGGCTGTCAACCTGGTCGCCGGGGGCGACTTCGAGGCGCCGCCCCTGGGCAGTCCCGGCTATCTCGTCGTCCCGGCCGGCAACTACCTGGGACCCTGGTACGTGGGCAATGAACCCACGGCCGGCGTCGGCAACAACGTGACGCTCGAGCAATTCCCGGCCCTGCCCTCGTTCAATCCCTGGCTGACGGCACACGGCGGCGTGCAGTATCTCGACCTGACCGGCGTCGCCAACCAGCCGGGCTCCTACATCGAGCAGGTCATGGCCACGACGCCCGGATCGTACTACCAGCTCTATTACTGGGCCGGCAGCGCGAACTCGCCGTTCCACACCTACCCGATCACGATCACGTCACTCATCATCGACCAGAACAGCGCCACGGTCCTGGCCACGGACAACTACACGACAACGGCTGCGCCGTCCTTCAACCAGGTGATCTGGGAATACCACGTCCTGCCCGCGGTGCAGGCGACCGGTCCCCTGACGCGCATCCGCTTCCTCAACAGCTTCAGCCAGCAGGACGCCTGCCTGTTGGATGACATCGGTTACGAGGAGACCGGCGTCGTTTCCGTGGAGGCCCGGTCGTGGGGAAGCGTGAAGGCGCTGTTCAACACGCACTGACGGGCTTCGCCGCCGCGGATCAGCGCGCGCCGCGTCAGTGGCGCCCGCTCCCGGGTGGCGACCCGGCACGGCCGCCGCGATGTTGTGGCGCAACGTGTTCGCAGCCAACGAGGTCGACACATGAAAAAGACATCCATCACGGCCACCCTGCTCCTGCTGGCGGTCGTTTGCGGAGGGACGGGCGCCATGGCGGAGACGGCAAGGCAGCAGGCGGTGCTGGGCGGCGGGTGCTTCTGGTGCCTGGACGCGATGTTCCAGCGCCTGAAGGGCGTCGAGAAGGTCGAGTCGGGGTTCGCCGGCGGCCACGGCCCGGCCACCTACAAGGAAGT
>CAIOLW010000207.1 GCA_903859215.1 uncultured bacterium | reverse complement strand
GGGGAACTACCCGTACGATTGGGCGGATGCCGGCCAGCCCGAGGACCGCGTCGTCCAGCACGACGAGGCCCGCGGGAAGTGGTGGAGCGGCGAACTGCAGGCCAGCGCGCGCGGCAGGCGCCACCGCGTGGTGGCGGGCGCGGACTTCCGCCGCTCGATCATGGCCAGCCAGACCAGCGCGATCGTGGATCCGGCCGAGCAGCTGCTGGACATCAACGACACGCTGGGCAACGCCGGCGTCTACCTGCAGGACGAATGGACGATCAGCGACGGCGCTTCGCTCTACCTGGGGTTGCGCTACGATGCGTACCGCAGTTTCGGCGGCAACCTGACGCCGCGCTGCGGCCTGGTGACCCGCCCGGACGGGCGCACGACGGCCAAGCTCCTTTATGGCGAGGCCTTCCGCGCCCCGAACGCCTATGAGCTCTTCTACGGGGACGGCATTTCGCAGAAGAAAAGCCCGGACCTCGAGCCCGAGCGCGTCCGCACCTGGGAAGTGGTGGTCGAGCGTGAGCTGGGCGGCCGGGCACGGGCAGGCCTGTCCGTCTTCGACAACGCGATCACCGGGCTGATCGACGAGACCTTGGATCCCGGGGACGGGATGATCGTCTTCCGCAACATCGATAACGCGCGGACCCGCGGCGCCGAACTCGACCTGGACGCGCGCCTGCTGCCGGGCCTGAACGGACGCTTCAGCGTCAGCGCGCAGCGCGCCGAGGACGAGGCCACCGGGCAGGTCCTGACCAATACGCCTGCGCGCCTGGTGAAGCTCGACCTCTCGACGCCGCGACAGGGCGTCCCGCTGGCCGCCGCGCTGGAGATCCAGCACGTCAGCCGCCGGCGGACGCTGGCCGACGCCTGCGCCCCTCCATCCCTCGTGGTGAACCTGGATGTGACGTGGTGGATGCCGGTCCACGGCCTGCAGGCGGACGTCGCCATCGACAACGCGCTGAACCAGCGCTACGCCGACCCGGGCGCCGGCCACCAGGTGCGCGACCTGCTGGACCGTGCCGGGCGCCGCGTGATCGCGCGCCTCTTTTGGCGCTGGTAGGCGCCGCGCGCTCCCGGCTTCCGGATGCCAGCCGACTTCTAGTCGTCCCCGCTCAGGTAGCGCCCCAGTTTTTCGCGACTGTGCTCGTCCTCGTGGCAGTACACGCAGAGGTTTTCCCAGTTGGAGCCGTCGGCGGGATTGTGGCTGTCGTTGCCGTCCTTGTGGTGGACGGTCAGCAGTTGGCGGTCCTTCTCGGTGAACTCGCGCGCGCACTTGGCGCAGATCATCCCGTGCAGCGCCAGCGACAGTTCGCGATAGTTCGCGCGCGGCGACGCCAGCGACTTCAGTTCCTTGAGGCGACGCGCGATCTCCTCGGGCGTCGGCGCCGTCGCCGGCCCGCGCTTCTTGCCGCCCCTGCGGTAGGATCCGCCCAGTGACATGACATCCACCTCACACGCCCAGGAATCGCCGCCCGCTGCCGCCGGATCCTAGCAGCCGCGACCGGACCCGGCAACACCTCTGCCGCCGGGTCCGGTCGCCACGCCCGCGGAACTCACTTCACGAGCGTCACCTTCGTCGCCTCGCGCAGCCCGGCGCCGGTCACCGTCACCAGGTAGACGCCCGTCGCCATCACCCGGCCGTCCTCGCCGGTGCCGTCCCAGGCCAGTTCGTGGCGGCCGGCGTCCTGCTGCAGGTCGACCGCCAGTTGCCGCACCAGGCGCCCGGCCGCGTCGTGCACTGCTGCGCTCACGCCCGAGGCGGCCGGCAGCGTGTAGCCGATCAGCGTCCGCGGGTTGAACGGGTTGGGCGTGCTCGCGAGGGCGAGCGTCGCGTGCGCCGGCACGTCGCCGACGCCCGAAGCGTCCTGCACCGTGACGCTGCCCGTCATGCCGAAGAGCAGGTGCGGACGGCAGAAGAAGAACACCGTGCCGGGCGCGGTGAACGTGTAGGAAAACGTGGTGCTGGTCGGGTTGAGCCCCGCGTCGAACTTCTTGCCGACTGTCGGGTCGGCCAGGTCGACGCCGTTGGTCACCGTGTGGAAGCCGGCGGTCCAGACCCACTGCACGGTATCGCCGACGTTGATCACGACGTCGGGCGGCGAGAATGACATGTCGACCTGCGTGATGACGTGCGTCGCGGCGGACGCGGGCATCGCCACGAGAACGGCGAGCACCACCGGCGCGAGAACCGGGTGCAGGCGGCGCGGCATAATGGCATGGGACAGCATGGTTCGTTCCCCCCAGGACGGAAGTAGCCCCGGCCGGATGGCTCCGGCTGGTAAGTGAACGGACCGCAGGAGTTACAATAATGAGGATCAATGTCATCGGCAATAGAGGGATCGTCCCGAAAAGAGAATCGCCCCGCCACCTTGCGGCAGCGGGGCGATATCCGTCAGTGCGTGGGCTGGTTTACCAGCGACCGCCGCCGCCGCCGCCGCCACTGCCGCCACGGCCACCGCCGTAGCCGCCACGACCGCCGCCGCCGCCACCGCCGCCGCCACCGCTGCGTGGACGGTCCTGGGCCTCGTTGACGCGGAGGGCGCGGCCGCCCATGTCCTTGCCGTCGAGGGCCTGGATCATCGCCTGGAGGGCGTCATCATCGACTTCGACGAAGCCGAAGCCACGGGGACGGCCCGTCTCGCGGTCATTGATCAGCGCCACCGAATGCACGGTGCCGTACTGGCCGAACAGCTGGGAAATCTCGTCCTCGGTCGCGCTGAAGGGCAGGTTGCCCACGTACAATTTCTTCACAGTCGTCTCTCCAAATGCCGGCTGTCCGGCTTACAAGCACGCAGGGCCACCGGCCACTTCCGACGACGCCCCTTGCGCTTCAAACTGGCCCGGCCGGTGCCGAGCCGCATCCCCCGAAAGCCAGGGAAACTACAAGTCGCTGCCCTACAACGCCTTATGGCGCGGTCAAGACCGGCGACATTATCGCATCGTTTTCGCGACCGGCTGATCGAGGATGACCGGCAAGAGCGAATGCGGCGCAATTCCTTTGGACCCTAACGCAAAAACCGGACCATGTCAAGATTTGGGGCCCCCCGGAGGCGGCCGGTTCTTTTCGCCAACCGGCCGCGAACGGGGCTTGGCCGCCCGCGCGCTCCGGCGTTATCGTGGCTGGGGAGGGGGGTTGCCATGGTCGGGTTCCTGCTCTGGTGCATCCTGTTCGTGCTGTGCTGGCCGGTTGCCCTGCTGGGGTTGATCCTCTATCCCCTGGTCTGGCTGCTGCTGCTGCCGCTGCGACTGATCGGGATCACCGTTGGCGCGGTCCTCGCCCTGGTCAAGGCGATCATCTTCCTTCCCGCCCGCCTGCTGGGGCACCGCCCGGGCAAGTAACCCGGCGCCACACCAACCTCGCCCCGCGCCCGGAGAAGCCATGTCCTTGACCCCGAACCGGCCCGCGCCGGTCGATCGGGCCGCCTTGGCGCGCCAGGTCGCGCCGTTCGGCCGCTCTTCCACCCGCAAGGGAACGTGGCAGCTCATCAACACGGTGATCCCCTACGTGGGCCTGCATGTGCTGATGGTTTACGGCCGCCTGCACGGGTGGCCCCTGGCGGTGACGCTGGCCCTGGTGCTGCCGACCGCGGCGCTGATGATCCGCGTCTTCATCTTCTTCCACGACTGCTGCCACGACTCGTTCTTCGCCTCGCGGACGGCCAACCGCATCGTGGGCACCGTCACCGGCGTCCTCACGTTCACGCCGTTCGACGACTGGAAGCAATCGCACGTGCAGCACCACACGACGGCCGGCGACCTCGACCACCGCGGCACCGGCGACATCTGGACGATGACGGTGGACGAGTACCTGGCCGCCCCGCGCCTGAAGCGCCTGGGCTACCGGCTGGTGCGCAACCCGTTTTTCCTGCTGCTGGTGGTGCCGTTCTACCTGCCGCTGATCGCGTACCGGATCCCGCGGCCATCGGCGGGACGCGCCGCGGTCCTGAGCGTGCTGCTGACCGACGCAGTGCTGGCGGCGATCGCGATCACCGCCTGGCGGACGATCGGCCTGCAGAACTACCTGATCGTGCAGTTGCCGGTGATCGTCGTCTCGTGGGCCAGCGGCGTGTGGCTGTTCTACGTGCAGCACCAGTTCGAGGGCACGCACTGGAGCCGGCACGACGAGTGGGAGCCCATCGAGGCCGCGCTCAACGGCAGTTCGTACTACAAGCTGCCGCGCGTGCTGCAGTGGTTCACCGGGAACATCGGCCTGCACCACATCCACCACCTGCGGCCGCGCATCCCGAACTACCACCTGCAGGCGTGCCAGGATTCGGTGCCGTCGCTGCAGCGCGTCAAGCCGCTGACGCTGCGGCGCAGCCTGCGTTCGGTGGCGATGAATTTGTGGGACGAGAGGCAGCAGAAGCTGGTCAGCTTCAGGGCGATCAGGGGGTTGCCGCGGCGGGCGGGGGCGCGGACGGCTTCGCCGGCGCGGTGACGCGGGGCTGATTCTTGGGGCGGACAGGCGTCGAAGCCGACGCCGCGCCGGGGTCAGCTGTCGACGGATTTCCTCGACTTTACCGCTCCATCCGCGAGGGCCAACGTTACGGAACTTGCGCCGGCGCAAGTACCCCGGCCACGGCAACCAGCGGGGCATCGCCGACTCGATCCGGGCGGCTCCTCATTTCAGGAGGGTAATTTTGCGCACATCCACCTGGCCGGCACAGGCCGCCCTCAGGAAGTAGTTGCCCGACGGCAGGACCCGGCCGTCATCGTCGAGGCCGTTCCAGGCGAGCGCATGCGCGCCGGCAGCGAACTCGCCCGAGGCCAGGCGCGCCACGCGGTTCCCCTTCACGTCGAACACGTCGACCCGCACCGTCGCCGGCCCGTCGAGCCGAAACGACACCGTTGTGCGGGGGTTGGCCGGGTTGGGCTCCACGTTGAGCGAAAGGTCCGACAGCGCCTGCTTGTCGTGCGGCGAGAGCATCCGGATCCGGTCCGCGCCGACGACTTGTCGGCCATCGAAGGTGACGCCTGTCAACGAGGCCTTGACGTCCTCGCAACCGAACTGCGCATCTTCGAGCCGGAAGTGGAAAAGCAGGTCGATGTCGCCGTCCCCATCGACGTCCTCCTCGTGCCTGGTCGGCCCGTGCGCCGCGTGCGCTTCCGCGGCGCCGCCCGGCCCGAACCGCACGCTGGCATGGTCGACGCGCAGCGCATCGAAGGCCGCCGTCGTCAGGATGGCCACTGGCACAACCGCCCGGCTACCGCCCCGGCACTGGATGGGATTATCCTCACTGCCAGGCTTGACATCGATCGTCAATTCGATCGGGGGCACCGGACATTGCGCGCGCACGACTTTCACGCCGGCCGCGCCGGCGGGCACGTAGACGTAGCCGCGGTCCACCGTCACGCCGTGCCCATAGTCCCTGATGGGCAGGCTGCCGATGGCGACCGGATCGCCGCGGTCGAGGATGTCGAAGACCTGGATGCCGCACATCCGGTCCGCGACATAGAGGCGGTCGCCATCGACGGTCGGCTCTGCGGCGCTGCCCGGCACGGGCGCGACGCGGACCAAGCGCGGAGCCTGCGGGTCGCTGATGTCGACAACGAAGATCCCGGCCGCCCACCCGGCCAGGTACAGCCAGTCGCCGGCTACCGTCAGTTGGCCGTCGTAGTAGTTGGCCAGGTCCAGCGCACCGACCACGACCGGAGTCCGGGGCGAACTGATATCCACCACGCGAAGTCCCTCGCCACGCACCGCCGCGTACGCGATGTTCCCGCTCACGGCAACACTGTTGACGCAGCCCAGGTCGCAGCGGCCCAGAATGGCCGGATGGTGCGGATCGCTGATGTCGACGGTCTCGAGGCCGGGATTCGCCTCGCCGATGCACGCCACACCGCCCGCGACGGCGATCTCGCTGATCCAGCCACTGACGTTGATTGTGGCGATGCGGAGCCCGAAGTCCGGCTCTATGACGAAGACGTCGAACCGGTTCGCGGCCGATACATATACGTATGGAGCATCGACCGCGAGATTTGTGGCGCCGCCCGGCACGCCGACGCCGTACCGACGCGTCGGCGCGGCCGGATTGCTGAGGTCGAGGTACTGCAGGCCACCCGTCCCGTCGGCGACGTAGCCGTAGTTCCCCTGCACACCCACGGCCACAGCCGTTCCAGGAGTGTCGACAAAGCCCACGACCGGTACCTGGGCCAGCGAGGCGAACGAGAAGATCTGGAGCCCTCCCCCGTTCGCCGCGACGTACAGCGTAGTGCCCGAGGCCGCGACGTCGAGGGGCACGCCGCGCATATTGAGCGTCTGCACGATTTGGGGGAACGTGGGATTGGTGATGTCCACGATCCGCGTCTCGTCCACATACCCGGTGATGAAGGCCAGATTCTCGTGGAAGACCATGCGCGCGCCGATGCCGATCGGCGCCGTCATGCTGTAGGCGAATGACGGCTGGACGGGGTTGGCGAGGTCGTAGACGCGCAGGCCCGTGGCGGCATCCGTCACGTACAGGTAACGACCCCGGACGCCGAGGGCCCCCGGCCCGCCGACCGGCAGGGTCCCGACGCGAACCGACGACGAAGGCCAGGTAATGTCGAAAACGCCCACGCCATCGTCATCGAGCGACACGTAGGCGTAGTGCGAGTAGATCGCGACGTCATTCGGCGTCCCGCCGGTCATCACCCGCCCGCGGTGGTACGGCAGCCCGCCCGGCACCGAGACGTCGAAGATGCTGAAGCTCTGCTGGTAGATGGCATAGGCGAACGGCCCGTCGATCCTGATCTCTGAAACATATGCACCCGGCAGGGACACCTGCCTGACGACAGGCGCCAAGGGGTCTGACAGGTCGATGGCCTGGATGCCGGACGCGCCATCGGCGACGTAGGCAAAATTGCCGCGCGTTGCCAACCCCCTCGCGGCGCCCGGAGTGCTTACCGTCGACACCAACCGCGGCCGCCCGGGCGACGAAACGTCATAGACCTTCACCCCATGCCCGTAGTCAGCGACACACAGGTGGTTCGCCGCCAACCCGACCCCATAGGCGGCGGCCAACGGCACGTCTGTCGAGCCGATCCAGTGGAGGTAGTCCGCATACTCGAGGCACTCCTGGGCCCATCCGGGACCAGCGGTCAGGAAGGTCGTAAGCGCAAGCAACCAAACCCAGCGCGGAATCCTTCGACGCATCACAGATCCCATTCGTTTTGCAATACACCCGACCGCGACCGACGAGCCATTACCCTGCCGTGCAACGGTGCCGGCTTCAATCATAGCACAGCTGCGCTGAACGGGGTCAATCCACCCGGGCTTCTGGTCGAACCCGAATTCGCCCTGCGGCGGCGATCGGGCGCCGCGCCGCGCCTGTCGGCGCTGTTCGAGCGCTTGGCGTACCCGGACCTGCCCGCGCAGCAGTAATGGCAGTCCCGGCGACCCTGCTTCTCGGCGTTGTTCCTTCCCATCGCCTGGTGTCCTGAGTCCGAATTTGCGGAAGGAAAATCGACCACCCATTCTGCCCCAGCCGCCCGACGGGCAGTTGCGCCAGTTGCGCCGGCGCAAG
>CAIOLW010000206.1 GCA_903859215.1 uncultured bacterium | reverse complement strand
TGGCGGCCCGCCTGTCTGCACCCATCAGCCCACAGACGCACCCGACCGGTCAATGGTTCGGTGGGTTCTCGAAAAAAAACGGGGCGCCCCCGCCCAGCGGCGGAAACGCCCCGAAACCACCCGCGGGGAGATCCCCGCGGCGCCAGCCCTCCTACCCGATCAGGGTGCTGGCCATGTAGATGGAGACAGCCAGGCACCCCAGCCCCACCGCCCGGTGCGTCGGCGACCGCAACCCGGTCCGCACGCCCCCCAGCATGCGGTTGACCGGGTGCAGCCGCGAGAGGTCGGCGATCACCGGCGGCCGCTCGCGGTCGTAGATCGCGAATCCGGCGGCCAGTCGGGGATCGCGCGGGGCCAGGTGCTTGGCCTTCATCAGGTAGCGGTAGCCCTCTTCCAGGCGCGAGCCCCGCAGGTGGATGTAGCCCAGCGCGATGTAGCCGGCGGCCGACTTCGGGGCCAGCTTCACCGACTGCTGCGCCAGCTTCTCGGCGGTCAGGAACCGTCCCCCGTCTTCGGCCGTGCACACGGCCAGGCCGGCGATGGCCTCGTGGTCGCGCGGGTTCTCGTCGATGATGCGCCGGAAGCGCACCTCGGCCCCGGGGATGTCGCCGTCCAGCATCACCCGGTAGGCCGCCTGCACCGCCGGGCTGGCGAACATCTCGGTGGTGAAGCCGCCGGCGCGGAACTCCAGAAGGTGGCTAAGATCACTCATTTTTTCGACCTCACCGGGCACATTACCCGTCCGCTCACCGCGGTCATTCGTTTTGCCCTGCCCCCCGTTTCCTGTCGTTTCCTGCCGCTGCCCGGGAGGCGTCCCACCCCCGTGACACGCATAACCGGGACCGGAGGCGCGTGTTGACTGGAAACACGCGCTTCCTGATGCCATAATGGCGGGCAGCATCCCGACCCCTCGCCACCACGAGCCGCCGGAGAGACCCCATGATCCAGCGCAAGCCGCTGCGCGACGATGTCCAGAAGGAGATCCTGGCCCGCCTGGTCGACCAGCGCCTGGCGCCGGGAGCGCGCGTGAACGAGTCGCACCTGTCGGCCGAGCTGGGCGTCAGCCGCACTCCCCTGCGCGAGGCGATGCTCGGGCTAGAGGCCGCGGGGTTCCTGGGCAGCGACGTGGGCCGGGGCTTCCTGGTGCCGCTGCTGTCGGGGACGGCGTTCCGCGAGGGGCAGCAGGTGCTGGCGCGGCTGGCGCCGCCGGCACTGGCGATGTCTCCGGCGCCGGACCCGCGCCGGATCATGGAGCTGCAGAACCTGCTCGGGCGCGCGCGCCTGCGCCTGGGCGCGGCGCCGGCCGAGCGCGCCGCCGACCTGGCGGGCATCCCGCAGCGGTGGTCACTGGTGCTGCTGGAGCACTGCCCGAACCGGACGCTCGAGAAGGACATCGTCAGGCTGGAAGCGCTCGCCGTGCGCGGCTGGCGCGAGGCGCTGCGGCGCGGCTACGACCCGACCGAGCAGCTGGCCTCGTGGACGGCGCTGTACGAACTGGTGCGGGGCGGGCGCCGCGACGAGGCGGCCGAAGCGTGGGCCCTGCACCTCGAGCGCTTCGGCGCGGCAGCTGCCGCCTGCCTGCCGGTGACGGCGGCCACGGCCGGCGCCTGAGCCGTCAGTCCCGAGCGACGCCTGCCAGGCGCGCCGCGAAGGCGATCCCGTCCTCTTCGCATGTGATGCCGCCGTCCAGCTGCGCGGCGTAGCAGCAGTCGAGCCACTCGCCGAAACGCGGCCCCGGTTCCAGCCCCAGCGCAATCAGGTGCCGCCCGAGCACGATCGGCGCCGGCGGCCCGCTCTCGACGCCCAGTTCGCGCGCCCGCGCCAGCAGCCAGTCTCCCGCCGGAAACTCGAGCGACGCCAGCGGCGGGCGGCCCAGCGCATCGGCGCGCGCCACGCGCACCAGCCGGTCGATGCGGCCGGCCCGCACGGACAACCGGCGAATGGCGGCAGCGGAGGCGCCGGACTTGTGCAGCGCCACGGGCCGCGTGTGCTCGTGCACGAGCGAGACGACCTGCTCGACAAGCGCCGCGCTGGCAGTCAGCCGCGCCAGGAACGCGCGGGCCAGCGCGCCCCCCACTCCCTCGTGCCCGAACGCGCGCAGGCGTCCGTCCACCTCGGCGGTGGTGCCGGGCTTGCCCAGGTCGTGGCACAGCACCGCCAGGCCGACGACGAGATCCTCGCGCCGGTCACCGGTCAGTTCCCGCGCGAACACGTCCAGGCAGTGCCGCGTGTGCGTCCACACGTCGCCCTCGGGGTGCCAGTGCGGGTCCTGCGGGCAACCGCGCAGGGCATCGAGCTCGGGGAAGTGCGCCAGCCAGCCGGTGTCCTCCAGGAAGCCGAGCCCGCGCGACGGCTGCCCGCCCAGCGTCAGCAGCTTCTCCCACTCGCCGAACAGCCGCTCGTGGGCCAGTCCCTCCGGCGTCATCGCGCGGCACACGGCCACCGTCACGGGATCGGGAACCAGCGCATAGCGGCTGACCAGCTGCATCCCGCGCAGCACACGCAGCGGGTCCTCGCCGAAGGCCTCGGACGTATGGCGCAGCACGCCGGCCGCCAGGTCGTCGAGGCCGCGCCACGGGTCGGCGACCTCGCCCGTCAGCGGGTCCAGGTAGACGGCGTTGATCGTGAAGTCGCGCCGGGCGGCAGCCACCGGCAGCGGCAGGCGGGGATCCGAGGCGACGGCGAAGCCGCGATGCCCCGGCCCGGTCTTGCTCTCGCGCCGGGGCAGGCCGACGTCCACCGGCCAGTCCTTCAGCTTGAGGATGCCGAACGAGCGCCCGACCAGGTCCAGCGCGAACCCCTCGCCGAGCACCTGCTGCAGGCGGTCGGGCTCCAGCCCGAAGACCTCCAGGTCCGCGTCCCCGGGCTGCAGCCCGAGGGCGCAGTCCCGGACCGTGCCCCCCACCAGCCAGGCCCGCCCGCCGGCCGCGGCCACCCGCGTGCAGACCTCACGGACGGCCCCGCCGAGCGCCGGCCCCAGCTTTTCCGCCTGCGGATGTCGTGAAACGGCCATGGAAAATCGTGCCCCATCGGGAATGCCGACCCTGTGGACAGGATAGCGCCCGATCGCCCCGAAGGGAACAACCGCAAGGGACCCGTGGATTTTGGCTCAACAGGCCCCCCTCCGGGCCGATGAAGAACGCGGCATGGCGGGCCCCCTGCCCGCCCACGTGGATTCATGGAGGAAAGCAATGTCCACGACGCGAAAGCTGAACCTGACAATCGGAGCCGTGAGCTTGTGTCTGGTGGCAAGCGGCGGCTTCCTGGTGAACAACTACCGGCAGGGCGAAACCACCGCCGTGCAGCTGAAGGTCGCCGACCGCCAGCAAACGTTGGTGAGCGACCTCGTGGCGCACACGGAATCGCTGGTCTCCGGCGTGGGGCGCGAAGAGGCGCTGGCCGCGCGCGCAGCCCTGGGTGAGACGATCACCAGCTTCGACGAGGGCCTCGGCGCCCTGCTTGCCGGCGGCGCCGTGCGCCTGGAAGGGCGCGCGCACCGCGTCCTGCGCGTGGACAACGCGCGGGCCCGCGAATCCCTCGAGGCCGCCTCGCAGGTCTGGACCGACACCGGCGTGCCGCTGGGCGACCTCGCCGCCGGCCAGTTCTCCCCCTTCAGCGCAGCCGGCCAGGAAGCCGTGGCCGGGCTGCAGGCCCATCGCGAGGAACTGACGCGGGACATGGCCGACGCGGCCCTCAGCCTGCGCCAGGGCGCCGACGCGAAGGCCGCGCTCGCTAACGTCGTGCAGTGGGCAGCCGTGGGCCTGGGCGTCGTGCTGCTCGCGCTGGTCGCCACGTCGCGCCTCGTGGCCTGGCGCGCGAAGCGCCCGGCCAAGCCGGCCCGCGCCAAAAAGACCAAGGGCGACAAGACCAAGGGCGACAAGACGCGCGAACCCATCGGCGATGATGACGTCGCCGCACCCGCCCGCGCCCACAGGCCCGCGTACGACGATGACGACGACGATGCGCGCCCGGCGGCCCGCCGCCCGCGCCGCGGCGAGCGCTCGTCGGTGTACGTGCCGACGATCGACTTCGACAACGTGAACGCCGCCGTCGACCAGCTCTCGGTCGACATGAACACCATCGCCGGCAGCACCGACAAGATGCGCTCGGCGATCGACCAGGTCGGCTTCGCCCTGCAGGGCATGCTGTATTCGCTGAACGAGATGGCGCAGGACACGGGCGAAGGCGCCCAGATCGTGCGCAACGCCAACAACGCCGCCGTCTTCACGGCCGACGCCGCCACCGAACTGGTCGAAGCCGCGCGCGAGATGAGCCGCATCGTCGGCCGCGTCACGCAGTTGGCCGAACGCACGCGCCACGTCGCCGGCAACATCGAGGGCGAGGCGCTGCAGACCGGCCGCACCGGCGAGGCGTTCACGTCGGTCGTCGCGCAGGAGGTCAAGGGCCTCGCGCGCCAGACCAACGAGGCCACGTTCGAGATCGACCAGACGATCAACGACGTGCTCGCCACCGCGCGCCAGTACGAAGAGGCCATCGGGCAGATCATCAAGAACGTCGCGACCATCAACAAGGTGTCGCAGAACCTCGGCCAGATGATGATCGACCCGCCGCGCCGCGTGCAGCCGGGCGCGTACACGACGGTCGCCGCGCCGGCCGCCCAGGCTCCCATGGCGCCGGTGCCGGTCGCGCCGCAGCCTGCCCCGCAGCCGACGATCGCGCAGCAGGCCGCCGTCCAGGACGACCCGGTGGTCGTCGAGCCCACCACCCAGCAGACCGCGCAGGTGACCGCCGAGGCCATCGCGGCGGCCACGCCGACTCCCGCGGCCACGCCGATCCCCGAACCAGCGGCGCCTGTCGCTGCGGCGACGGGAGCCGAGCCGGCGTCAACGACCGCGACTCCCGGGCCGGGCAAGGCCGACGGCGGCAGCAACAGCAACGTCTTCCTGCTCGGCAAGCCGCGGAAGAAGCCCGACGTGGCCGCGGCGCTGGCCGCGGATGCGCCCGCGCCCGCGGCGGCGACGCCCGCGCCGGCTCCGGCGCCCGCTCCGGCGCCCGAACCAGTTGTCGCGGCCCCGGCCCCCGCAACGGCCCCGACGGAAGCGGCAGCTCCCGCGGCAGACGTGCCCGCGGCAGAAGTGCCCGCGGCCGACGGCGGCAGCAACCGCAACGTGTTCCTGCTGAACAAGCAGAAGCCCGCCAAGCCCGCGGCGACCGAGGCGGCGCCGGCACCGGCACCGGCTCCGGCGCCCGAGGCCGCAGCCCCGACGCCCGCGCCGGCTCCGGCGCCCGAACCGGTCGCGGAGGCCGAGGAGCAGACAGGCTCGAACATCTTCATGCTCAACCGGCCGAAGAGGAAGGCGGCGCCGGCCGCAGACGGCGAGCAGACGGCGACCGCGGTCGCCGAACCGGTCACCGTCCCGGCGTCGGAGCCGGCACCGCCCGCCCCGGCGGCGAAGGGCGAAGCGCCGAAGAAGAACTTCATCATGCTCAACAAGCCCAAGTAGCCGCCCGGCGGGTTGACAGAATCGGCGGACCGGGTCAGGTTGTCCTGACCCGGTCCTCCTGTTTCCAGGCCCCCACGGGGAGTGTCCATGCAGCCCGAGGAATTCCGCCGGCACGGTCACGAGGTGGTCGACTGGATCGCCGACTACCTCGAGAACGTCGACAGCCACCCCGTCTGCAGCCGCAGCCGCCCCGGCGACCTGCTGGCGATGCTGCCGGCGTGCGCACCCGAGGACGGCGAACCGATGGACGCCATCCTGGCCGACTTCAAGCGCGACATCATGCCCGGCATCACCCACTGGAACCACCCGCGCTTCTTCGCCTACTTCCCGGCCAACAACAGCGGCCCGTCCATCCTGGGCGAGATGCTGTCGGCGGGCCTCGGCGTCAACGCGATGCTGTGGCAGACCAGCCCGGCGGCGACCGAGCTCGAGCAGCGCGTGATGTCGTGGCTGGGCCAGCTGGCCGGCCTGCCCGAGGGCTTCCACGGCGTCATCCACGACACGGCCTCGACGGCCACGTTCTGCGCGCTGGTCTGCGCCCGCGAGCGCGCGACCGGCTTCGCCGCCAACCGCGAGGGCCTTGGCGCCGCGACGGGCGGCCGCGCGCTGCGCATCTATGCATCGCGCGAGGCGCACTCGTCGGTGCTGAAGGGCGCGCGCCTGGCCGGCTTCGGCGCCGGGCACGTCGTAACCGTGGACATCGACGCCGAGCGCCGCCTTGACCCTGCCGACCTCGAACGCCACCTCGCCGCCGACCTGGCCGCCGGCCACCTGCCCTGCGCCGTGGTCGCCACCGTCGGCACCACCGGCTGCACGGCCGTCGACCCGCTGGCCGCCATCGGCCCCATCGCCCGTCGCCACGGACTGTGGCTGCACGTCGACGCGGCGCTGGCCGGCACCGCGGCCATCCTGCCGGAAATGCGCTGGATCTTCGACGGCATCGGGCACGCCGACTCGCTCGTCTTCAACCCGCACAAGTGGATGCTGGTGAACTTCGACTGCTCGGCCTTCTACGTGCGCGATCCCGACCACCTGCAGCAGGCGATGGCCATCCATCCCGAGTACCTGCGCACGACACGCGATGCCGAGGTGGTCAACTACATGGACTGGGGCATGCAACTGGGCCGCCGCTTCCGCGCGCTGAAGCTGTGGTTCGTGCTGCGCAACTACGGGGCCCGCGAACTGCGCGCCATCATCCGCAGCCACCTCGAGGCTGCCCGCGCGTTCGCCGGCTGGGTCGACGAGGCTGACGGCTGGGAGCGCCTGGCGCCGGTCCCGCTCAACACGGTGTGCTTCCGCTGGCTGCCGGCGGGCGTCGAAGGCCCGGACGCGCTGAACGAGCGCAACCTGGCCCTGATGGCGCGCGTCAACCAGGACGGCGTCATCTACCTGACGCACACGAAGCTCGACGAAGTCGTCACGCTGCGCCTGGCCGTGGGCCAGCGCGCCACCACGCTCGAGCACGTCCGGCAGGCCTGGGATGCCCTGCAGGACGCCGCCCGCGCCATCGCCTGAGAGGAAGGCCCATGCTGATCATCCGCCATCGCCACGCGCTTCATGTCGGCGCCACCGTCTGCCTGCTGCTGTGCCTGGCTGGCCATCCGGCCGCCGCCGCCACGCCGACGACGTCCACCTACGCCGCCGGGATCGACGCCTGGCACGCCGCGCGCGTGCAGCGCCTGCACAGCAAGACCGGCTGGCTGACGCTGGTCGGCCTTCACGACCTGGACCGGGCGCGCGTGAACTCGGTGGGCTCCGCGCCGGACGCACTGGTGCAGCTGATCGACAAGGCGCCCGCGCGCGTGGGTGACCTGGCATTCGCCGACGGCCGCTGGACCTTCACCGCCGTCCCCGAGGCCCACGTCACGCTGGCCGACTCGGCCGCCACGCCGGTCACGACGGTGACCGTGGCCACCGACCGCGAGGGCCCGCCCACGATGCTCAGCTGCGGCTCGCTGCTGTTCTACGTGATCGAGCGCGAGGACCTGTGCTTCGTGCGCGTGAAGGACCGCGAAGCCGAGATCCTCAAGACCTTCACCGGCATCGACCGCTTCCCCGTCGACGCGAAATGGCGCGTCACCGCCCACCTCGAGCCCGGCGACGCGACGGTCATGGTGCCCAACAAGCTGGGCCAACTGACCGAAACGGCGAGCCCCGGCGTCCTGGTCTTCGAGCTGGAAGGCCGCACCTTCCGCCTGACCCCGACCGGAAAGCCCGGCGAGGAACTCTCCATCATCTTCGGCGACGCCACCAACACCCACGCCACGTACGGCGGCGGCCGCTTCCTGGACACGGATGTGCCGGCACCGGATGGCACCGTGATCCTGGACTTCAACAAGGCCTACAACCCGCCCTGCGTGTTCACGCCCTATGCGACGTGCCCGCTTCCCGGGGCGCGCAACACGCTCGACCTGCCCGTCACGGCCGGCGAGAAGGTGTGGGGGACGCATTGAGAAGGGTGAAGAGGCGTTTCGTGGACCAGTCCTCGCCCCTTCGGGGCTGCGGATAGGTCCACGAAAC
>CAIOLW010000205.1 GCA_903859215.1 uncultured bacterium | reverse complement strand
GGTGGCGGCGGCAGCTACGGTGACGCGCCCGCGCGCGGCGGGCGTCCGGCTGCGGGCGGCGGCGGTGGCGGCGGTGGCGCCGCCGGCTTCCAGCCCGACCCGATGAGCGACCCGGGTCCGTCGGACGATGACGACTTGCCGTTCTGAGGAATTTGCCGTTCTGATCTCGCCTGCGCAGTGAAAAAGGAAAGGGCCCCTTGCGGGGCCCTTTTCGTTTCTCACGTGCCGGGGCGCGGTTCAGGAGACGGTCAGCCCCAGCTTGCGGCGGATCTGGTCCTGCACCTGCGCCGGCGGTTGCGTGCCGTCGACGTCGATCACAAGGTCGTGCTCGCGGAACAGGTCCAGCACCGGCGCGGTCTGCGTGTGGAAGTCGGCCAGTCGCGAGGCGATGGCCGCCGGCGTGTCGTCCTCGCGCGCGACGATGGCGCCGCCGCAGTCGTCGCACACGCCCGCCACCTTCGGGGCATGCGACTGCAGGTTCCAGTCGCGCTCGCAGTCGCTGCACAGCCGCCGCGCCAGCATGCGCGCGGTGACGATCTCGTCGGGCACGGTGACGTTGATGACGCCGTCGAGCGCCACCAGTTCCAGCAGGAAAACGGCCTGCGTCAGGTTGCGCGGGTAGCCGTCGAGCACGAAGCCGCGCTCGCAGTCGCTCTCGTCCAGCCGCGTTCGCAGCACCTGGTTGACGATGCCGTCGGGCACCAGATGGCCGCCGGCCACGAGGTCGCGGATGGTCCGGCCCAGGTGCGTCTCGTTGTGGATGTGGGCGCGGAAGACCTCGCCCATCGACAGGTGGACCAGGTCGTAGTCGGCGGCCAGCATCTTGGCCTGCGTGCCCTTGCCGCTGCCCTGGATCCCCATGATGACGTACTTGCCCATGCCTGACACTCCCGTGTGTTGAGACACCCGTCAGCCGCTTATCGGCTGCCGGCGGGCGCCCTGTAGCTTTTCAGGCCCGGGCCACGCACCACCGGAAAAGCCCGCAATCGTCGCACCTGGGCCCCCGGGCGTTGCAGGTCTTGCGCCCGTGGTCGATGACCAGGTGTCCGAAATCGCGCCAGTCGGCCTGCGGCACGCACTCGTTCAGCTGCCGCTCCACCTTCACCGGGTCGTCCTGGTCGGTCAACCCCAGCTTGCGGGCGATGCGCCCCACGTGCGTGTCGACGACCACCCCGGCCGGCTTCCCGTAGACCTCGCCGAGCACCACGTTGGCCGTCTTGCGCCCGCACCCGGGCACCTTGACCAGCTCGTCGATGTCCTGGGGCAGCTTCCCGCCATGGTTCTCGATGAGCGCCCGCGCGGCGCCCTGCAGCGACTTCGCCTTGTTGTGGTAGAACCCGGTCGAGCGGATGGCTTCCTCGATCTCCTCGATGGGCGCCTTGGCGAAGTCGGCCGACCTGGGGAACCGCTTGAACAGCCCCGGTGTGACCTGGTTGACCCGCGCGTCGGTGCACTGCGCCGACAGGATGGTGGCCACCAGCAGCTGCCAGCCGTCGCCGTGGTCGAGGCTGCACTGGGTGTCGGGGAATTCGGCGCGGAGGGCCTTGATGACGGCTCGGGCCTTG
>CAIOLW010000204.1 GCA_903859215.1 uncultured bacterium | reverse complement strand
GGCCCGATGAGCGTGAACGACGAGGACGAACTGCCGTGGCTCGCCCCCGAGAAGGCCTTCATCCGGCGCGCCATCGAAGCCGGCCGGGCCGTGTTCGGCATCTGCCTGGGCGCGCAGCTGCTCGCCTCGGCGCTGGGCGCCAGGGTGGGCCCGAGCCCCGAGCGCGAAGTCGGCTGGTGGCCGGTCACCAGGACGCCGACGACTGACGACGACACCCTGCCCCGCTTCCCTTTCCCCGATGAGGTGACCTGCCTGCAGTGGCACGGCGAGTCGTTCGCGCTGCCGCCCGGGGCCAGCCTCCTGGCGCAGAGCCCCGGCTGCCCGCACCAGGCGATGCAGATCGGAAGGCGGGTGATCGGGGTCCAATTCCACCCCGAGGCCACCCCCGCCTGGACGCGCGAAGTGCTTTCCCGGAGCCCGGCCGCGCTGCTGCCGGGACGCTACATCATGACGGAATCCGGGCTGACGGCCGGCCTGGAACAGGGTTGTCGCCAGGCTAACCTGTTGGCGGAAAATATTTTAGAGCATCTGACGGCTGATTTGTAAAATCATCACATCCAATGATTGATTTGATGATAAAAAAACAATGAAGGCCTTGCGGCAGCGACCGACGTTTCTTTTGTTGTCCGCGCACGGAAGCGAATTAGTTGTCTGCCCGGGGTCGGAGGTTTCGATGGGTCCGCAGAAGCGCTATCTGAAGACGAAGAACGTGAGCAAGGTCACCTTTTGCCTGCCGGCCGAGGCCGCGGGCGAGGCGCAGGCCGTCTACCTGGTCGGCGAGTTCAACGACTGGGACGCCGTGGCGACCCCGATGAACCGCCTGAAGACCGGCGAGTTCAAGGTCACCCTGGACCTCGAGACCGGCCGCGAATACGAGTACCGGTTCCTGATCGACGGCCAGGTGTGGGAGAACGACTGGGCTGCCGACCACTACCGCCCGGCGGGCGTCCCCGGGACCGAGAATTCGGTCGTTGCCGTCTGACCTGCCGTTCAGCCCAAAGCATCATGCGCGGCGGCCTGTGCCTTGAGCCAGGCCGCCGCGCTGCGTAGGTCCAGAGGCCGGCCGCCGTCCCACAGCGCCGCGTAGAGCCGGCGCATCCGCTCCAGGTCCTCGCGCGTGTCGATCGACAACTTCACGTCCATCAGCAGTTCGGCCGGCGGTTCGGCCCACGCCGTCACCACCGCGTCCGGGTGCAGCGGCGCGTTGCGCAGCGCCCAGGCCGTCACGTGCTCGGTGGCCAGCGGGTCGTCGCCGGCCACGGCGCGGCTCCAGCGCAGCGCGCGCGCCGACACGACCTCGCCGCCCTGCAGCAGCGAGGCGACGCCGTCGCGGAAGCGGACCACATCGGCGCCCTCGCGACGCGCCAGCGCCAGCCACTCCACCAGGTGCACCGGGTCGAACAGCGGCGAGTCGCCGCACACGCGCGCCACCCAGCGGGCGGGATGGAGATCCAGCGCCAGCAGGTAGCGGCCCAGCACGTCGTGCTCCGGGCCGCGCACCACCGCCACCTTCAGCGCGTCGGCGACGGCGACCAGCGGGTCGTCACGCTCGTGATCGGTGGTCGCCAGCACCACCGGCACGTCCGCGCCCACCTGCAGCGCGCGCTGCAGGATGTGCCACATCAGCGGCCGCCCGCCCAGGTCTTCCATCATCTTGCCCGGCAGGCGCGACGAACCCATGCGCGCCTGGACGATGCAGACGGCGTTGTCGCGTTCCCGGGCGCCGGCAGTGTCGGTCCACGGTGTCATGCCTTCCAATGTCATGTTGTGGCCGTCACCATCATGTTCGAGGAAAGCCCGTTCTCGCGCAGGAAGGCCTGGAACGGCTCGCCCAGGCGATCCCAGTCCTCGATGAGCACGCGGCGCAGGAACGGCTGTTCGCTGACGTCGTACGCCCCGCGCAGGATCTTCTGCCGCACCAAATCGGCGTCCAGGCGACCGGGCGTGGCCACGGCGCGCACCGTGAAGCCGCAGGATTCGAGCAGCGTCGTCAGCGACGCCGGGTGGAACATGTTGATGTGCCCAAGGCCGAAGTTGTCGGCATTGTCGTAGCCGAGCACCTGGAAGTCGAAGCCGAGGATGTTCGGGCAGGTCAAGACCAGCACGCCGCCCGGCCGCAGCGCACAACGCACCGCGCGCAGGTAGGCGCCGGGATCGAACAAGTGCTCGATGACCTCGAACGAGCAGACAGCATCGGCGTTCAGGCCCTCCAGCGGCGCGGTCTCCCAGCCCGACTCGACCACCTCGAAGCCCTTGTCGCGCAGCATCCCGGCCAACCCCGGCGTCGGCTCGACGGCCAGCAGGCGGTCGAAGCGGCCGAGCGCGCGGATCTCCTCGAGCACCAGGCCCGAACCGGCGCCGATCTCCACCCGCAGGCCGCGGCCGGCGCCGGCCGCATCGACGGTCTCGGCCACGCGTCGCGCCTGCGGCCGCGCGATGGACTCGCGCCGCTTCTCGGCCGTGGCCGGGAACATCTCGCGCGCCCAGAAGCCGTAGCTCTCGGCGTTGGCATAGTATTCGGCCAGCTGCTGCTCGCTCGGCCGCGGGTTGTGGAAGGCGGTGCCGCAGCCGGCGCACTCGCTGAAGGCGTATCCGCGCACCTCGAAGGCGCGTCCGTCCGTGCCGCCGCAGGCCGGGCAGGGCACGGTCACCCAGTCGGGACGACCGGCCAGCCAGCGGTCGCGGTCGCGCAGCATGTACTCGCGCAGCCGGGCCTTGAGGTCGGCGGGGCGGATGTCCTCTTCGCGCAGCGGGGCGGTGGGACGCTCGTCGGCCATCAGGGTTCCTTTCGGGTCCGGGCGCTCCGGGTGAAAACACGGTGCGGGATATGGCGCAACGGATTATGCGCCGCTGGCGCCCGCGCGGTCAATGGTCGCGCGACGCCGCTTTCCCGAAACGGGCGGGCGCCTTCATGTCGTTGAATTTACATTGTCACTGATGCCAGCACGCGTTGCCGACCGGATCGGAGTCCCGATGAAGATCCTCCTGGTGGAGCCCCGCACGCCCGAGACGTTCTGGAGCCTGCGCCACGCGCTGCGCTTCGTGGGCAAGCGCGCGGCGAACCCGCCGCTGGGGCTTCTGACGATGGCCGGCCTGCTGCCTCGCGAGTGGTCGTGCCGCCTGGTCGACCAGAATGCCGTCGAGCTGCGCGACGACGACCTGCGCTGGGCCGACTACGTGATGGTCAGCGCGATGGAGATCCACCGCGAGGCTGTCGCGACGCTGGCCCGGCGTTGTCGCGACCTGGGCAAGCCGCTGATCGGCGGCGGCCCGCTGTTCATGGTCGAGCCGGACGCCACGCTCGGCGTGCCCCACATCGTGGTCGGCGAAGCCGAAGAGCTGGCGGCGGGCCTCGTCGCCGACATGAGCGCAGGCACCGTGCGCGCGCTCTACGAGTCGCCGCGCTTCCCCGACCTGTCGCTGACGCCGCTGCCGCGCTGGGACCTGCTCAACCTGCGCCACTACGCCACGATGTCCGTGCAGTCGTGCCGGGGCTGCCCGTTCGACTGCGAGTTCTGCGACGTGGTGGCGCTCAACGGCCGCCGGCCGCGAACGAAGGAGCCCGCGCAGTTCATCGGCGAGCTCGAGAGCCTGCGCGCGCTGGGCTGGCAGGGCCCCGTGTTCGTCGTCGACGACAACTTCATCGGCGACAAGAAGCGCTGCCGCGAGCTGCTGCTGGCGATGATCGACTGGCGCTCGCGCACACGCTCGCGCATGACGTTCCTGACCGAGGCCTCGGTGAACATGTCGGACGAGCCCGAACTGCTCGAACTGATGGTGACGGCGGGCTTCAAGAAGGTATTCCTGGGCCTCGAGACCCCGAGCGCGGCTTCCCTCAAGGAATGCCGCAAGGTCCAGAACCTGCGCGGCGACCTGGCCGACAGCGTCAGGACCATCCAGAACGCCGGCCTCGAGGTGATGGGCGGCTTCATCGTCGGCTTCGACAGCGACGAGTCGGACATCTTCCAGCGCCAGTTCGAATTCATCCAGAAGACGGGCGTCGTCACGGCGATGGTCGGCCTGCTGCAGGCAATGCCGCGCAGCCGCCTCTATCGTCGCCTGGCCGGCGAGGGCCGCCTGCGCTCGGTCAGCGCGGGCGACAACACGAAAGCCGTGTTCAACTTCGAGCCCCGGCTGGACCGCGAATTCATGATCGAGAACTACCGCGGCCTGATCCACCGGCTGTACGAGCCCAAGGCATACTACCAGCGCATCCGCACCTTCCTGGACGAGCACCATCCGCGCGGCCCGCGGCCGCGCCTGACCTGGCCCGATGTCGGCGCCGGCTTCCGCTCGGTGTGGGTGATGGGCGTCATGCACCGCGGCCGGCGCGCCTACTGGCGCTTCCTGGCCACGACGATCGCGCGCCACCCCAGCCAACTGGGCGTGGCCCTTACGCTGGCCATCATGGGCCACCACTTCCGGCTGGTCGCGGAAGGGCTCTAGGCGCTCCCGGCGGCTTCCGCGGAGACCGGGGTATCCTTCAGCGTCGCGAGCAGCGCCAGGAAACGCTCATGCCCGCGCAGCGTGTCCAGGTCACTGTCGTTCTCCATCCATTCCCGGTACGACGCCCCGGCCTTCACGGTGCGCTCAAGGCACTCGATCGCACGCTCCGGGTTGCCCAGCCCCGCGTGCGCGCACGCCACGTTGTAGAGGATGGCGGGATCATCCGGGTCGATGGCCAGCGCGCGCTCGGCCCAGCGCTGCCCGCGCTCCCGCTGTCCCAGCCTGATCATCGCGCCGGCGCCCATGTAGCAGGCGCGCGCGTCCTCGGGGTTCGCCAGGATCGCCTTCTCCGCCAGCTCCAGACCGGCGCGATTGGCGCTGCGCGCCTCCTCCTCGCGGCCGAGCGTCTGGTACACCTGCGCCATCAGGATCGGCACCTGGTATTCGTCCGGGCCGGTCAGCGCGGCCTGCCGGTAGTAGCCGATCGCCTGCTCGTACAATCCCTGCACCACGCAGTCGCGGGCCTGGAAATAGGGCGCCTCGAACAGGTTGCCGTCGAGGGCCCGCGCGGCCGCGAACTCGCGCGCGGCCTCGGCGTGCAGGCGGCGCAGCGACAGCGACAGCCCACGTGAGGCGTGCGCCTCGGCCAGGGCATCGTCCAGTTCAAGCGCGCGCCGGCTGCTGCGGTCGGCGGCGTCGAGATTCTCGCAGCTCGACGCGATGTACATGTAGAGGTAGCCGTGCGCATCGGCGAGGCCGGCGTGCGCGGCGGCGAACGTCGGCGAGCGCCGGATGGCCTGCGTGAACAGCCGGATGGCGATCTCCACGTTGCGCTTGCCCCAGCGCCGCAGGAAGTAGCGACCCTTGAGGTAATCCTCGTAGGCGACGGCGTCGGCCGTGCGGCCGCGTCGCCGCGGCCGCCCCGCGCCGCCGCTCATCGTCAACCGGAACGAATGGACGATGCGGGCGGCGATGTCGTCCTGCACGGCGAAGACGTCGCTCAGGTCGCGGTCGTAGCGTTCGGACCACATCTGGTAGCCGTCGGTGGCCGAAACCAGCCGCGCGATGACGCGGATCCGGCCGCCGTCACGGCGCACGCTGCCATCCAGAAGGAAGCGGACCCCCAACTCGCGCGCGATGTCGCGACAGTCGCCACCGGCGTCCCGGAAGCGGAACGACGACATGCGCGCCGCGACGGCCAGGCCCTTGATGTGCGTCAGCGCGCCGATGATCTCCTCGGCGATGCCGTCGCACAGGTGACGCAGGTCGCCATCCGAGCTGAGATCCGCAAACGGCAGCACGGCGATGCTCTGGACGGGATCGTGTTCCCCGTCGCGAAAGCGCAGCGCGAGTTGGTTCAGCTCGTCGCGCAGAACGCGCGCGCTCGGGTAGCGGTCGTGCGGATCGCGGGCCAGACAATGTTCAATCAGGCGGCTGAGCGGCGCGGGGCAGGCAGGAGCGCGTGCGGCCGGCGAGCGTGGCCGGTCGCGCAACACGGCCGCGAACAGCTCCGGTACGTTGGCTGCGACATGGGGTCGGCAACCGGTGATCATCTCGTAGAAGATCACGCCCAGGGCATAGACGTCACTGGCGGTCCCCGGCGGTTCGCCGCGGATCTGCTCGGGCGCCATGTAGTCGGGAGTGCCGAGGATGGTTTCGCGCGTGAGCACGCGCTCGGTGTCCGCGTTGATATCGAACGGCGCCCGGACACGATCGATGGGGCGGGCCAGGCCGAAGTCCAGCACCTTCACTACGCCCCCCTCGGTGACCATCACGTTCGCGGGCTTCAGGTCGCGGTGCACCACGCCCTGGACATGGGCGGCGGCGATGGCGTCGGCAAGCGGCGCGGCGACGTCGAAGAAGGCCGCCGGCGCCAGTGCGCCGCTGACCAGCATCGCGGCCAGGGTGCGCCCCTCGACCAGTTCCATCGTCAGGAAGTGGAGGCCCTCGACTTCCTCAACCGAGTGGATGACGACGATG
>CAIOLW010000203.1 GCA_903859215.1 uncultured bacterium | reverse complement strand
GCGGCGTCGGTTGTGACGAGCCGCGGCGAGAGGCGACTTGCGCCGGCGCAAGTCGCGGCGCTCGCCTGCGACGCGCGCGTGCGGCGGAAGGGGGAACGCAACCGCGCCACCATCTCGCCGTCGGTGCGGGCTGCGGTGCTGACGAGGGACCGCCACCGCTGTATCACGCCGGGGTGCGGATCGGCGCGCTTCCTGGAAGTCCATCACCTGTTGCCGCGGGCCCTGGGCGGCACGAACGATGTCGAGAACCTCATCACCCTGTGCAGCCGCTGCCACCAGTACGCGCACGACCATCCGCAACTTGCGCCGGCGCAAGTGGCCAAGCCCGCTGTGGGCGCGTCGACGCCCGACCCGGAACTTGCGCCGGCGCAAGTCGGCGGGCTCTAGCCCCACCGCCATTGCAGCGTCACGCTTGCCGGCGCCCGGTTTTCGAACATTTGCCGGTTGACCCCGACCCCCGTGAATCGGTATGGTTTCGAACACCGGTTCGAAATCCACTCCTCCGGGTCAGGACTGCGCCATGTCGTTGGGAAATTTCAATTTGCACCATCCGGCGACCGTTGCCGAGGCGTGTGCGCTCGGGGCCCGGTTCGGGCGTCAGGCTGCGTACCTCGCGGGCGGGACGGAACTGCTGGTAGACCTGCGGTCGGGCCGCAAGTCGGTGGCCGAAGTGATCTCGCTCGGGGGCATCCCCGGGCTGAAGGGCGTGCGCGAGATCCCCGGCGGCATCGAGATCGGGGCGACCACCCCGCTGGCGGTCATCGCCGAGTCGCCGCTGGTCATCGCCAGCTTCCCCGCGCTGAGTGAGGGCATCGCCACGATGGCCGGGCGGCAGGTGCGGAACCTGGGCACCATCGGCGGCAACTTCAGCTGCGGCGTGCCGTGCTCGGACACGCCGCCAATCGTCTGCGTGGCGGGCGGGCGCGTGGTGCTCGTGGCGCCGGACGGCAGCGAACGCGAGGTCGCCGCCGAGAAGTTCGTGCTGGCGCCGCGGGTCACCGTGCTGCAGCCGGGCGAGATCGTCACCGCCATCAGGCTGCCCAACCAGCCCGCGCATTCGGGCGCCAGCTTCCAGCGGTTCTCGCTGCGGCGCGGCTCGGCGCTGGCGGTGGCGTCGGTGGTCGCGTGGGTGCGGCTCGAGAAGAAGAACATCGCCGAAGCGCGCATCTACATGGGCGCCGTCGGGCCGGTGGCGCTGGCGGCGACGCAGGCGGCGGCTTCGCTGGTCGGCAAGCCGGCAACGGCGGAGGCCTTCGCCAAAGCCGGCGACCTGGCCGCGGCCGACGCGCAGCCCATCAGCGACCTGCGCGGCAGCGCGGAGTACCGGCGCGACATCGTCGCGGTGCTGGCGACGCGCGCGCTGACGGCGGCCACGCAGCGGGCGGAAGGCGGGAACCGATGAGCGGGCAGGCGCAACTGGTCAGTTTCACCGTCAATGGGCGCGCCCACACGTTGGGCGTGGCGCCCGAGACGACGCTCAAGCAGGTCATCCGCGAGGACCTGGGGCTGACGGGCACCAAGTGCGGCTGCGACGTCGGCGACTGCGGCGCCTGCACGGTGCTTTTGAACGGGCGGGCGGTCACCAGCTGCCTGGTGCTGGCGGCGACCTGTGGCGGTGCCGAGATCGTGACGATCGAGGGCGTGGCCAAGGGCGGCGAGCTGCACGCGCTGCAGAAGTCGTTCATCAAGCACGGCGCGCTGCAGTGCGGGTTCTGCACGCCGGGCATGATCATCTCGAGCCTCGAGCTGATCAACCGCAACCCGGCCCCGGACGAGGCCGACGTGAAGGCGGCGCTCGGCGGCAATCTCTGCCGCTGCGGCACGTACCCGCGCATCCTCAAGGCCGTCACCGGCTGGCAGGAGTACGAGGGCCAGGACCTCGACACCAAGCCGCGCGAGGACGACGAGCGCGACCAGGAGCGCGACCACAGCGTGGTCGGCCATGGCGTCACGCGCTACGACGGGCCCGACAAGGTGACCGGGCGCACCGAGTACACGGCCGACATCCGGCTGCCCGACATGGTGCACGGGAAGATCCTCGGCAGCACGGTGGCGCACGGGCTCATCAAGCGGATCGATGTCAGCAAGGCGCGCGCGGTGCCGGGCGTGCTGGCCGTGATCACCGGCGCCGACGTGCCCCAGAAGGACTACGGCGTC
>CAIOLW010000202.1 GCA_903859215.1 uncultured bacterium | reverse complement strand
GTGGTGGCTATACCTACGTTCTGGTAGAGACGGACATCTGCAATGGCGGGACCGTAGACGCCAGTAGCGAGTACACAAGCTGGTCTGGTGTTTGGCACGCGGAACGCGCATTCGACAACCGCTGGTGGGCAGTCAGCTTTGACTGGTCGAATTGGAGTACCGACGGCAGCCCGGCGCACCCACGCCCCACAGGGTGGATTTCATATGAATTTGCGCAACCGCGGCTAATTGGAGGTTATACGATCCGTGCCAACCCGAATGGCATGATCGACCGCTCGCCTCGCAGTTGGCAATTCCAAGGTTGGGATGCCACGAGTGCAACGTGGACGACTCTTCATGCGGTCGCAGATACTCCGGCGTGGACGTTTATTGACAATCAGGTAGAAAAGCGCCAGTTCGAGTTTGCGAACACAACGTATTTCACGAAGTACCGACTGAATATCACGGCAAACTACGGACATCCCGAACTGCTCTCAATTGTCGAAATTGAGATGTTTCAGCTTGTGCTTCAGTAGCAGCACTGGTTGACAACCCAGCCTTCGCCGAGTTGTGGAAGCGAGTACACGCAGCCCGGCGAAGGCAGATTGACGCGTGGCGAAATCCGCGACCCCGCTATCCATGATCCTATGACCCGAATGAATCGGAATACAAGTGATGCAATTTGTCACGCGCCGTCATGGCCGCCAAGCACCCGGCATTGTCCCCACATATCTCCAGCAACGCCACCATTCTGTCGTGGGCACGGAGGTCGAGAGGGTGGAGCTTCAAGTGCTCGTTCAAAGTCTCAATGGCACTCCAATCTTCGCCCAAATGGGCTTGCAACTCGGCCAATCTGGGGCGGGCGCGATGGCCATCGGGGCGAATCAGTACTGCATGGGTGTACGACGACATGGCCCGCGCTGAGTCCTGCGCTTTCAAATGCAAGTCCGCAGCTACCAAGTAGATGTCTTCCAGCAGCAGTGGCCGCAGCACGCTGCCGATATCGATGCCCCGCTCCAATGCCTCCCAGGCAGCGCGCTCAACTTCGAATCTTACATCGGTATCGAGGACCAGAATTTCGGCACACGAGAATGGAATTGCGCCGCCTCCCTCAAGGAGGCGCCGCACGTGGTCCACCAACGGGAAAGCATGCTGGAAACCGAGATGAGCAGTCGCGATCCGCGCCCACGTATAGGCCGCCGGCAAGTAACTCGGATCCTGCAAAAATGCCTGTTGAAAGTGGGCGACTATCGCCTCGTCATCCCATATCTCCCGATTCGCGCCGCCCGCGCCTACATGGGCACCAGATTCAATGGGGCTCCTTCGAGCAATCGTCGACGTCTTGGCTACATATTGCGCCATTGCCAAGAGCAGCATGGACCTCTGACTGCCCGACTCCGAAAGCCCGAGCGCCAATCCAAGTGGAGCGTACGGATCTCCTCCATTGTGCCTCAACGCGTATCCCACGAGCCCTTCTAGTTGCGTCGCCCGGGGCAACTCTGTGACCGGGCGCGGTTCCCGATTCCAGGATCTGAAGAAGCTCCACAGTTCGTTCACTATCATTCCGAAATTGCGTTTGTAGGTGTATTCGCGCATTGCCCGCCGGGCCTGTTCGGCAATACCTATGCGCTTTTCTGGGTTGTTCAGGTAGTAGATGATCTTGTCCGCGAGGTCAGTCCTTCCATACAGGACAACCGACTCTCCCGGCGTGAAGTATCGTTCTATGTCGAGATTATCTTCCTCGACAAACAGGCACGCACCAGCCGCCGCAACCTCGTAGAACTTCATATTCGCTTCGCCGATCACGGTCTGGTTCACATATATCTTGCTGGCAGACAACCGCCGGTTGTATTCGGTTCGATCTGAGTATGGTCCATGGTAGGTCGTTATGCCGTTCGGCAACTCCAAGAGCGCCCCGATAATCCTCTCTCGTTCGCGATGAATGACCCAGTTCGGATTCCCGCTGCAACAAACATCAATGGGGCGGAAATCGTCGCCCAGAGGCCATTCGGTGTCGACACCTGGCTGGTAGCCCAACATGGGCAATGCAAAGACGTTTTCGAAGCCAGCAGCACGAAATACGTGTTCTCCGCGAGTTCCGGTGACTATCGCGTCCACACGCCAGGCGGCCTCCAGGCAATCCGAAAATGCCAGGTACCAATCGCTCACAAGCATGGCAACCGGACACGCGGCCCCCTCAATACCTGTTGGGATATAGCCGTATTCCGGCCTCCAAACGAGCACCAAATCCGGACTCCAGTCCCTGGGGAGCGCCTGTATGATTTGCTGAAATGAAGGCAAACCCGAAATTTGGATGTCGGCGCCAGACCAAGCTCCAAAGGTCACGACATCGTGGCCGCCAAATGCGCCCACCATGTATTGTGCAGTACCGTTATCATTGAATGGCCCGACAAGTATTCTGGGAACGTAGTCTGAACTGATTGATCGGAGATCACGATATTCCGGTTCCACTGGGACTCACCTTTTCTGCACAATGTGTTCATCTGACAGGCCGTATGATCACTGGCGATTAGTCAAGCCAATCGCCTATTCTCACACTGCCGGCCATTAGTCGCGCCCGCCCTCTTTCGATTGTGACACCTCTCGCCCCGATCCGTCAATCCGCCAACCGATTTCAGGCCCCTGCACCCCGGCCCACTACCCAACGATGAGACTCTGCCGATTCAGGAAACCCAACCGCACTCCGGTAGACTGTGTGGATTCGCAGGTGTGATCGAGGCCCCGCACGATCATCGCGCGACCGAATGCGGATGCAATGATGTGCATCGCATTTCACTTCTTGCACGACTTGTTCGGCGTCTTCGTGATCCAGTTGTCGATCGGCGCCGCCTGGTTCATCGCCCGCCAGACATCCTCCGCCCGCATCGGCATGTGCGTCAGTTCGCATCCCACCGCCCGCAGGATCGCGTTGCCGATCGCCGGCGCCACCGAGATCATCGGGTGCTCGCCCACGCCGCGCGCACCGAACGGGCCGTCCAGCTGCGGCGTCTCGACGGCGACGCTCTCGATCACGTCCGGCAGGTCGCGCGCGGTCGGGATCTTGTTGTCGGTGAACGACGGGTTCAGCAGGTGGCCCTGCTCGTCGTAGATGTAGCCCTCGCAGCAGGCGGTGCCCAGGCCCTGCACCATGCCGCCCACGGCCTGGCCGCGCAGGATCTCCGCGTGCACGGCCTTGCCCACGTCGAACGCCGAGCAGATCTTCAGCACGTGGTACTCGCCGCTCTCGGGGTCCACCTCGACGATCACGCCGTGCGCGCCGAACGTCCAGTCCAGCGCGCAGTTGCCCTGGCCCGTCTCCTTGTCCAGGTTCGCCAGGCCCTGCGCGATGTAGCGGCCGACGCCGATCAGCGGGCCGCCGATCGCGTTGCCGTCCGGGTAGGCGTAGCCGATCGCGAGCGCCGCGAACGTCACGGCCCGGTCGCGGTGGTGCCTGACGAAGATCTTCTCGCCGTCGTGGTCCATGTCGGCCGGCTGCGCGCGCAGCACCTGCCCGGCCACCTCGTACGCCTTGGCCAGCAGGTCGTCGCAGGCCAGGATCGCGGCGTTGCCCGCCAGCACCAGGCCCTTCGAGGCCACCGTCTGCCAGTCGTAGGGATCGCGGTCGGTGTCCTTGTCGGGGCTGATGCGGATCTTCGCCAGGTCGAAGCCCAGCCGCTCGGCCACGACCTGCGCCAGCGACGTGTTCGCACCCTGCCCGATCTCGGTCAGGCCCGTGTTGACGACCACCGTGCCGTCCGAGTTCATCTTCAGGACGATGCTCGACGAGGTGAACGGCGGCATGGCCGGCGCCTTGTGCAGCGCGGCGATGCCCTTGCCGATCTTGCAGCCGGTCGCCTTCTCGCGCGCGGTCTCCTCAGCCGTCAGTGCCCCATAGCCGATCGACTCCGCCACCACGTCCAGGCACTTCGTCGGGTTGCCCGTGTTCGGCGTGATCTTCTCGCCGGTCAAGGTGATCGAACCGGGCTTCAGCGTGTTCAGCCGCCGGAATTCCAGCGGGTCCATGCCGATCACCTGGGCCACCAGCTCCATGTGCCTTTCCAGGCCCCAGAAGAACTCCACGTGCCCGAAGCCGCGGTACGCCGTGCCGTACGGCTTGTTCGTGTAGACCGTGTAGGCATCTACCCAGGCATTGGGCACCTCGTACGGCCCCGCCGCCGAGTACCCCGACGCGCGCGTCACGTTCACCGCGTAGTCGGCGTAGGCGCCCGCATCCCAGTACATCGTCATCTTCTGGGCGATGATCTTCCCGTCGGCCGCCACGCCCGTCTTGATGCGGTAGGTCAGCGCGCTGCGACAGGGCAGCAGGCTGAACTCCTCCTCGCGCGTGGCCTGGAACTTCACGGGCCGCCCGCCGGCCTTGCGCGACAGGCACGCCACCAGCGGCTCCAGGTGGATGCCCGCCTTGCCGCCGAAGGCGCCGCCCACGTGCGGCACCATCACCCGCACCTGCGTCAGCGGCAGCCTGAATGTGTAGCAGAACAGGTTGCGCACCGCGAAGGGCGACTGGCAGCTGGTCCAGATGTCGACCTCGTCGCCCATCTTCCACTGCGCGATGGCGACGTGCGTCTCCATCGGCACGTGCTGCACCGACGGATTGGTGTACTCGCGCTCGATCAGCCACTCGGCCTCGGCGAAGCCCTTCTCGACGTCGCCCTTCCGCAGCTTGGACTGGTTCGCGATGTTCGTGCCCGGGATCGGTGTGAACACGGCCGAGACGTGGTCGTACTTCCCAAGGTCCGGGTGCACCAGAGGCGCGTCGTCCTTCAGCGCGTCCATGTGGTTCAGCACGGGCGGCAGCACCTCGTAGTCGACCTCGATCAGGTCGGCGGCGCGCCGCGCGATCTCCAGCGTGTCAGCGGCCACGGCGGCCACCGCCTCGCCGAAGTGGCGCACCTCGCCGCGCGCCAGCAGGTACTTGTCCACCACGTAGAGGCCGATGCGGTACTCCAGCTCGGCGCCCGTCAGCACCGCGCGCACGCCGGGCAGGGCCTCGGCTTTGCTGGTATTGATGCCGCGGATGCGCGCCCGCGCATGCGGGCTCTTGGTCACCTGCGCGTAGAGCATGCCCGGCAGCGTCATGTCGCTGACGTAGAGCGCCTGGCCGGTCAGCTTCGCCGCGGCCTCGATGCGGTCGGGGCTGCCGCCGACGTGCTTCAGCGTGTCGGGAGTGGCGTCCTCAAGCATGCTTCAGCCCTCCCTTGCCCTCGGTGCGGCCCGATGCGTCGCGAACGGCCTCGATGATCTGCAGGTAGCCGGTGCAGCGGCAGAAGTTGCCCTCGATGGCTTCCTTGATGTCGTCGTCGCTGGGCTTCGGTGTTCGCACCAGCAGGTCCTGCACCGACATCACCATGCCCGAGGTGCAGAAGCCGCACTGCACGGCATGGTTGCGGTTGAAGGCGTCCTGGATGGTCGACAGCTTCCCGTCCTTGGCCTGGCCTTCAACGGTCTCGACGCAGCGCCCATCCACTTCCGGCGCCAGCACCAGGCAGGCGTTCACCGAATGTCCGTCCAGCAGCACCGTGCAGGCGCCGCACTCGCCGGCGCCGCAGCCTTCCTTCGAGCCCGTCAGCCCGAGGTCCTGCCGCAGGAAATGCAGCAGCGTGCGGTGGCCCGGCACGTCGCGCTCGTAAACCTGTCCGTTGACGGTGACCGTGATCCTCATCATGCCACCTCCCGCAGCAATCGGCGGATGTACACGCCGACCATGTGCTCGCGGTATTCCTTCGTGCAGCGCAGGTCGCTGATGGGGCTGATGGCCGCCTGCGCGGCCGCCACCACCGTCGCCGCGTCGTCGGTCTCCTTCAGCCCGGACACCAGCACCGGCGTGGGCGCCGCCGAGCCGACGGCCACGCGCAACTCGCCGCCGTGCTTGTGCACGGCGACGGCGACCAGGCCCAGGTCGTGCCCGCTGATGCGCTTCAACTTGGCGTAGCCGCCGCGCGCCCCCACCGACGAGGCCGGCACCACCACGCGGTCAAGCACCTCGCCCGGCAGCAGCACCGTGCGCTTGACGCCGGTGATGAACTCGCGCATGGGCACTTCGTGCTCGCCGGCCTGCGAGGCGATCACCGCGCGCGCGTCCAGGCACAGCAGCGCGGGCGCCATGTCGGCGCAGGGCGAGGCGTTGACGATGTTGCCGATGACGGTGGCGCGGTTGCGGATCTGGTACGAGGCCAGGTCGTGCGCGCAGGCGACCAGCAGCGGGAAGCGCTCGCGCAGGCCGGGCATGCGCAGCAGGTCGTTGATGGTGGTGGCGGGGCGGATGACCAGGCCGTCGGTGTCGCTCCAGGTGAGCGCGCCGTAGCCCTCGACCTGCTTGACGTCCACTACGACGCGCGGCTTGATGCCGCCGGCGCGCAGGTTGACGATGACGTCGGTGCCGCCGGCCATCAGCTTGGCCAGGCCGCCGTGGTCGGCCAGCACCCCGAGCAGTTCGGCCCGCGTTCGCGGCGCCCGGAACTCGAACTCATGGAGCATGTCGCCTCGCTTCCTCGTCCCCGCGCAGCCACAGCCCGTGCAGCAGGCCGGTGGCGGTGTCCATCCCCGAGCTGTGGCCCAATCCGCACAGGGCCTCGAGCGCCGCCGGCGCCCCGGCGTCGCCGCGGGCCAGCGCCGTGACCAGCGCGTGGATCTCGCCGACGAAGGCGCCGGCGATGGCGCCCTCCAGGTACGTGGCGCCGACGGTCGTCGTCGCCGTCAGCCGCTCGGCCAGCAGCCGTCCCCAAGCCAACGCGAAGCGGCGGTTCGCATCGCCGGCCCGGCTCGCGCTGCGCAGCGCGGCCATGATGCCGCACAGGTAGTCGTCGCCCGTCGGCGTCAGTCCCGCGCCCAGGCCGACCAGGTCGGCCGCGGCGCCATCGGCGGCCACCGCGTCCCGGCCGCGCACGCCCTCACCCAGCGCGACCGCCGCCGCGGCCAGGCGCCGCCCCAGCGCGGTGGTCGCCGGCTGCCGGTCGCACAATGCCGCCAACCGTAGGTCGACGTCGCCCGCCGCCTGCAATTCTCCCAGCCGCTGCGCGCACGCGGCCCAGGCCGCGCGCGCATCTGCGCCGTGCATGTCCACGTGCGGCAACCGTCGTCGCCGCGCGCCCTCGGCCTGCGCCAGGTCGACGGCCAGCACGACAACGCCGCCCGTCCCGTCGAACACCAGCTGCGCGCCCTCGCGGCGGCCCTCGGTCCCGGCCTGCACCGGCCAGGTGTCGAACCGCTCGCAGGTCGCCAGCCGGATGCCGCGCGGACGCTCGGCCGTGCCCGCGCCCGCCAGCGTCACCAGTCCGGACTGCCCCGCCACCGTCAGGTTGAGCGAAGCGGCGAACACGCTATGGACGCGGAACCGGAAGTCCCCCTCGGGGACCTCCGATCCCATCGTCAACGCGTGCCTGCGGCACGGGTCGGTCACGGCTTTTCGCTCCTGTTCAGCTGAACTGGAACACCTTCACCGGGGCGCCCGGGCGCTCGTCGGCCTCGATGACGGACGCTTCCATCGTCGCGCCGATCACCGGGTCGCCTACGCACTCGATGCGTCCCGACGCGCGCAGGCCGTTCGGGAACTCCACCATGCCGAACATCAGGAACTTGCGGTTGAACCCCTCGGGCAGGTTCCACACGCGCGTCCAGGTCAGCAGCTTGCAGGGGCCTTCGAGGTCGAACTGCTCCCAGTGCTTGCCGGTGACCGGGTCGCGGTGCGCATCGCAGCCCTTGCAGACCATCGGCGCGGGATAAAAGATCGTCCCGCACTTCAGGCACTTGTAACCACTGATGTGCGGCGTCTGTTCGCCATAAACGCTGAAGTCGATCATCAGTGGCTCCTAGTCCTTCGCGAGGATCGTGGTGACGACGTTGTTGCCGAACCCGCCGAAGTTGACGGCCATGCCGTACTTCGGGTCCTTCACCTGGCGGCCCTCCTCGGCCTCGCCGCGCAGCTGGCGCACCAGCTCCACGACCTGCGACACGCCGGTGGCGCCCACCGGATGCCCCTTGGCCTTCAGCCCGCCCGAGGTGTTGATCGGGATGCGGCCGCCGATCTCGGTCTCGCGGTTGCGCACGCCGAGGAACGACTTGCCCCGCTCGAAGAAGCCGACCTCTTCGCTGTTGAGCAGCTCGAAGATGACGAACGCGTCGTGCAGCTCGGCCAGCGAGATGTCCTTGGGCCCGACGCCCGCCATCTTGTAGGCCTTCTCCGCCGAGATGCGCACGGCGTCGAGCACCAGCGGATCCTTGCGGTTGTGCACGCAATGGGTGTCCGTCGCCGACGCGATGCCCGCGATGCGGATGGGCTTCTTCGGGAACAGCTTGGCCTTCGGCGAGTCCATGTTGACCAGGATGACCGCCGCCGAGCCGTCCGAGATGGGGCACGTCGAGTACATGCGCAGCGGCTCGGCCACGTAGTTGTTCACCACGTTGGCGTTCTCGCCGTCGGCGATGGCCTCGATCGTGACCGGCAACTGCACGTGCGAGTAGATGTTCTTCGCGCCGTTGTCATGGTCTTTCACGGCCACCAGCGCCAGGTCGCGCTCGGTCATGCCGTACTTCTCCATGTACAGGCGCGTGAACATGCCGGCGAACCCCGGCAGCGTCAGGCCCATGTTGTACTCGGCCTCGGTGTGGGCCATCGTCGCCACGATGTTCGTGGCCTCCCACCCCGACACCACGCGCATGACTTCGCCCGCCGCCACCAGGACGACGTCGGCCATGCCCGAGGCGATCGCCATGTACCCCAGCCTGATGGCGCTGGCGCCCGAGGCGGGCCCGTTCTCCACCAGCTCGGCCGGGCACGGCTCCATGTCCATGCGGCTGATCAATGCCGATGCCACCGAGGTCTGGTGGTTGAACATGCCCGCGGCCATGTTGCCGACCAGGACCTGGTCGACCTCCTTGCGCAGGTGCAGGCCGCCCGCGTCACGGAACGCGTCGTTCGCCGAGTAGGCGATGACGTCGACCAGGTCGTATTCGCTCGAGTTGCCGAAGCGGCAGTGCCCGATGCCGACGATACCGATGCGTGCGGACATCTAGGCCCCCCGCTTCCAGCCGGGCAGCTGCACGTACTCATCGGGCATGATGAGCTTGTCGGCCGTCTTCAGCAGTTCGGCAGGCACCGGGCGCACGCCCGTGCACTTGACCGGCTTGACCGCTTCCCACAGCTTGCGCGTCAGCGTGAACGTGGGCACGCCGCCCAGCTCGTGGCGCAGGTCGGGGTACATCGCGGACCTGTCCTCCAGCTCGTACTCGATCATCCAGCGCTTGAACCCGATCGGGCTCTCGGCCACGATGTGCACCTCGTCCTCGCCCAGGTAGTCGATGTGGTGCTCCATCTTGGCCGCGAACAGCTGCGCACCCACGCGCAGGCCGCGCTTGATGGTCAGCGTGTGCAGGCTCATGCCCAGGCCGGCCTTCACGTGGCGGCTGGTCACGATGCCGGCGATGACGCCGTCGATCGCGCCGACGATGACGAACTCGTTCGCCACCCGGTAGCGGAACCAGCCCAGGATCTCGCTGTACATGCGCGCCGCGACGATGTCGTAGTAGTCCTTGGGCACGCCCAGCAGCGGGTACACGGTGCCCAGCAGGGCGCCGGCGTCCGCAAGGCGCGCCTCGCGCACCACCATCTGCTCGCCCGAGGCCAGCGTGATCAGCTTCGAGGGGTACGGGGCCAGCACATCCGCAGGTGGCCGCAGTTTCGCTTCGAGTGCATCGATCGCCATCGTTCTTCTCCGTTCAGGTTGCGGCCCGCGCGCGCGGCACCGGCCAGTTGTGGGCGGCAGGGTCCGGCGTTACTTCCGCTTGCCCTTCGCCTCTTCGTGCAGCCACTTGTTCTTGGCGCCGGCCACGTCGCCGAACTTGGTCAGCTTGGCCTTCTTCTTCTTCTCCATCAGCTTCTCGTAGCGCTTGTCGTCGACCATCGCCACGATGCGCGCGATGCTCGACTCGCCGTCCACGAACCGCCACGGGAAGCAGCCGATCGTGCAGCGCTGGTTCAGCAGCAGGTCGATGTCGCCGCCCAGGCACTCCGCATGGATGAGCCCGCTCGGGAACATCTCGATGTGCATCAGCTGGTACTTGTCCGGCGAGTAGAATTCCTCGAGCGTCTTGCCGTACTTCTTCTGGAAGTGCAGGTCGCACTCCTTCGCCTGCACCGGCATCCACTCGCGGATCTTCGTGTTCATCGGGTGGTCGGCGCTGCCGCAGTCGACGCCGATCCAGCGCAGCTTCTTCTTCTTGGCCCACAGCGCGAACTCGCGGTCGGGCCCGGGGTGCTTGATCATGTACTTGATCTCGTCGGCCGTCGGCTGGTCCCACCCGTAGTGATGGAAGCCGGTGTGGATGATGAGGATGTCGCCCTGCTTCACCTCGACGCGTTCCTCGATCATCTTCGATGTGTAGACGTCGTACGTGCCGCACACGTCGGACAGGTCGACGATCGCGCCCTCATGCACCAGGAAGTCCATGTCCAGGCTGGCGATGTCCTTGCCCGGCGAGTAGAAGTGGATCTCGCCGTCCAGGTGCGTGCCCACGTGGTTCGAGTGCGTGACCACCTGGCCGTTGGCGCCGTTGGGCGCCAGGCGCTTGAAGTACTGCACCTGCAGCGGGATGTAGGTCGGCCACGGCGGCGTGCCGATGCCGAGCGGGATCGTCAGGTCGATCATCTTCATGGGTTCGACTCCTCTGCCTTCTCCACCATTCAGCCCACGGCGTCCGCGAACGCCAATAACGCATCCTTGAAGCAGTTCTCAGGGGGCTTGACCAGCCCCGCGCCCACCATGCCCACGCCGGGCTCCTTGTGGGCGATGCCCGTGTTGATGACGGGCAGGATCCCCGTCTCGACCACCTTGCGCACGTCGATGCCCGTGGGCGTGCCCCGGAAATCGAGCGCCGGGATCCGGTACGACTCGCTCTCGGCCACCGTGATCTCGTACATGCGCAGCGTGAAGTCGATCGCGTCGGCCGGCTTGCCGCCGACGAACTTGACGATCGCGGGCGCCGCGGCCATCGCGAAGCCGCCGATGCCCGCCGTCTCGGTGATGACCGAGTCGCCGATGTCCGGCGCCGCGTCCTGGGGCCCGTAGCCCGGCAGATACAAACCGTCGACGATGCCCGCCGGCCCGGTGAACCAGCGGTCGCCCAGCCCCGAGATGCGAATGCCGAAGTCGGTGCCGTTGCGCGCCATCGTCGTGATGACCGAGCTGCCCTCGATGCCGCGCGCGGCGTCGACCGTGCACTTGCTCGCGGGCATCGTCAGGTTCAGGAAGAAGTGGTCGTTGGCGTTCATGAACGAGAGCACCGCGGCGATCTTCTCACGCGGCTCGTCCAGCATCACCAGGAAGGGCGCCAGCTCGCGGATCAGCAGCGACGTGCCGGCCCGGTTGCGGTTGTGCCCCTCGTCGCCCATCTGCAGCACCTGCGCGATCAGCCCGCGCATGTCGATGGGCCCGTGCGCCGCCAGCGCCTTGGTCATCACGGGCGCCAGGTCGGTCTCCAGCCAGCGCAGCTTCGCCAGCACCTCGTCCGAGAACGCGCCGTAGCGCAGCACCTTGCCCAGGCCCTCGTTGAACGTGCAGTAGGCGCGGTTGCCGAAGGTGGCGTTCTCGAAGATCCAGACGGGCATGCGCGAGGTCATCACGCCGGCCATCGGCCCCACCGCGTCGTGGTGGTGGCAGGGCTCGAAGGTGATGGCGCCGGACGCGGCCAGCTTCTCGGCCTCTTCGCGCGTCTTGGCCAGTCCCTCGTACACCAGCCCGCCGATCACCGCGCCGCGCAGGGGACCGCACATGCGTTCCCAAGTCACGGGCGGCCCGGCGTGCAACACCAGATCGGGGCGCATCCCGGGCACCACGTCCAGCGCCTTGCCCACACCGATGATCTGCGGCCGGCTCTGCAGCATGCGTTCGGCCGCCAGGCGGTTGGCCGCGTCCACGTCGACGCGCGTCTGCCGGGCGATGCGATCGAGCGCCTCCACCAGCCGCACGTCGCCGCCGCACGGCGGCTTCCAGCGCACCTGCACCGCGGGCGCACCGCAGGCGCGCAGGTTCGCCGCGAAATCCGCCAGGCCCAGGTTGACCACGGCCAGCTCGGCGGCAAAGAGCTCGGCCGCGCGATTCGCGCGCACCCCGCTCATCGCGCACCTCCGACCTGCGCCGAAGCCGCTTCGACGATGCGCATCGCCAACTGCGACGCCTGGTAGTTCGACGGCATCACGATGACGCCCGCCGCCTCCAGCTTCGCCTGCTGCTGCGCAAAGCCCTGGAAATCTCCCGGCGTCCCGGTGACCGAGGCCACCACCGCCAGGTAGCCCCCGCGCGCAACCGCCGCCGCCTTCGCCGCCGCCAACGAAGGCACCAGCGCCCCCGCCGGATCGGCGTGCGAACCATACCCCAGCACGACATCCACCAGCATGACGGCGATCGCAGCGTCATGCGCTTCCGCATCGATGCGTTCGGTGCGCGTCGACGGGTCGATCATCGGATGCGGGCGACCCACAGTGAACACGTCGTCGCCCAGGTCCACGACCGTGTGCCCGACAGACACCTTCGGATCGGGCAACACGAACGCAGGATCGGTCTGGTTGTTCGAGTACACCGCGCCGTTGGCCGCATGCAGCACCAGCCACGCCTCGTCGGCCAGCGTGCCGCCGGTGAAGTACCCGCGCAGGTAGCGCTGCGAAGGCGCCATGCCCGCGACCTCGCGCGCGACCAGCGCGTCGATCTCGCGCAACGGCAACGTGAAGCCGCCCGCCCCACACGCGCACCCCTCGGCGATAGAGACGGCCAGCGCAGCCGCCTCTTCCAGGTTCGCGGCATGCCGCACGCGACTGCCGGACCGGGCATCGGCAGTGACGGACAGCCCGATGAAGTGCACCACCGCGTCCTTGCCCGTCGCCTCGAGCGCCGCCACGACCTTCGCCGCCACCGCCGGCGCCGGCGGCTTCGACACGACGACGATCACCGTCGTCGCCGCATCCTGCGCCAGCGCCTCGATGCCCATGAACATCGTCGCGCCGCCCACGCGCTCGTTCTTGAGGTCGCGCCCGCCGGTGCCGATGGCCTGGCTGATGCCCGACCCCGCGCGATCGACCAGCACGGTCACTTCCTGCAGCCCGGTGCCCGACGCCGCAACGACGCCCACCGGCCCGCGCCGCACCACGTTCGCGAAGCACAGCGGCTTGCCGTTGATGATGGCCGACCCGCAGTCGGGCCCCATCAAGAGCAGGCCGAGCGAACGCGCCTGCTCTTTCAGCGCGATCTCTTCCTCGAGCGTGACGTTGTCGGAGAACAGCATGACGTGCAGGCCGCGGTCGAGCGCGTGGCGCGCCTCGCGCGCGGCATAGGCGCCGGGGATGGAGATGACCGCGACGTTCGCGCCGGGCATCTGCGCCAGCGCGCCGTCCAAAGTCGAAGGTTCGCGCGCGCCCGCGCCATCAGCGCCGCTCGCGGCAGGACGCTTGCGGGCCAGTTCAGCCTCCGCCGCCGCCAGCGTCGCCGCCGCCAGGGCCGGGTCGCTGCAATCGACGGCGATGACCAGGTCAGCGGGTGTCGCGCCCGCGAGATCGGCAGTTGAACAGCCAAGGGATGACAGGAGATCAAGATTCATGGGCGTGCCCATGGCCACGACGGCGTCGGTGACGCCGGGGCGATTCTTCAAATCGCGGCTCAGGAGCATGAGCACGACCGAATCGAAGTAGGCGTCCTTACGGACGAGCACGTTCACGACCGGGACCTTCCGTCACCGTACCTTCAACGCAGCCAAGAACATGCGCAAATTAGCCCTGTTGGACAGGCGCTGTCAATCGCAGCGGCGTCTTCGGTGCTCGTCAACCTCGCCAGGGTCACCTATTCCAGCAGGACGAGACGCGTGCTCAGCGACCGGTCGCCGGCCTCCAACCGCGCGATGTAGACGCCCGAAGCCTGGGACCGCCCATCACCATCGCGCGCATCCCACACGGCGGAATGCGTGCCCGCATCCAGGGATCCGTCGACCAGTGTCGCAACCAACCGCCCGCCCAGGTCGAACACGGTCAATCGCACCGGGCCGGCGACAGGCAGGGTAAACGACAGGGTCGTCACGGGATTGAACGGGTTCGGCGCCGCCGGGAACAGTCGGAACGCGCCCGGCAGGCCATCACCCACACCCGACAACGGCGCCTGCGGCAGGAAGCGCCAATGCAGGTTATCCAGCAGCACGGTCGAGTCCCAACCGTGGTCGCCGACATCGAAGATGAAGAACGACAGCGTGATGACCTCGCCCGGGACCACGGGCGCATCGGTCGCCAGCCACCTCGTCGCGCCGTCCCCGGCGGGATCATAGCCGGTGCCCTGCAAGGCTGCACTGCCGTACGGGCACGTGAATCCGGACTGTGGCACACAGTATTCCGGAAAGAGGGATTGGATCGTGACCAGATGGTTCAGCGAATCATACGAGATGTTGCCATCGGCCGGGATGCCGGCGGCGCCGGTCGTCAGCAGCGCCAGGAAGTGATCTGCGAACTGCGTGCACATGTCGGGAAACTGCGATGTCAGGAACGCGAAGTTGTAGCTCAGCGCACTGGCATTTGTCGGCACGCGCACCCTCAGGCGCAGCAGGACACCATCATAGACCGGATTGGTGCCGGGAATCAGGGCACATCCGCTGTAGCCGGAGATAAGCCGACCTCCATGGGCCGCGACGAATGCCGCCGGCGGCAGCGAACTGTTGGTGGCGTCCGAGAAGCCCGGCGCCGGGGGAATGTAGCCCGGTTCGTCCGCATCCCGCGCGGTCCCCGTGGACAGCACGGCCAGTGTAGCCTGGCCCTGCGGCGCGAAGCCGCTGCCGAAGCCCGCGCTGACGGCGACCTGGACCTGGGCGGGCGCCGTCGCGACGGTCTCCGAGCGCCGAAGTTCGGCCGACACCAGCCCCCAGCGTCGCTCAGCCAGCGGCGGACTCTCTGTCGTGACCGCGCACAGGTCCATGGCCTGGGCCAGGGCCGGCCCATCCACACCCGAAATCTGCGCGGCGCCGCTGCAGTCGTTGGCCACGGGGTTGTCGATGATCCCGTCGCAGTCGTCGTCGATGCCGTTGCCGGGAATGTCGAAAGCGCCCGGGTTGACAAGCTCGGGCGAGGTGCACAACCCGCCGGGCACGTCATGCAAGTCACCATCGGCCACGGACCAGCCGTCGCCGTCGAGATCCTGCGCCGCGACCGGCGACGCTCCCACGGTCAGCAGGCACAATACACTCGCCAGCACCCAGGCCACCGTCAATCTGTTGTCAAAAAACAAGTTACATCTCATGTCCGGGGCCTCCTCTGAATGCATTCGCGCCGGTCAAATGGCCCGCGCACATGTCCACTCGGCCCTCATGCCGATGCGGGTTACTTCACCAGCGTGGCCTTCTGCGTCAGCACCTTCCCGCCCGCCGACAGCCGTACATAGTAGACACCGCTGGCCGCGGGACGACCCGCCTCGTCGCGACCATCCCAGACCCACGAGCCCGGACCGGCCGCCTGCACCCCCGCGACCACCGTGCGCACGACACGCCCGGACGCGTCGTGGATCCGCAGGCTCACCGGACCGCTCTCGGCCAGCGACCATGCGATGCGCGTTGACGGGTTGAACGGGTTTGGTTGGACGGGCGCCAGGGACGTCACCAGGCGCGGCAAACCATCCGGCGCAGCCGCCACGGCGCCCGGGGCCAGGACAGTGACCGTACTCTCGTTCCCGTGGATGTCCAGGGCAGCGAGCTTGTACCAGGTCCCCGCGCCCGGCCAGCCGACGTCCGTGAACGACGTGTCGGTGACCGCAGCGACCAGGGTCCCCGGACCGGGCACGAAGGACGCGCTCGCCCCCCGGTACAGCGCATAGTGGGACAGATCCGTCTCGGGAGAGCGCCGCCAGTCCAGGGCCAGTCCCGCCGGCAGCGTCGCCAGCGCGCCGGCCAGCCCCAGCGGCGCCGCCGGCGCCAGGTTGTCGACCGAGCGCGCGCTGTCCGGGGCCGAGATCCAGAACCGCGACGGGTCGGTCCCGTGCGCAATCACCTGGAAGTACTGCACCCCGGGCGCCGCCGCCGTCGAGTCCCACAGCGACGCCACCGTCGCGCCGTAGCCGGACAGGTGGTACGCATCCACCGTGCCGACCATTTCCCAGAAGAAGATGCGCTTGTCGACGGTCTCGCGACGGAACACCGCCGGCTCCACCGTCGCGGGCACGTCGTCGGGGGTCACGAAGCGGGCCTTGCCCGGCAACGCGGCCGACTTGGCCCCGGGCGCCATCGCGCGCCACAGCGTATACCGCGCGACCTGCTGGCTGGGCCACGGGTCGAGCCGGCTCGCATACCAGGACAGGTTGATGCGGCCGCCCTGGTCGCCGGGCACGTCGCGCGCGTTGCGGATTTCCGCGGCGGGCAGGCCCCAATTGCCGAAACGATCCACGCGTTGGGCCGCCATGCGCGGCTGCTGGTCGCGCCAGTCCTGCCACGCGACGATGGCGCCGCCCTCGCCGTCGCTGGCCAGGTCGGGATCCTGCTGATACGAATTGGCCGCGCAGAGCACGACGCCGTTCGTCGTCCACGAAGCGGCGCCCACGCCGTCTAGCCGCTGCACGTAGATGTCGGGAGTTACCTGGCGATCATCCTGCCAGGCGACGATGGCGCCGCCATTTTCATCGGCGATGACCTGCGGCCGCTGGCTGTTGGACGACAGCGTGCAGACCGGCGCGCCGCCCGCCGCGCACAGGAACGCGCCGTCGCGCGTCACGTGCTGCAGGCGCAGGTCGGAATTGCCGCTTGCGCTCTGTTCCCAGGCCACGAACATGCCGCCGTTGCCGTCACTGACCAGGTCCGGCTCGAAGTTCAGCTGCGTACCGACGGCAATGCCGTCGGCAGCCCATGCGCCGACGCCACCACCGGTCATACGCTGGGCATAGAGCGTCTCGGATCCCAGGCGTTGGTCCCGCCAGGCGATGAGGGCTCCGCCCGTGCCGTCGCTGATGACGTGGGCGTTGTACTGCCGACCGGCGGCGACGCACACGCCTACGCCGCCAGAGCTGAGATAGAGGCTTCCGTCGTAGGCGAGCCGCTGGCACAGGATGTTGGTATTCGTGCCGAGGAAATCGTCGTGAAAAGCAACGAACGCGCCGCCCGCTCCATCGCCGGCAATGCTGGGGCTCATCTGGTTGCCGGTCCCGGACCCGGCGGCTGTGCCGCCAGCCCCCCAGAGCAACGCGCCGTTCGCGCTGATCCGCTGGGCATAGACATCGTCACCGACGCTGCGGGCATCCTGCCAGGCGATGACCGCGCCGCCGCTTCCGTCCATGTCCAGGCTCGGGTACGACTGCGCGGCCGTGCCGGTCGAGCAGGCGAGTCCCGTCGACCCCCAGCGCAACTGGCCCGTCGTGTCGATGCGCTGCGCGAAGACCCGGTTGGGGCCGAAGCGACTGTCCACCCAGACCGCGATCACTCCGCCGTTGCCGTCGCTGACCGTGCGCGCGGCGCCCTGGTACCAGTTGCCGGGCGCCACCATGACGCCCGCGTTCGACCACAGCTTGCGGCCATACGGATCCAGCCGCTGCGCCACCAGGTTGGTGCCCCCGGGATACCAGTCCCACCACACGACGATGGACCCGCCTGCGCCGTCGGACACCGTGCGCGCGTCATAGGGCGAGGAGTTGAAGCTCGCCAGGGGCAGGGCGCCGTCCTTCGGCCAGAGGGCCCACGAGGGCGAGGCGCACAGCAGGCAGACCAGGAGCAGGACGAAGCCCCGGAAACTGGCGTGGGCGTTCTTCACGGTGACACTTCCCCGGATTGGGCGTGGTCGGACGCATCGACGGCGGCGGTCGCCGAACCAGGAGTGGATCATACCAGAAATCACATCATTGAACAAGGAGATGCCCGGCGCCGGCGCGGCGACACGACTTCCGCGGACTTGCGCCGGCGCAAGTCCGGCGCAAGTCCAGGGTCCGCCGCGCGCCTCTCCCTACCTATACGTCGCCTTGATCGACCCCCAAGTGCCCGCCTCTGTCGGCACCTCCGACGGCTGGCACGACGCCGTGACGTTGTCGACCCAGAAACTCCACGAGGAAAGCGCGTTCCCGCTGATGAACGACGCGGTGATCGCAAGCTGGTGCAGCCCGCACCCCGCCGTGAACGTCACCGGGACGAAGGCGTTGAGATTCGCGCTGTGATCGGCCGTGTAGACGGGATTGCCGTCGACCAGGACGGTGATCCGCGCCGCGGCGTCCATGTTGTGCGCGAAGTTGTATTCCAGGGACATCATGCAGAAGCCGTTCTCGAAGCTGCTGCCGCACCCGAAGGTCTGCGTCAGCGTGGCGGTCCCGATCGGAGTGTTGAAGATCGACCCGTTGGCGCTGAACTGGGCCGAGTTCGCCGGCGAGCCGAACGCGCTGGGGGTCAAGGTCGCGTTGAGGGTCGTGGCCGTGCCCCAGCTGGACAGGCCGCCGGCAAAGGAACCATTGGTGACCTGGGCCTGGGCGACGCCGGCGAGCAGAATAACGAACACGAGTAGGGCTAACAGGTGGCGCATGAGGGGACTCCGTGACGTCCGGGGAGAAAGGCGGCGGCAGGAAGGCCGCGCAACACTATACCATATTAATTTGGTCATGATTTCGCAATTCACCGGCACGCCACGAATGGAGCCCTTTGCGAACCGCCATATCCTGACTAGTCTTAAGGGCACATCAAGCTCACCACGGCAGGAGGCCACCCATGCGCACGGTCCAGCTCGCCCCCGATCTCGAAGTCTCCGCCCTCGGCCTCGGCTGCATGGGCATGTCGGAATTCTACGGCGCCGGCGACGACAGCGAGTCGATCGCCGTCATCCACCGCGCCATCGAGCTCGGCGCCAACTTCCTGGACACCGCCGACATGTACGGCTGCGGCCGCAACGAGGAACTGGTGGGCCGCGCCATCGCCGATCGTCGCCATCAGGTCGTCTTGGCCACCAAGTTCGGCAACATGCGCGGGCCTAACGGCGAGTTCCTGGGCGTCAACGGCCGCCCCGAATACGTGCGCGAGGCCTGCGAGGCCAGCCTCAGGCGCCTGGGCGTCGAGGTCATCGACCTCTACTACCAGCACCGCGTCGACAAGAACGTGCCGATCGAGGACACCGTGGGCGCGATGGCCGACCTCGTCACCGAGGGCAAGGTGCGCTACCTGGGGATGTCCGAGGCCGCGCCCGCCACGCTGCGCCGCGCCTGCGCCGTGCACCCGATCGTCGCGCTGCAGACCGAGTACTCGCTGTGGACGCGCGACCCCGAAGCCGAGGTCCTCGACGCCTGCCGCGACCTCGGCGTCACGTTCGTCGCCTACAGCCCGCTGGGCCGCGGTTTCCTGACCGGGCGCTTCCAGTCGCAGGGCGACTTCGCCGAAGGCGACTTCCGCATGAACCACCCGCGCTTCGCCGGCGACAACTTCGCCGCCAACCAGAAGCTGGCCGAGGCCGTCACGACGTTCGCGGCGCAGAAGGGCTGCACGCCCGCACAGGTCGCGCTCGCGTGGGTGCTTGAGCAGGGCGACGACATCGTGCCCATCCCCGGCACCAAGCGGATCAAGTACCTCGAGGAGAACATCGCGGCGCTGGAGATCGACCTCAGCGGCAAGGAGTGCCGCCAGCTCGAGCAGGCGTTCCCCGAGGGCATCGCCCTGGGTGAGCGGTATGCGGAACAGGCTATGAAGGCGATTGATCGCTGACGACGTGGAGCGCGGCGACTTGCGCCGGCAGCACCGCAGGTGTCTGCATGGGCTCACCGATGTGATCGAGGATCCGCTCGATCGTCGGCGCGGCGAGCCCATCCCCTGCGGGGCATCGTGGCGATCAACAAGGCCGGCTTCGCTCGATTGACCCTTGACCGCGCGCCGTGATATCGTGCACGCATGATCGCATCGCCTCGCCCGGGCCATGAATGCCAGCGGATCCCGCGCTGCAGAGGACGCCATGCGGCAATGGTACTACATCGCCGATCACAACAGGGCCGGACCGGTGAGCGAGGCGATCCTGCGTGGGAAACTGGTCGCCGGCGAACTGAACCAGCGCACCTGGGTGTGGACCGATGGACTCCCTGGCTGGGCGCTGGTCTCCCATGTGGACGGACTCGGCGACGGCACGCCGATCGCCTGGCCCGCCGTGGACCCTGCCGAGCGCCTGCCGGAGCCCACGCAGGAGATGCGCGAGCCGTGGTTCCTTCACATCGGAATCGCGAACCTCTTCCTCCTGGAATTGCTGAGCGGCGGCTTCTTCCAACTGTACTGGTGTTACCGCAACTGGCGCTATCTTCGTGACCGCGACCGCGAGCCGATGACGCCCTTCTGGCGTGCCTACCTGAACGTCTTCTGGATGCACGCGCTGTTCCGGCGCATTCGCCGCGACCAACAACTGGGAAGCACATGGCCGCCCGCGTTCCCGGCGGGGCTGCTGGCAACGACCTGGGTGGCGCTGACCATCGGCGGAGCGGTGGGCAGCTTGTGGTATAGTGAGCATGGGCCGATCATCGCGAACCTCACCGTGCATGGCGCGTGCCTCTGCCTGGTGCCGGTTCAATCGGCGATCAACCGGGCGAATCGCCAGCGGTCACCGCGGCCGCGGATGTCCCGGTCGAACCTCAGGTTGGTGGTTTGCCTGGGCTTGGCGCTCATGTTGGCGACGACCGCGTTGCCGTAGTGGGGGCCCGTCCCCTCGGGCCGGCGCGGCTGTGATATCATCCTGCCGGTTCCACCATGCTCCGAGGAGTATTCATCGTGCGCGCGTGTCCGATTACCTTACGACGGCTGGCCCTGACGGCCCTGGTGGCCCGGCCGCCGCGCACGCCCAGTACGCGGTCGGTACCGCCGACGTGACCTATGTCGACGCCGCGCGCGGCAACCGCCCGGTGCCGGTGAACCTGTACTATCGAGGATAGTTGAAACAAACCGCTGTTCCCACCGCCAACCCCTCGCGATAGCCATCTGACGCCCCGTGAGTATCCCCACCAATCGGCGGCGCGGTCCCTACTCCGCGACTTGCGCCGGCGCAAGTGTGGTGCCCGGCCCGCCGGATGGGAGTGACCGCCCGAAGGTCCGAAGGCTGTTGCTACGGGCCGGCCACTTGAGCTATCATGGACTACTTCGATCTTGTTTCGCGGCTCCGCCCCAAGGAGAAACCCCATGCGCATCCCCATCGCCTTCTGCGGCATCGCTTTAGCGTTGGCCCTGGCCGGCCCGGCCGACGCCGGCAATCCCATTCCGGGCGTCGGCATCGTCGTCAAGAGGAACCCCGGCTCCGGAGGCAACTTCGCCGCGCCCGGCCTGCCGGCGATCCCCGCCGGCTTCTTCGGCCCCGGCTCGGCGTCGTTCGCCGGCGCGGTCGGCCTGGAGTCACAATGCAGCGCCCTGTGCGGCCACTGTGACGCCGACTGCAACGGCGGGCCGGATGACCGGCTCGACTACGTCGAGAACGCCGACCCCGGGACCCTCGCCATGGAACTGGCGCCCGTGTCCCTCTATTCGGCGGCGCCGATCCAGGTCGCCGTGAACGGCGTCGTGTCGTTCTTCGACGTCTTCATGGAGCTCCGCTGCCCGGGCCCGGTGCCGGGCGCCCGCATCCCCGGTGCACTGCAGTTGCCGCCCGGCGCGACGCTCGCGCCGGGGACCTCAGCGGTCGTGGCCGCCAGTTCCCTCGACGTGCACGCGCGGTTCACGTTCGCTGACGCCGCGACCGGCGCCGCCGTCGGGCAGGCCATCGAGCAGGACTTCCACCTGGTCCTTCAGGAAAGCAACCTTCCCATCGCGCGCCTGAACGACGGGACCCAGGCAGGAAAGATCGTGCTCGGCCTGGACGGGTCCACGGCAGTGCCGTTCACCTATGCCAGTGCGGGGGGAGCGCTGGTCGTGCAGTTGAAGTCGCTGACCGAGGCGGCCGTCGCCGACCAGAGCGCCAGCTGGGGCTCGCTCAAGAGCCTGTTCCGCTAGTCTGGAACGGATCTACGCATTATGAACGGGGCTCGGTTGGTCCGGGCCCCGTTCTTTATCTCTCGTTGCCCCGCTTGAAGTTCCCCGTCGCCTTCGCCAGCACCAGCTGCGCCGCCGACCCTTCGAGGCCGGCCATCCGGGCGAGGAACCTCTCCGCCTCCTTGCCTGCCAGCGTCGTGACGTGCCGGCCCGCCCGATACAACCGGACGTGTCCATCCTTGGCGGCCTGGTAGCTGAACACGTCCTCGTCCAGCCTGCCGCGTCGATCCGTGGTGCCCATGGGCGATGTCCTTTGGCGAAAGGGGAGGCGGGGGTGTGCAAGGGCATCGTCATCGCGGGCACGGGGCTGGGGCACGTCAACAAGCCGCTGTACCCGGCGCTGGACCGCGAACTGATGGGCCTGGGTGTGATCCCGGCGGCGAACATGCTGCCCGAGGTGGCGGCGTTCATCTCGTCGCACTGGAAATAGGGAACTGGCGGATAGGCATCATCGGGGCATGGCACGCCGGTCTTCAGATCTCCTGATGCTCCCGCTCTCCACGATCAAGCGCGGCCACGATGCGCATGCGCTCGGCCGGCTCGAAGTCCCGTCCGTACATGCGCAGGAAGATCCGGGCACGCAACGAGTGACCCTCGGGATTGGCCTCATCGGCAAGGCCGGCGATGACCAACGTACGGGCATCGCTGAACATCCGTGTGCACATGACCAGGCGCTCTTCCGGTGTCAGAGCCATGACCAGGTCCCGGTAGCGTCGGCTCATCTCGTCTGAGGTGTCGCGGCTCATCGCAGCAGCTCCTGGAGCTTCGGCCCGACGCCAAGACGCACGGCCCAGTCCTCGAGATAGGCCATGTCCATGGACGCGGATGATTCCAGCAACCACCGCAGGTCCTGCAGTTGGACCGCCGATTCGCCCTCTGCCCACCACAGGAGCTTCGAAAGCACCAGATCTTCGCGCGCCACGACCATCACGTCCAGGTCCCCGATCCGTCGGCGCTGCCGACGCGCAAACTCCACCTGACGATATTCCTCGCTCCGGCGCACGATGAAATCAGCCTTGGCAACGCCTTCGGTATGAATGATGTTGAACATCCCACCCCGGGCGATGGCCTCCGACACGGCTTCCGCGCTTACATAGCAGTCGTCCCCGAACAACCGTACCCAGTCTTCGACCCGAGTGTCCGCGCACTCGACGACCAGATCGATGTCGCGGGTCATCCGCGGCTGCGAATAGAGCGACATGGCCACCGAACCGGTCAACATGTACGGGATACCGGCCGACTCCAGCCGGCTGACGACCTGATGCAGGAATTCCAACTGGTCTTTCAAGTGTTTCTCCGCAGCACAACGACGCACATCAAAGCCCGGCCGCGCAGGGAAATAGCCGGATAGGATAATCAACCGCCCATTCTCCCCGGCCGCACGGGGAACACGCCCAAGCCACCCCTCGATTGTGACACGCCCCGCCCCCGCACGTCAATTCACCCCCCGAATGCAGGCTTCCAGCCGCCGAATCGGCGCCTGACAGCGCTCATGCCGCCCCTCGCGGGCACACCGCCCCACCCGCCGCGCTGTTACACACTCGCGACCCGAACACCCGCTCACCTGAATTGTGGAACTACTCCCAGCCCCCGCCCTGTCCCGCCGTCTGGTCCATCTCCGGCCAGTCGGCAGTCGCGGGCGTCTGGTCGAACCCGAAAGCGAACTGCGGTGGCGAGCGCGCCGGCAGCACCGCGGGCGGCTGCGTCGGCTCGCCGATGTGAGCGAGGATCCGCTCGATCGTCGGCGCGTCGAGCACGAACGCGATGATGCGCATCGGCTCGCCACAGTTCGGGCATCTCAGGGGGAGGCATTCGTAGATGCGCGCCAGGAGCAGCGCCCAGCTGCGCGCCAGCTTGCGGCGGAAGTCCGGCTTGGGCTCCGCTTCGCCGGTTTCGGCGGCAAGACCCATCGCCTGGCGCGCCTGCTCGAGCAGCTGCAGCGTCGCGCCCGCCGGCCCGGCCGACGACGTGACCGCCTCGCGCAGCGCTGCGTTCGGCGCCAGCACACCGCAGAACCGGTGCTTGTGCAGGCGGGGCGGGGTCACCAGCTGGGACAGCAGGTCGAGCAGTTCCTCGGGGGTCAGCAGCAGTTCGCCCCGGCCGTCGACCGTTGGGCGGCGCAGGCTGTAGACCAGGGTGTCGGCATTCAGGCGGCCGAGACGCTCTTGGTTGATCGGCGGCCGCGCGCAGTAACGCACCAGCCGCTCAAGGCCGTGCCGGTCCCACCCAGGGATCGTGTGGTCGATCGTTCCGGCGACGGAACACAAGCAGCGCACAGCCGTGCCCGACGCAATGGTCACGATTCGCGGATGACGGGGAGCGATTTAGTCCTGACGCTGGCGTTGAAATACCGTTGACGTTGCGCATGGGAATCCATAGGCTCTTCGACAAAGACGCGCGCTGGTCCCGCGACATCATGAATCGCACTTGATGGGGACAGCGCCGAAATCGCTTGAATTACAGATGGGCCGCTCGCGGCCTTTCATGAATGGGATAGTCGCGATGCGCGATAGCCCGATTGTGCCTTCCCCGCCGCCCCTATTCCGCGCTTCGCGACGATTCCGTTCCGCCGGTAACTGCTCAATCCCTGCACGCCCCCAGGCTCCGGCCGCCTCGATCAGTCTCGAGATTTTCGTCGCGTCATGCTCCAACGAAGTTCATCAAACCATCGCGGAGGATCATCCATGATACGGATTACCTCGAAGCACCTCATGCTCGTGGCGTGGCTGATTGCATTGGTGATTGTGTGTGCGACGGGATCTGCTCAGGCCCAACCTCAGCAGGGAACTCCCGTTGGGCCGGGAGTGGCTGGCCAGGTTCACGCCGCGGCCTACGATCCGCTCGACCCGAACACGGTCTATGTCGGGTCCGACTGCGCGGGCGTACTGGTGACGCACAACCACGGCGTGACCTGGAGCCCCTTCAATGCGGGACTCGAGAATGCCGATCTTGCGGCCACGAGCTACGTCGACGATCTGCTGGTGCTGCGGGACGGATCCGGTGAGCACAACATCGATGACAATTGGGAGGGCGTGTATGCGGCAACACACGGCGGCATCTTCTTCAATGACGGTTCCGGATGGCGACCAATGACGCCCTATGGTGGCAGCAACGGATTTCGGTATTCGGGCGGCTTTGCGTCTCTGCCGCCGTCCACCACGGACCTTAACATCCCCATTCCGTTCTCCACGTTGGCTTTCGACAAGTCGACGGGGGTTCTCTATGCGGGAGCAGGGATGGGACGCCGTGAAGAAGGCGGGCACGCCCGGGACAACTACTATCCGGATGGAACAAACACGATTTCGCCGCGAGGTCTTCACTCGCTTTGGAAATGCAGCCTGGTTGGCCCCAGCCCTTCATGGGACTCGATTCCCAATGCCGGTAACTGGGGCATCGTGCGCCAGATTGCCATCGTTTCCAAGAGTGGCCATGATTCAAAGGTGGCGCTTGCCACCAGGGATGGAGTGCACCTTGGAACGGTAACGAGTTCTGGCTGGGTCGACGAGGGAAACGTCTGGACCGATCCCGGCAAGCTCCAGAGTGTCCCGATGGACGAACAGGCCATGGAGTATTGGACAGAGAACGCGTGGGGCGTCGGCGGTGGTTTTGATGGGATCCTCTATGTGGCCAAGATGGCGGTGTTCTCCGATCAAGGAGTGAAGCTGTCCGACCCGGGCGTGTACTCCCTCGACGTATTTGCAGGGTCTGGCGCCCACTGGGCACCTGTTGGCGCTGAGGGCCAATCGGTGTTTATGGATGGCGTCACACCGAACCGCGGGGCGATGACTTGGGGGGATGTCATCCATGCGGTCGATTTGGGGTCGAACCATGTAAGTACACTCCTGGGTCTGACGGTCATTCCTGGAAATGGCACGACGGCGGACGAGCTCTTCGTGGGCGAACGGACCCTCACGACAAACACGGGGTGTTTCCGATATGGGCCCGATCCATCACGCGGGAACGCCAACCATTGGCTTTACGTGCTCTACATGGACTCAGACGGCAGTCCGGGTCTCGTGTTTGATAACTTCACTTATCATGCAGTGAACTGCTTCAGCCCCTCGGGAACCCCAACCGACACACAGTTTGATCCGGGTTGGGCCAGCAACAATCCTCTGAGCTGGACGGTCCCATTGATCATCCACCCGTTGGGACCACGGCGCATGATGGCCTTCGCGTATCATTTCCCCATGGCATTCGATTCGCCTGCTTCCGGTTGGGGGCAGCGCAACTGCACGGGATCGGGAAGCACCCAGAACCCGGACAATGGGAGCTGGACCTCGAACGGACTCAACATGATGGGCGTTACAGCAATCGCATTCGCCAAGCGATCTGATCGACTCGTCCTTGCCGATGAGGACTTCACGGGTTTCATGTCGACGAATTCGGAGCAGAGCGCATTCAAATGGCTTGACTGGTATGCCGACGGCCTCCAGGATGGGCGCGATATTGCGACATTGGAACACGACGGTGCAGAGCGGGTGCTTCTTGTTCGCGGTGCTCCCGAGAAGTCGATACCAATATCCGGTGGCGGGTGGCAAAAGGTCGACTTCGGATTCGCACGAGACAGGCAGAAGTACGTGGTGGCGGAATACGACCCGTCCATTGGCGGCGTGTGGGATTCTGCCACGAAGAATGGCTACAATTGGAAATACCTCTCCCGACAGCTTGACGACCTCGCGTTCGGTGGTGATCCCTTCAAGGTCGCCGATATCGAAGTTGCCGGTCCGGATACGCTGTTCGCCGCGTGCGTCAACACAGGGAACAGCGGGAGTCGGATCTTCCGCGGCATCTATGACGGCCTCAACGTATCGTGGACGCTGTGGAAAGACTTTGTGGAGAGCGCCGTCGAGCAGCGGCGCGTCGTGCAAATGCGCCGCTTGCCGGCATCGCGCAAACTGCTGGTTGGGGTGGCAGATGTCGAAGCCGGGGTGTACTGCCTGGATGTCGACGATTCGACTGCCCCGATGACAGCATGGCTGCGGCAGGGCGCAATCAGCAATGACTACCAGAAGGCAACCCTCGAACATCTCACAATGATCGAATGCGACCGCATGGGCCGGGTCGTTTACGTCGGGACGCGCGGTGAGGTCTGGGACCTTGACGCCAACTATTACGGGGCCGTGTGGCAGTTGACAATCCCCACGGGTCGCGATCCTGTGTCCAGCGATTGGCGGTTGATCGCCAATGCAACACCAGAGGCGAACTCATTTGATTTCGGAACGGTGAGTGCGGACGGATTCTGGCGTTGGACATCCGAAGGACCGGGCCCCCGTCTGACCTGGGTTCAGGATATCGAGATCGACCCGGGAAACCCCTACAAGGTCTACGTCGGGTTGAGTATGTCCGGATTGCGGGGACAGGGGACCTTCAATTTTTCGAATGCCGTGTGGAGCACGACGGCGACGCCCGGACCAACAACTCCGGCCTGGACACGTGTCTTCCCCGCACCGGGTGCGACCGAGCCGATTCGCGGCGCTTCCGCTCTGGCGATCGACCCGAACAATCGCGCGAACCTCTACGTCGGCACACCCGGGCAAGAGATGTACAGGACAACCGTTCCTGTTTCGCCATCGCCGATCATCGAATCGCTGGCGGCTTATCCGCTACTGGCTGGCGCCGTCGGCCAGACGCACGTCTTTGCGGTAACGATCAACGACCCTGAAGGTGCTGCGATTGACGGTGCCTCTGTCTACCTGGCGGCCATTGGGGGGCGACTGAATCACGTTCCACTGTTTGACGATGGCGTTGACCCGGACCTCGACGCCGGGGATCACGTCTTCACGTCACGGCGATTCGCTGCCAGTCCGGAAGCCCCGGGGAGCTACATCGTCCAGGTCTGGGCGCACGCCACGAACGGATGCTACGAACTGAAGGACGTGAACGTGGCTGTTGTCGCCAGCGCCACGGCCCCGGTCATAACCCCCACAGCCGTCTACCCGATGCGGGCCGGCAGCACGGACGCCTCCAGAGTGCTCGCGGTCGAAGTGTCCACGCCTGCGGCGACCACGCGGGTGACGGCGGACATCACCGGTCTGGGTGGTACGGGCAGCGTGCGACTGCGGGACGATGGCAAGAATGACGACATCAAGGTCGGGGACGGCATCTACACTTCGGCACCGTTTGTGGCTGGAATGACCAATGGCGGCTCTTTCAACCTCGCGGTCACGGCGGCGCCGATGACCGGATCGTCGGTGTCGCAGGTCGTTGCGGTCACAGCAGTAGCCGCCACAGCGAAGTTCACAAATGTTGCAGGCACCAGCACGGGGGCCTTGAGCAGCATTCTGACGGAGATTCCCTATTCGTCCGTCTACTTCAAATCGAGGCCGGGCGACCCGAATAGCGACGACTTGATGGTGGTGACGTTTGACAACGATCCATACGTCACTGGCGGACGTGGGCCGAGGATCTTGAAGCAGCGAACGCATTCTCCAGGAGACGTGCCGGCGTTTGACGACATGACAACGGGCTGGCTTGGTTTCGATGGCTTGCCGAAAGGCGGCCGCGGCGTCTGCTACGCCGACTACGACAACGACGGCGACAACGACCTGTTCATCTGCAACGTCGGCACACAGCCCAAGCTACTGGAGAACCAGATCGCCGATGGCCACGGCTTCGTTGACCGCACCGACGTGTTGTTTCAGGACGACAGTACCGGTGATCACAGGTCCGCTTTGAACGGAAGCATCGCCGCATCTTGGGGCGATTACAACGGCGACGGCTTCGTCGACCTGTTTGTCAGCACGACCAGCTACTCGAGCCCGATCGCCTCGATGACCTTCTCCGCACTATCCGCGCAGTCGCCTGACTATGCGATTCGGATCTTCCGGAATGTCAACGGAACCGGATTCCAGCGAACCTTCATGGGAACTGCGTCAACTAATAGCGTCAATATCTGCCTGGCCGGGTGTTGGGCAGATCTTGACAACAACGGGGACTTGGATCTTGTCACGACAAACATCTATGGCCGCTACTTCACGGTATTCGCGAATACTGGGTACAACCCTGCTTGGGGCGATAATGTCTTGTATACAAGCGCGGCCTGGAGTGTCCCCAGCAGCGGCTTTGTCGGGGCCAATTCGGTATCGATGATCGATTACGACCACGATCCGTATCCGGATCTTCTGATCACTGAAGCGCTTCCCGAGTTTGGCTTCAGAACGCGGATCATGCGGAACAACTATGCCGACAATCATGACAAATCATTCACGCCCGTCGACGTGGGCACGGCGACGGATGTGGAGTGGAGTGGCGCAACGGTCGCCGATTTTGATCTGGACGGGCAGGAGGATATTCTGCTGCACCCCAAGGCCCAGGACGTGCTGCCAAGGCTCTTCATGGCAGCGGGCTACGGTAATGCGCCGACGTATGTAGACCGGAGCTACATGCTGGGGCTGCGGGACGGCCGCACCGGCGGTGCGTTGGCGGCGGATTTCGACGGTGACCACAAGATCGACCTCTTCATGGGTCGCGAGAGCGGGGACCAGTTCTTGTATCGAAATGACGCGCAGGGCACAACGCCTAACCACTGGATTGGCGTGACCTTGAGATCACTGGGCAATTCCAACAAGTCGCTAATCGGGACCAAGGTCATCGTCACGGCAGGGACGGATAAGCGCTGGATGCGAATCATCGACGGGGGCAGTGGCCGGGGCGGCCAGGACGCGCGCCCTCTGATCTTCGGACTCGGCGAGGTGGCCAGCGGGGTCAACATCCGGGTGGAGTTCCCGTCCGGGGACATCATCAATCCAGAGGGCCATGAAGCCCCGGACCAGGTGCATGAGATCATCGAGAACAGCGCCCCGGTGTTCGTTGCCGGCTCGACTCCGGTCTGCGACTATGAGCTCGGCCCTGGGGTTGCCGATTTCATTTTCAAGTGGCGCACGGCGGGCAACAAGGGCGATATCACGCTGGACGAGGTTGTGGTCAAGAACTTCAACAGGTACGCCACGGCCGACCCCTGCTACATCGGAATCGGTGCCAATGCGGAGAAACGCATCGGCTGGGGAGATCAAAACGTCAAGATTCAAGTGTATCGGGACGGTGCAGAATGGCAGCATGTGTTGCGCTGGCAGGCATTGCCTTGTGCACCGAACTGTCTCCACAGCTTCAAGGTGAAGAGCGCCGTGGGGACGGCGTCGACTCCGACCACCAGTTTCGTGCGCACGACTGCCACGACGTTCTGCGTGCAGCCGGACGAAGACCCGAACCAGCCGTAGGAGGATAGGCATGAAGACAACAGCACTGGCGACGTTCTTGGTAGCAGCATGGAGCGCCATTGCCATGGGCGCCGGAAGTGGCGGGTCTACAACGATTTCCGCCGACGGCCTGATTCAGTTTGACCCGCCCCAGGCGGTCAGTTGCATTGCCGTCCGCGTGGAGGTCCCAGAAGACAAGATGATCACCGGCCTGAAGTGGTACAATGGATCGGGGTCGCAGGCGTTTCCCCGCATCCTGATCGCCAGCGGCAACGGCTTCGAGCCGCCGGCATACGATCAGGCGGTGATGGTTGCCCAGGACGTGCAGGGACAGGAGCAGGCCTGGTCCGAGGTCGCGTTCACGAGCCCGATCGCCAGCCAGTCCGGAACGCTTTTCATCGTGATCGAGTATCCGGAGGGCTACACGCCGGAGCCCGGACAGCCGGTCCTGGGCGTCGGGTACGCGAACCGGGAGACCGCAAACCACTACTTCGTGACCGGGGACGGGCAGAAGTGGTTCAAGGTGACCAGCCGGTGCCAGGTGCTGCTGGAGCCGATGCTGGCGGACCGGACTCCCGGGGTCATCGAGAAGCGGGGCGGTCAGGGTAGTGGTGACGAGCTGAAGCTGGGGCTGTTCGTGGCCCCGAACCCGTTCAATCCGGAGACGAAGATTGAGCTAAACCTGCCCGCTGCGGTCTCGGGTGATGTGCGAATCATGGATATCCGGGGCCGGGTGGTGGCGGACCTGCACCACGGAGCGCTTGCGCAGGGTGCGAACACGTTCGTGTGGCAGGGCCGGGACAACGCCGGAAGGGTAGTGGCCAGCGGGGTCTACTGGGTGCTGGCGCAGACGACGGACCAGAAGCTTGTCAGGAAGATCCTGTTGGTCAAGTGAGTGCCGACCTAGGGAGAAGGACATGAGGCGCTGCGTCCAGCATCTGCTGCTGCTCCTTCTGGTCGCCGATGTGGCGGCAGGAGCGACGATCACCGTCCGCAAGGATGGGACTGGGAATTTCGCGGTGATTCAGCAGGCTCTGGACGTGGCGGCCGCGGGGGATACGATTCTCATCGGCCCTGGAGAGTATCTTGAGCATTCGACGGTAAGGCTCTCTGGATGGTCGTGGGATATCGAGTCATACGCCAACGTCAAAGTGAGCGACCTCACGATTATAGGGGCTGGCTCTGATCAGACCTTCGTTGGGCCCGCAACGTACTCTGGTAGCAGTATCTCGCAGTCGCCCAAGGCACTGACGTGCCTCGAGAGTGGGGCCATTCGTATTTCGAACGTCAGTCTGCGGAACTGCTTTCACGGGGTATTCTTGAAAGGTCAGTTGTTCATGGAGCGCTGTACCATGGACAACAACTACTATGGCGTCGATTGGGTGCCAACAGGTCCGGGTGGCTGGATCAAGGGGTCGCAATTCGACTTTGTTTCCCCTCCCTACGATTCAGTCGCGCTTGATGTCGGGATTGGCGGTGCCGGGAACAATATCCTCATTGAAGATTGTCAGTTTGAGCACACCAAAACCATCGTCCGCGGAGTGAGCGGGTTGACATTCAGACGATGTGAATTTGCGAATTCGTCGACCGGCCTTCAGGTCTATTACACGGCGCACGTCTATTTGGAGGTCTGCACAATGACGAATATGATGGTCGTGGGTGTCGAGTTGACCATGGGTACGGGCGCGGTGTGTGAGATTCGGGGGTCGACGATCAGCGGGAATCAGGGAACGCTTGGATCGTTTCAGTCTGGCGGCCAATTCGTCGTGGAAGATTCTCGCCTCGAAGGTGGCACGTCGGCGATATTGGGGGCCCGTGACGGATCTGGTCCGTGTGTTATCCACAATTGTGATCTGATCAAGGGCAGTGGTCCGGCGATAGTCTGTGGATCATTTGAACCTGCGGTAGTCCACGACTTGCGCAACAACTACTGGGGCACGACGAGCGAAGCCGACATCCAGTCCTGGATCATCGACAGCAACGACGACCCGAACATTCACGCCACCGTCCTGTACGCCCCTTTCGCCGGACAGTCCGTCCCGGCCGAGACCACGTCCTGGGGCGACGTGAAGGCCCTTTGGAGATAGAAACGTCCGATTTCTCTCTCCCCTGCGTCACGCTGCGCGCCCCGACCGGGGAGCCAAATCTCTTTCGCACGGGAATCGGCGAGCGAGAAGTTAACAGAGGCCCTCGATGCCATTGGCGCGGGGGTCTTTAAGTGGGAGGCGGATAGGATAATCAACCGCCCATTCTCCCCGGCCGCACGGGGAACACGCCCAAGCCACCCCTCGATTGTGACACGCCCCGCCCCCGCACGTCAATTCACCCCCCGAATGCAGGCTTCCTGCCGCCGAATCGGCGCCTGACAGCGCTCATGCCGCCCCTCGCGGGCACACCGCCCCACCCGCCGCGCTGTTACACACTCGCGACCCGAACACCCGCTCACCTGAATGGTGGATCTACTCCCAGCCGCCGCCCTGTCCCGCCGTCTGGTCCATCTCCGGCCAGTCCGTGGTCGCGGGCGTCTGGTCGAACCCGAAAGCGAACTGAGCTGACGATTGCGCCGCGAACCCCATCCGTGTCTCCGCGCCCTCAGTCCAGCGCCGCCACCCGCCACAACGGCAACTCGTCACCCAGCCGCGGCGCCGGCAGCAGCCCGTTCTCGACCGCCCCGTCATCACTCTCCGGCTCGCATAAGTACGCAGCGATCGCCGCCAACGGCTGATCCATCGGCACCAGCATGGCGCCCGGGAAGGCCACGCGCGATTCCCGGCGCCAGCTCACCGCCAGTTCGCCCACTGACGACGCCTCGAGGATGGCCCGCCCCCCGACCGAACCCATGCGCTCGACAACGGGAATCTCCACCTCGTATCTGCCGCTCGCCTCACGCACCGCCAGCCCGTGCAACCGCAGGTGCTCGCCCAGCGCGCGCGGCACCAGGTACGCCGCTGGCCTTTCCACCACCTTCGTCCCCACGAACCGCCCCAGGTACGGCAACGTCACCGAACACGGCGCGCCGTCCAGCGTGCGCGGCGCGCGGGTCAGGATCTCGACGGGCTCGGCGCACCGCTCGAGCGCATACGCAACGGCGATCCGGTCGCGCGGCGCCTGGCTCAGCGCCACCACCTGCACCACCTCGTCGCCGTGCGCCGCCACGTACCGCAGCGTCTCCAGCATGAACGCGTACGCCGTGCGCACGCGCTCACTGAACGGGATGTAGCTGTAACACTCCAGCAGCAGGTCCAGGCGGCTGGTGAGCCCGCGGTAGTTGCTGCCGAACCGCGGATGGTGCGGGTACGTCATCCACCCTTCGCGCACGACCGCTGTGGGGTCGGCTTCGCCGTCCGCATCGAGCACGCGCTCGTCCTCGACGAAGTTGCCGTACCAGCCCGCGTCCAGGCCGTGGTTCGCGCGCAGCGCCGCCGTCACCGGCGGCAGCAGGCATTCGCGCATGTAGCGGATGGGTTCCTCGCGGCCGCTCTCCACGGTGTGCGGGATGTCGTAGGTCATCGAGAAGCGGTGCACCGAGCCGTTCGTGGCGTGGTTGTCGATGGTCAGGTCGGCCGCCCACGGCTGGCAGACGCGCGTCTGCAGCAGGCGCATCTCCGCCGAGGCGTATTTGAGGTAGTCGCGATTCAGGTTGATCTTCGCGGCGTTCTCGCGCGTGCCCACGCCGCTGTCGGGACCCAACTGGCCCATCAGCTTCGGCAGGTGCAGCGCGCGGTTGCCCGGGTCGACGGCATCGTTGCCGTCGGGGTTGAACAGCGGTACGACGACCAGCGTGAGGTTCTCGAGGATTTGCGCAGCATCGAGGCCCGGCTTGCCGGCGAGCAGGTCGCGCGCCAGCATCAGGCACCCTTCCTTGCCCTCCACTTCGCCGGGATGGATGCCGCTGACGACCAGCACCACCGGCCGGCCCAGGCGGCGCGCTTCCGCGGGCGTCTTCACGCCGGCCGAGGACAGCACCAGCAGCGGCAACTCGCGCCCCTCGGGGCTGGCGCCGAAGTTCGTGACGTGCAGGCGCGCATCGCCCATCGCCGAGAGCCCGGCGATGAAGGCCATCACATCGGCGTGCAGGCTGGTCTGTTCATAGCGGGACGCTTCGGCGCGGGTCAGCAGGGACATGCGGCGCTCTACTTCCGGGATGCGTGACGAAGGTGCCACCCGGCACCGGCACCTCGCTGATGATAGCAGAGTCGGACGCCTTGCACGGCCAGAACGCCCGCGCGCCCGGGCTGCCCGGCGTGCCCGCACTAAAACCTACAAATGCACCTCCAATTTAAATGGGGAAATAAATATATCTTACATCAAATCGATGACCCACAGCATTTTACAAGGTTTTGAATTAAGCTTGTCATCGCCAGCCACATGCTCTTCAATGGTTGCTGTCGCGATTCGATCGACCGGCGCTCGGGGGACGCCGGTTCTCGCCCCGCCCGCGTTTCCACTCTCCCACCAGGACAGACCGCAGGCCCGACTCGGCCCGGCCCACTCACGGAGGACACACAACCGGCGCCCCGGACATCTCCGGGCCAGGCGCCGTTGCCCGGAGGTCCACCATGACGACCCGTTCCGGCGCCCGCCGAAACATGCACATCCCGCTTCTCGCGCTCGCCTGCAGCCTCGGCGTCATCGTGCTGCTCGCCAGCTGCTCGAGCGACCCCGCCAAGGTCATCGACAACACCGGCGACATCGACGCCTACGTCAACTCGCTCGGCACCTTCGCCGACCCGCCGGCGGGCAACAACGGCGAGCACGTGCTGAAGGACGCCCACAACGACACGTCGCTGACGCCGGGCGTCGGGCACTTCATCTGCGAGGTGTCCGAATACCGCATGGACAAGAACCTGCACGAGACGACGGTCTTCAACGCGAACGACCTCTCGCTGTGGCCGGGCGCACTGGTGCGCGGCGGCGACCTCGACAACGGCCTGCTCAATCCCATCGTTGTCGGCCGGGCCCCGATCACCGTCGGCACCGACCTGACCGGCCTGACCGCCGAACAGGGCTCGCGCACGGTCGCGACGCCCAACCAGCTGACGGCCGGCGGCGCCATCAACGAGATCGTCGGCGCCTACATCGCGGGTCCGGGCAACGGCCACGTCGGCGCGCGCCTGAGCTTCGACGAGACCTTCGTCGAGGACTTCAACCAGTCGATGCTCGACCTGGGCATCTCGATGCAGTGGACGGGCTGGGGCTCGGGCAGCCTGCAGTCGGATTTCTCGGCCTCGACAGAAGAGTTCAACTCCAGCTACCTGTGCCGCTTCTCGCAGGCGTACTTCACGGCGTCGGTCGTGCCGTCGGCGCGCCCGCACGACGTGCTGGCCGACGGAACCGAGGTCTCGGACCTCGGCGGCTACATGAACGCCAGTGATCCCCCGTGCTACGTCAGCTCGGTCACCTACGGCCGCGTGGGCTTCCTGTCGATCCATTCCTACGCCCGCAAGGACTCGGTCGAGATGGCCGTCAAGGGCGCCTTCAGCAGCATGGGGTTCGACGTCCAGGGCAGCCTGGACGCGGCCTTCACGCGCATCCTCAACCAGTCGGAGATCAAGATCCTCGTGCGCGGCGGCACCGCGTCCGATGGCGTGCTGCCCATCGTCGGCGACCGCATCCAGGGCATGTACGACTGGATCGTGGGCGGCGCCGAGCTGACGAACGCCAGCGACGCCGTGCCCATCTCCTACACGACGCGCTACCTGAAGGACAACCGCCTGGCCTCGTTCGCCTATGCCAACGAATGGAGGACCGAGGAGTGCTCGCCGGCGACGTCGCTGTGGCAGGTCGCCGTGACGAGGCTTTCCTGCCCGCTGGTCAACGACGGCTGGGGCGACTACAACGAGGAGACCTACTACACGTTCACGGTGGAATACCAGGGCTCGGCAGGCGGCGCCATCACCACCGAGACCATCGCCTACAGGCCCGAGGACGCCTATATCCAGATCACTGAGGGCGGCTACCTCGACATCACCGACGCCTGGCGCAACATCTGGCTGCCCGAGCAGGCCGGCGCGCGCCTGCGCCTGCACATCGTCGTCTGGGACTACGACACGGGCTCGGGCAACGACCAACTCGGCGACTTCTACACGGACTGGTACGCGTGGCCCGACTGGCGCGCCGCCAGCGCGTGCTCCTACCCGGCCGGCTACCCGACGCCTGGCGGCGACGCCGCGACCTGCTTTCGGCACATGCAGGACAGTGGCGGCGACATGATTGCCTACTGGTCGGTGAAGCCGCTGGTGCCGACGCAATAGCATGCGTCGTTTGACCGATTGAGAAAGCGGCCGCCGGATTCCTGTCCGGCGGCCGCTCTCGTCGCACCCGTCCCACCCGACGGCCTGGTCACCGGCTCCGTATTCGTCGTCCGTGAGGATCCTGACAAGGCGACCGGCCAGGTCGTACACGCCGATGCGCACGTGACGCGCCCGCCGGCCGCGAG
>CAIOLW010000201.1 GCA_903859215.1 uncultured bacterium | reverse complement strand
CCTTGTTGCCGCCTCCCTTGTTGCCGCCTCCGTTGCGGATCATCTCGATCAGGTGATCGAGGTCCTTGTCGTCGACGGCCTGCCCGCGCATCGTGCGCAGGAATGCCGGCAGGCAGTCCATGAGTTGCTCATTTTCCAGGGAGTCCTGAGGCAGCCTCCCGGCGGCGGTGGCAGCAAGATCCATGAACGTCTGGCGGGCGTCTCCCGGCTCGGTGAGGCCCAGCGCACGCGCATAGTGCTCGAGCTTCTCGGAATCCTGCGGCGGAGCCATGAGCCCTCGCTCAATGCGGCTGATATAGGCGGGATCAAGTCCGGCACGGGCGCAGAACTGGCGCAACGTCTCGCCGAGTTGAACCCGGATCTCGCGGGCGTAGGGGCCGAATTGAAGTCCCATGAGGCACCTCCATACTCAGTGGGTCGGCTGGTGTTGTCAAAATTTTACAACATTCCATGGAGGCCGCAAGTCCCGAATCAGGTTTTTTCCGGGAGTGGCCGATAATCCCACTACATTTCATGCCAGGTACTGTTTTCAAATTCCACAACCTGTTGTTAATAATCATTTTGATCGTTGCCCCATTGCTTTATTCAAGATTCGCGAATACTGTATAGGGATGAACCTGAAGCCGCAGGACATCTACGTCATCCTGAAGACCCTCTCGCTTCGGCGAGAGAAATGGGTCTATTCCGGCCTGTCCGAGGTGCTGTTCCTGAGCCCTTCCGCCACCCATGACGCCGTCAAGCGCGCGACCCAATGTGGCCTCATGCGTCCCGCCCTGGGTACGGAGGTCAATCCCCAGCCCATCGCGGCGGCGGTGCTGGAGTTTCTGGCCCACGGCATCCGGTATGTCTTCCCGGCGCAGACCGGCGGACTGGTGCGTGGCGTGGTCACGGGATTTGCGGCCCCCGGACTCGAGAACCTGGTCGCCCAAACGGGGGAATCGGTGGCGGTATGGCCCAGCGCCCAGGGGACGTACCGCGGCTACTCGCTGAGCCCGCTCTACCACCGCGCACCGGAGGCCGTGCAGGCTGATCCGCGGTTCCACGCGTACCTGGCTTTGGCCGATGTCTTGCGTGAGGCTTCACCGCGTGGGCGCGAGGTCGCTGTCAGCAAACTCGGCGCCATGATCGGCCAGGACCACCCCACCAACCCCCTTGGCCCAAATATCCAAACCCCATAAACTTGCGCCGGCGCAAGTCGCCCCACCCCCAACCGCCCGCGCGCCGCGCACCCGGAGCCGCCATGTCCGTCGACCGCAACCTTCCCTGCCCCTGCGGCAGTGGGTTCAAATACAAGAAGTGCTGCCTGCCGAAAGAGCAGGCCACCGCGCCCGTCGAGGCCGGCTGGCTGCGGATGCGGCGCACCGAGGGCGAGCTGGTCGAGCGGCTCACGGCGCTGCTCAAGCGCGACTATGGCCGCGAGTCCGTGACCCTGGCCTGGGATGAGTACACCCTGTGGCCCGAGCCGGAGGCCGACCCGCAGGAGTGGCCGGAGTTCGAGACATCGTTCGTGCCGTGGCTGCTGTTCGACTGGGAACCGGGGCGGTACGCGCCGAAGCGGCGGAAGAAGCGCGCCGGGGCGGACGGGGATGACGGTGGACGGCCGGCGGTCGCACCGGCGCGGCACCTGATCGCGCGGCGCGGGGCGAGCCTCGACTCATACGAGCTGCGGTATCTCGAAGAGGTGTGCAGCCGGCCCTTCACGTTCTGCCAGGTGGTGAGCGCCGAGCCCGGCCGGTTGCTGACGCTGCGCGACATCCTGCGCCGCCAGGATGTGACCGTGCATGAACGGCAGGCTTCCACGATGCTGCAGCCCGGCCAGATCATCTACACGAAGATCGTGAGTCTCGACGGTGCATCGGTCATGCTCGGGTGCGCACCCATCGTCCTGCCCGGCGGCTTCTTCGAGACCATTGTGCAGGCCCGGGACCTGATCCTGAAGCGGCGCGGGACCGTCGAACAGCTGCTGCGCAAATACGACGTCGAATTGCGCCAATTGTACCTGGATCTGCGGAAGGCGGCCACCGAACCCGCGACGCCGGCACTGCAGAACACCGACGGCGATCCCCTGCAGATGACGCGCCTGGACATCGAACTGGGATGTGCGCCCCAGCAGGCTCTCGACGCCCTGCTGCCGCTGACCGGCGGGACGGACCCCTCGGGGTTCGCCGATGCGTATGAGCACGACGCGGACGGCACGCTTGTCGCGGCGGAGATCCCCTGGCTGCGTCTCCAGGGCGGGCACCGATCCGCGCAGAACACGGTGCTGGCCACGTTCGAGATCCGCGCCGACCGGATGACCGTGCACGTGAACTCGCAGCGGCGGGCCGAGGCGGTGCTGGCGGAGATCGCGGCGCGGCTGGGCGATCGCGCGCGGTTGAAAGGCACCGTGGTGGAGTCGCCCGAGCAGATGCTGGCTGCCGCGCGTGCGGCGGGCGCGGGGCCGGCGTCGCCGGCGGCGGCTGCGCGCGAACGGGAACAGGAGGAGTTGCAGCAGTTGCCGGAAGTGCAGGCCATGCTGGCGCGGCTGAATGACGAGCACTGGGCCACGTGGCCGGATATTCCGTTGCCCGCGCTGCGGGGGCGAACGCCGCGGGAGGCGGCGCGCAGTGCGGCCGGGCGGGAGCGGCTGGAGGCGTTGCTGTTGGAATTCGCCGGCCGCCAGCGTACGCCGAACGCGCCGGGGCCGGACATGGCGGCGCTGCGGCGGGAGTTGGGACTTGATCGCGAGCTGCCGGCGCCGCAGCGGACAACCACCGAACCCGCGGCGGCGGCACGGGGACCGGCCGTGGCGGTCGCCGACCTGAGGCCGTACGTCGACGTACCGGGGCAGGCATTGCGCACATATGTTCCCCGCAGCGCGGTCCAGTTGCGGAACATCGTGGAGGTGGCCACCGTCTTCGCAGCTGCCACGCCGCAGCCAACGGTGATCCCGTGTCGGCGGCGGCCACAGCGACAGGCGTGTCCAGGCAACCTGCACGCCCATCAGGAGGTGGCCACCGGCGAGATCCACTGGTTCTGCCCGGTGTGCGGCGACGCGGGGCGGATTCACCACTGGCAAGGCACCCCGCACGACCACGGCGGCAGGCCGTCGCTGCCGAAGGTATCGCGCATCTGCCTGGCGACGGGATTCCAACGGCGGCCGGGCGACGCGGCCGCGCTGAAGGAACTGGTCTTCGCCGGCGACGCCGTGACCGATGCGCTGCGCCGCGCCATTCTCGACAACCGGATCACCGAATTGGGGGGCGAGTACGGTGACCCGTCAGTGGGCTCGCCCATCCAGGTGGACCGGCTGGAGATCGAGGACGAAGTCGGCACGACGCGCATCACCGTCTACAACCGGGCCATCATGCTGGTGCACACGGACGACGAGGTGATGCGACGGCTGCATCGGGTTTGCGGGGCGGTGGAGAGGGCGGGGGATGGGTGAGGTGGGTGCCCTCGGTTTGAACTATTCTGCAACCAGCGGTTGCAGTTTTGCGTTGGCCGCGCAGTCCCGGGGAATGATGGATTCACTGCCGGACGTTGCGGTCCCCTACCCCGGCACCACCAACCCCATGATGTCGTACTGATTGTAGAACCACTCGACCCCGAATACCCCGCCCCCGTCGCCTGCCAGCGGCATCTCCACCTGGATCGAGTCGGCCACGTCGCGGCCGCCTGCCGTCAACGCCGCGGCGATCTCGGCCGGGGCCTCGCCCTGCACGCGCGCGAACCAACGGGCCTTGAACGACGCCGAGGCGCAGCAGTATTTCACGGGCCAGACGGCGGGCTGCGAGGAGTCGATCACCGAGCGGTCGGGGTGGCGTCCGCAGACGACGAGCATGACCGGGGCGTGGTGCTTTTCGACCAGGCGGCGGGCCGTGGACTCGAACGAGGCCTCGTACTTCAGCGCGACCGCCTTGATGGTCGCGACAGACACCGGTGCGGCGTGCGCCTCCAGGGTGAAGTGGTGGCCCTTGAACAGGAGGTCTGCCGCGAAGCGGTTGGCCTGCACCTCGAAGTCGAGGCGCGCGCGGAAGCCGAGGCCGTCGGCGTCGCAGAGGTAAAGCGCGTGGCGGTGTTCCGGGAGCACGTAATGGGCGATCTCGTGCAGGGTGCTGAAGCGCACACGTTTCTGGTCGAGCCGCGTGTCGACGGCCACCAGGCGATCCGGGAACGACAGCAGGGCGCGCGCATTGCCGGCCTCGACGGGGAGGACGCCGCGGAGCGCCGTGTCGAAATCCACGGGCAGGAACTCGAGACGCAGGAACGACAACAGGCGCGCCGGGTCGACGGCGCCAGACTGGTCCTGCGCAGTGGCGTGCAGCAGGCGGGACACGAGCTCGTGCGGCGCGATGTCCGGTGCGCCGCGCACCAGCGGCGCATTCACTGTTCGCTCCCCTTCGAAGACAGGGCGCGCAGGCGCCGGCGCAACTCCTCGGCCAGCGTCACGTCGAGCTCGGCCCCGTGCGCCGCCAGCGCCAGGTCATTGCGACCTTCGTGGTCGCCGAGCCCTTCGAGATAGGCGTCGATCGTGGCCTGGCGCTGCGGGTCGCGCTGCGCGGCCAGCTGGGCGAACACCT
>CAIOLW010000200.1 GCA_903859215.1 uncultured bacterium | reverse complement strand
CGCCGGCGTGCCGTGCGCCTGCCTGTCGGCCGGGCTGCGGGCGAAGGGCCCGGCGACCGATGCGCGGCCGGTGGCCTGCGCAACGGGTGCGCTGCGCGGCGCGCTCGCGGATCCGGGCGTGGTCGTCTGCCCCGGCTACATCGCGCGGGACCGTGGCGGGCGCACCGTGCTGCTGGGGCGCGGCGGCTCCGACCTGTCGGCGCTCTGCCTGGCCCGGGCGCTCGGCGCCGCGCGCTGCCTGCTGGTGAAGGATGTCGACGGCCTCTATGACCGCGACCCGGCGCCGGCCGGCGGCGGCGCCCGCCGCTTCGCCGGCGCGACCTGGCGCGACGCGCTGGCCACCGACGGTTCCATCATCCAGCACAAGGCGATCCGCTTCGCGCGCCGCCACCGGCTGGACTTCGAGCTCGGCGCCCTGAACGCCACGAGCTGGACGCGCATCGGCCATGGCCCGTCGCTCGCCGCCGAGGCGTTGCCGCCGCTGGCGCCGCTGAGGGTGGCGCTGTTGGGACACGGCAGCGTCGGCGGCGGCGTGGCCCGCCTGCTGGCCGACGACCCGCAGCGATTCCAGCTGGTCGGCGTCGCGGTGCGCGAACTGCGCCCCTGCGGCCCGGCAGCGCCCACGTTCACCGACCCGGTGGCGCTGGCGGGCGCCGACGTGGACGTGGTCGTCGAGGTCCTGGGCGGCATCGGCGCAGCCCACGGCGCGGTCACCGCGGCGCTGGACCGGGGCACACCGGTAGTGACGGCCAACAAGGACCTGCTGGCCGCCCACGGCGCATCACTGCTGGCCCTCGCCCGCCGCCGAGACGCGCGCCTGCTGGCCGGGGCCGCCGTCGGCGGCGCGGTGCCGGTGCTGGAGGCGATCGGGCGCGATGGCGGCGCGCCGGTCGCGGCGCTCAGCGGCGTGCTCAACGGCACGGCGAATTTCGTCCTGGAGCAGTGCGAACAGGGACGGTCGCTGGAAGCGGCGGTGGCCGAGGCGCGCGCGCGCGGCCTGGCCGAGGCCGACCCTTCGCGCGACCTCGATGGGCGCGACGCCGCAGCCAAGCTCTGCACGGTCGCGCTGCTGCTCGGCGGTCCCCCGCTGCGCGAGGACGAGGTGGCCTGCGAACCGATCACGGCGGCGGCCCTGCGCCCGGGCCTGCGGCAGGTGGCCTCGCTCGAGCGCACCGCCGGCGGCTGGCGGGCGCGCGTGGCCCTGGAGTGCCCGCCTGCGGATTCCCCGTTGCGGCGGGCGCGCGGCGAGCAGAACGTGGTCGTGCTGGGCCGCGCGGACGGCAGCCGGGAATGCCTGCGCGGCGGCGGCGCGGGGCGCTGGCCGACGGCCGAGGCCGTGCTGGGCGACCTGCTCGAACTGGCGCGCGAACGCGCCTGTCTCGCCATCGACGCGGCTCGATGCTACGCTGGGGGAAACCGGGGGGATTGACCGTGGAACTGTTCAACGTGGACGACGACGGCCGGCTGTTCATCTCGCCGGCCATCACCAGTTGGGAAGAGCTCGAGCGTCACGGGGTGGACGTGGTGATCGACCTCGAGGGCGACCTCGACCTGGGCGTGCCGACGGTGCCCGACCGCTGGCTGTACATCTACTTCCCGATCCAGGACGAGGCACTGCCCAACCCGGCCAAGCTCCGGGCCGTTGCGAGAATGGGCGCCGAGCTGGTCCGTGGCGGCCATGCCGTGCTGTCGCACTGCGGCATGGGCTACAACCGCTCGGCGCTGGTGGCGGGACTCATCCTGCACGAGCTCGGCGCAGACGGCCCGGAGGTCGTTGCGCGCCTGCGCGAGCGCCGCCCCGGCGCCCTGTTCAACGAGGTCTTCGCCGAACACGTGGCCTCGCTGCGCCACGCCGCCGACTGACCCGACCGCGACCGCGCCCCCCACCAAAGCGAAGCGCGGCCGTTTCCGGCCGCGCAACCGCCGTTTCGCGATTTCCGCGTTCCCGGCGTCAGCTCGTCTGCAGCTGCCTGAGCACCTTCTTCGCCACACACTTGAGCGTGTCGAAGACGCCCACGCCCTGCACGGCGATGCCCTCGAAGAAGTCGTAACCTTCGGGGTTCAATTCCTCGTTCAGCTCGGCGATGGGGATCGCGTCCGGCACGTCGCGCTTGTTCCACTGCACCACGAACGGGATCTGCTCGAGGCTCAGGTCGTATTCCTTCAGGTTGTCGTGCAGGTTGTACAGCGCCTCGATATTCGCGTCGAAGCGCGCCTCGCTGCTGTCGCCCACGAAGACGATGCCGTCCACGCCGCGCAGGATCAGCTTGCGGCTGGCGTTGTAGTACACCTGGCCCGGCACCGTGTAGAGGTGGAAGCGCGTCTTGAAGCCCTTCACCTCGCCCAGCTCCAGCGGCAGGAAATCGAAGAAGAGCGTGCGGTCCATCTCCGTCGCCAGCGTCACGAGCTTGCCCTTGGTCTCGGGCGCAAGCTTCTCGTAGACGTACTGGATGTTCGTCGTCTTCCCGCCGAGACCGGGGCCGTAATAGACCACCTTGCAGTTGATCTCGCGCGAAGAGTAGTTGATGAGCGACACGTCTTTCCCCTTTGCCTGCCGGTGACAGGGCCGGCTTCCTGCATCCCTATTCGGCGAACAGGTTGTCGATCTCGGCTTCCACGCCGCGCGTGAAGGTCTCGTCGAAGGTGTCGTATTCCTCGTTGCGGTATTCGAGCTTCTCGTACAGGTGCTCGATGACGTCGTTCAGTTCCTCGACCGCGCGCTTGACCCGTAGCCGCACCAGGCCCAGCGTCGTGCTCTTGGCGAACAGGACCACCAGCACGACGCCCTTGGCGATCTTCGCCAGGTACATGCTCTCGCGCGCGCCCTGGTGGAACAGCGTGCTGAAGTCGCGCTCGCCGATCAGCTTGGCGAGCTGGTAGTTCGCCTCGAAATCGGCGGCGCACAGCGAGGCGAAGCTGGTCAGGTCGAAGTCGACCGAAGGACCGCACTGGCTGACCAGCTGGCCCGTCCGGTCGATCAACACCACGTTGGTCGCCCGGCTGCTGCGCAGCAGGTCATCCAACACGTTGTTGATGGCCCAGTAGTCTTCCTCGAAGATGGCCCACTCAGCTCTGACCATGTACCGCACTCCTGCCGGGCCAAAACCCGGCCCGGTCTTCCGCAGGGCGAACGATCATGACGCCAGACGGATATCGACCGGAAGCCCAACCACTTGACTGCGGAAATGGCGCCGCGGGTCCCGGGGCCCGGCCACGAAGGCCGGAGGGACCCGTGCTCAGAAGGCGCGGCGGAACTGGAAGGCGCGCTGGAGGGTCACTTCGTCGGTGTAGGCCAGCGCCCCGCCCACGGGGATGCCCGTGGCCAGGCGCGTCAACTGCAACGGGTTGCCCGAGAGCAGCCTCTGGATATAGAGGGCCGTCGTCTCCCCCTCCACGCTGGCGTCCAGGGCGATGATCAGCTCGGTGACCGGCCCGTCCTGCAGGCGGTCCAGGAGGCGTTCGAAGGGCAGGTCACCCGCCCGCACGCCGTCCAGGGGCGAGAGCAGCCCCCCCAGGACGAAGTAGCGGCCGCGGAAGAAGCCGGCCTTCTCCATCGGCAGGACGTCGACCGGGCTGGCGACCACGCACAACTGCGAGCGGTCGCGGCGTTCCGAAGTGCAGATGCGGCAGGGATCGGGCTCGGTGATGGACCCGCACTGCGAGCAGGTGCGCACCTGGCGCCGGGCATCGCCCAGCGCGGCGGTCAGCTCGTCGGCGTGCGCCTCGGCGCCCCCGCCGGTCAGCAGGTGCAGCGCCACGCGCGTGGCCGACTTGCGGCCCAGCCCGGGCAGGCGGCTGAGGCTGCGGACAAGGCGCTCGAGCGCCGGCGACTGGAACTCGCCACCGTCGCCGCCGGACAGCCCGTTGCCTCCGTGCGGACGCTCCACGCTCAGCCCATCCCCGGCAGGTTCAGGCCCGGCACGTTCAGGCCGGCGGTCACCGAACCCATGTCCTGCTCGACCATCGCATCGACGGCGGCAACGGCTTCGTTGACGGCGGCCATGACCAGGTCCTGCAGGAAGTCGGCGTCGTCCGGATCGATGGCCGACGGCGCGATCACGATGCTCTTGACCCGGTGCTTGCCGTTCATGACGACCTTCACCTGGCCGCCACCGACCTCGGCGGTCACTTCCTTGCCCTCCAGCTCGGCCTGCGCCTTGGCCATCTTGGCCTGCATGGCCTGGGCCTGCTTCATCAGCACGCGGATGTCCATCGG
>CAIOLW010000199.1 GCA_903859215.1 uncultured bacterium | reverse complement strand
TCAGGCGCCGATTCGGCGGCTGGAAGCCTGCATTCGGGGGTGAATTGACGTGCGGGAGCGGGGCGTGTGACAATTGAGGGGTGGCTGGGGCGTGATCCCCGGGCGGCCGGGGGGAATGGGCGGTTGATCTTCCTATCCGCCTAATCAACCACGGCGACCGACGATCGCGGGCGCCTCGCGCAACAGCGTGTCGTCCTCAAGCGCTGCAACCATGAACAAGGCGAAGTCCACGCGGCGCGTCCGGTTGCTCGCCAGGGCGGGGTCGCCCACGTGCCGTCGCCAGATCGGAATTCCCTGGCTCTCACCCTCTTCCAGGTCGCTGCCGCGGACCACCGTCCATCGGGTGTCACTGTTGAACACGCGGCGGCAGGCTTCGATCTGGTCATCGATGTCAATCAGTCCCGTCAGGCGACCGGCCCAGCGGGCCAGGGATTCCTGCCGTTTGAGCGACTCCGTGTACACGTCCTGCCCGTCGCGCGTGATGTGCCAGCCACAGGAGAAGACCAGGCGCGCGCCGGGCTGCGCGAAATCGATGACGGTCTGGGCGGTCCGCGCCGCGTAGCGGCGGCGCCCCCAGGGCACCAGCACGGTCAGCACGCCGTCGCAACCGGACACGGCCCGCCGTATGACCTCGGCGTCGCAGGTGGCGCCCGGCACCACGGTCATGCGCCCGTGGAACGGGTCGAGCTTGCGCACGCTGCGCGGCCGGCACACGCCGACCACTTCGTAGCCCCGGTCGAGCGCGTGCTGCACCATGTAGCGGCCAAGCTTGCCGGAGGCGCCGATGATGCAGACCTTCATGGCACACTCCTCTTGCCCGTGCGGCGGCGTCGGTCTCGTGGCACTTGCGCCGGCGCAAGTCGCGGGTCCCTGATCAGCAAATCCGCGGCAACTGTTCCCCAAGCGGCATGTCCAGCACGCGCTCGACGCCCAGTGCCGTGGCCATCGTGACCACGCCGGCGTGCCGGTCGTTCACCGCGCCAATGCGTGCGGCGCCACCGCCGTGCTCGTGATCCCGCATCGCCGCCAGCGCGCGATCCGCATCGCCCGCGGCGACGATCGCCACCAGCCGCCCCTCGCACGCCATGTGCAACGGATCCAGCCCCAGCATTTCGCAGACGCCGGTCACCTCGTCGCGCACCGGCACGGCGCCGTCATCCAGCCGGATGCCGACACGTGCGGCCACCGCGTACTCGTTGAGCACCGCCGCCAACCCGCCGCGCGTCGGATCCCGCAGCGCCTTCACGTCGGCGCCCGAGGCCAGCAACGCCTCCACTAGCCCGTTCAGCGGCGCGCAGTCGCTCTTCAATTGCGTCTGCACGCCCAACCCGGCGCGCGCGGTGAGGATGGCCGTCCCATGGTCCCCGACCGGCCCCGAAACCAGCACCACGTCGCCGCTCGCGATGCGATGCGCGCCCAAATCGCGCCCGGCGGGAACGACACCGATCCCCGACGTGTTGACATAGATCCCGTCGCACTGCCCGCGCCCGACCACCTTCGTGTCGCCCGTCACCACGCGCACGCCGGCCTTCTTCGCCGTCGCCTCCATCGAGCAGAGGATGCGGTGGAAGTCGGCCAGCGGCAGCCCCTCTTCCAGCACGAACGCCACCGACAGCGCCTGCGGCACGCCGCCCATCATCGCCACGTCGTTGACCGTGCCGCACACGGCCAGGGTGCCGATGTCGCCGCCGGGGAAGAACAGCGGCGTCACCACGAAGGTGTCGGTGCTGAAGGCCACGCGGCCGGGCGGCAGATCCAGCAGGGCGCCGTCGTCGCGCGGCTCCAGTTCGGGGCTGGTGAAGCGGGGCAGGATCAGCCGTTCGAAGAGGTCGGCCGACAGACGGCCGCCCGCGCCGTGCGCCATCTGCACCGTGTCGTGGTCCAGCTTCGGCAGGGGGCAGGTGAAGCCACTGAAGTCGGGGCGGTCGCTCATGTCGCGCTCTTTCTGCCGTAGCGGTACCACGCCGCGCAGGCGCCCTCGGACGAGACCATCGTGGCGCCGAGCGGCGTCTGCGGCGTGCACTTCGTGCCGAACGCCGGGCAGTCGGCGGGCTTGAGGCGGCCCTGCAGGACCTGGCCCGCGATGCATTCGGCCGGTTCCTGCGGCGTGATGTCGCCGACGTCGAACTTCTGTTCGGCATCCCAGGCGGCGTAGGCGGGGCGCAGCTTGAGCCCGCTTTGCGGGATGACTCCGATCCCCCGCCACTTGCGACCGCACACTTCGTACATCCGGTCGATGACGGCCTGCGCGATGGGGTTGCCGTCGGCCTGCACGGCGCGTCCATAGCGGTTGGCCACCTTCGGCGAGCCCGCTTCCAGCAGTTCCACCGCGTGCATGAACCCGTCGAGGATGTCGACCGGCTCGAAGCCGGTGACGACGATCGGCACGCCGTATCTGGCGCTGATGGGCTCGTAGAGCCGCCAGCCGGTGATGGTGCAGACATGGCCCGCGGCCAGGAACGCGTCCACGCGCACGTGCTCGTCGTCCAGGATGGCCGCCATCGCGGGCGGGACCAGGACGTGGCTGACGAGCTGGCTGTAGTTGGTGAGCCGCGCGTCGATCGCTTCACTGGCGGCCATCGCGTTCCCGGGCGCAGTGGTTTCGAAACCGATGGCCAGGAAGACGACTTCGCGGTCCGGGTTCGCGCGCGCCAGCGTCACGGCCTCGAGCGGCGAGTACACCATGCGGACGTCGGCGCCGCGGCTGCGCGCCTCCAGCAGGCTGCCGTGGCTGCCGGGCACCCGCAGCATGTCGCCGAAACTCGCGAGGATGACCCCCGGCTGCATTGCGATGGCCACCGCCCGGTCGATCGTCTCGAGCGGCGTCACACACACCGGGCAACCAGGCCCGTGCAGCAGCGTCAGGCCCTCGGGCAGCACCTGGTCGATGCCGTGCCGCAGGATGCTGTGCGTCTGCCCGCCGCAGACTTCCATGACCGTCCACGGGCGTGTCGTGATGCGTTTGAGCCGCTCGACCAGCGCGCGGGCCAGCGCGGGATCGCGGAATTCGTCCAGGTGCTTCAAGCGCCGGCCCCGCCTTCGTCGTCGGCTTCCATCAGCGCGGACAGCCGCGTCAGTTCGCGCAGGCTGGCCGCGGCCTCGGCTTCATCGAGCACCTGCAGCGCGAAGCCGGCGTGCACCAGCACGTAGTCGCCCACCTGCGCTTCTGGGGTGTACGAGAGGCAGGCCGTTGCGACCGCACCCGAGTAGTCGATGCGGGCCATGGGCAGGTCGCCGTCCGCGTAGCGCTCGGTGATGCGGCCGGGGATGGCGAGGCACATGGTCTGGGCTCCCTGTTCGGTGATCGGTCAGTTGCGCCGGCGCAAGTCGGGTTCAGTCTGGCCGGCGATGCGCGACGCCACTTGCGCCCGACGCCACTTGCGCCGGCGCAAGTGACCGCCCTCAATCCGCGCGGCCGCCCGCCAACCTGTGCGCCGCGATGACGGCCTGGCCCAGCGCGATCCCGCCGTCACCGGGCGAGACGCGATGCGGACGGTATACCGTATGCCCGCCCGCCTGCAACCGCGTGACGAGCCCGCCGGTCAGCAACTCATTCAGGAACACGCCGCCGCCCAGCACGATCGGCGCGCCGCCCTTCAGGTGTGCGGCCGCCTCGGCCAGCAGGTCGATCAGCGTGCGGTGGAACGAGGCACTGATCATGGCGGCATCGTCGCCCGCCTGCAAGCGTGCGGCGACGGCGCGGATGATGGCGAACGTGGGCAGCAGCAGCGGCGCGCCGGCCTCGGACTTGCGCCGGCGCAAGTCTTCGAGAACGCCCGGCAGCGCGGGCGCCGCGGCCACCGCCTCCGCGTCGACCAGCGCCATCAATTCGAGCGCCGCCTGCGCCTCGTAGGCCACCTCGCTGCGCACGCCGGCCAGCGCGGCCACGGCGTCGAAGAGGCGGCCGCAGCTGCTGGTGGGCGGGCACGACACGTCGCGCGCGAGCATCTCCAGCAAGGGCTCCACCGGACGCCCGGCCAGGAACGGCCACCGGGCGATGAGTGCGTCGGCGCCACCCTCGGCCAGCCCCGCCGCGCGCAGGCAACTGACCGCCGTGCGCCAAGGCGCGCGGATGGCCGCATCGCCTCCCGGCAGAGGGAACGGCTCGAAGCAGCCGACGCGCGTGTACCCGGCGGCATCGCCAAGCAGCAGCTCGCCACCCCAGATGGTGCCGTCGTCGCCGTAGCCGGTGCCGTCCATGATGACGCCCAGGCAGGGCCCGCGCAGGCCGTGCTCGGCGCTGGCCGCGACCAGGTGCGCGTGGTGATGTTGTACGCCGATCGCAGGCAGGCCGCGGCGGCGAGACTCATCGCGCGCCCAACCGGCGCCCGCGTAGCCGGGGTGCAGGTCGTGCGCGAGGGCGACCGGCTCGCCGTCCAGCAGCGCCGACAGGCCCGTCACCGTCTCGTGGAAGAAGTCGCGCGTGCGCAGGTCTTCGAGGTCGCCGATGTGCGGGCTCAGGAACGCCCAGCCGTCCTTGAGCAGGCAGACCGTGCCCTTGAGGTCGCCGCCGACGGCCAGCACGGGGCCTGTCGAAGGCACCTCGACCGGGATGGGCGCCGGCGCGAAGCCGCGGCTGCGGCGCACCAGCAAGTGGGCGCCGGCGATGACTTGCAGGACAGAGTCGTCGGCGCGGCGCACGATCTCGCGGTCGTGCAGCACCCAGGCGTCGGCGATGCCGTGAAGCCTTTCGAGCGCCTCGTCGTTGCCGATGCAGACGGGTTCGTCGGCGGCGTTGCCGCTGGTCATCACCAGGCTCTCGACGCCCAGTTCGCGCACACGGTCGAACAGCAACAGATGCAGCGGCGTGCTCGCCAGCATCACGCCCACCCGCTGGTGGCCGGGAGCGACCGACGGCGCGAGCGGCACGTCGTCCTTGCGCCGGCGCAAGAGCACGATGGGGGCGGCGGCCGACAGCAGCGCGGCTTCCTCGTCGGCCGTCACGTCGGCCAGTACGCGCGCCGCCTCGACGTCGGCCACCATCAGCGCCAGCGGCTTGGCCGCGCGGTGCTTGCGCTCGCGCAGGCGCGCCACGGCCACCTCGTCGTCGGCGCGCACCGCCAGGTGGAAGCCGCCCAGCCCGCGGATGGCGACGATCCAGCCGGCGGCCAGCGCGGCGGCCGCGGCGGCGAGCGGCTGGTCGGTCACGTCGGGATCGCCGTCGGCCCAGCGCAGCCACAATCGCGGCCCGCACGCGGCGCACGCATTCGGCTGGGCGTGGAAGCGGCGATCGGCGGGGTCCTCGTATTCGGCGCGGCAGGCGTCGCACATCGGGAAGCGCTTCATGCTGGTGAACGGGCGGTCGTAGGGCAGTTTTTCGATGAGCGTCCAGCGCGGCCCGCAGTTCGTGCAGTTGGTGAAGGCGTAGCCGAAGCGGCGGTCGCGGCGGTCGCGGATCTCGCGGCGGCAGTCGTCGCACATTGCGACGTCTGGCGGCACGGCGGTGGTGGCACCCGATTGCGGCCTTGAGGGGTCGATGGTGAAGCCAGGGATGTCGGTTACGGGCAGCAACACGGACGTGACCGCGAGGATCGAGGCCAGCGGCGGGGCTTCTTCGCGCAGGCGCCGGTTGAATCGGCCCAGCGCGGCGGGGGTGCCCTGCACCTCGATGATCACGCCGGCGCCCGTGTTGACCACGGTGCCG